>NZ_JBEYYJ010000004.1:0-364892 GCF_040645475.1 Streptomyces sp. NPDC046759 | reverse complement strand
CGGCCACAAGCGGTAAGAGACCCGGGGCCGCCGTGCCCCCTGTTTCACCGGACCGGTCCGGGGGACGGGTGGCGATCTGCCGGTCCTCCGGCCGGGGCTGGACCGGCAGTTGTCGGGCCGGGAGAAAACCCGACGTTGTCCGTTATGCCCTCTTCACCTTCTCCCTCAAGTGGCGCCCTCTTCACCTTCGCCCTCAAGTGGCCCGCTTCGCCTTCTCCCTCAAGTGGCCCGCCTTCCGTTCGCCTCACCGCACGTGGGGAGCACTCATGAAGACAGACACCCATTCCGCCTCCCGCCTACGGCACGATCCGCTCGTCCGGAGCCTCGGCTGGACCAGTGCGCTCCTGGGCGTGCCCCAGGTCCTCACCCCGGCGGGCTTCACCCGGGCCCTGGGCGTGGACGACACCTTGCGGCACCGCTCCGCCACGACCGCCGTGGGCGTGCGCGAGCTGGCGGCGGCGACCGGACTGCTGGGGCGGCCGCATCCCGCCTGGCTCTGGGGCCGCGTCAGTGGCGACCTCATGGATCTGGCGATGCTGACCCGGGCCCTGAAGAACCACGACGGTCGTGGCCTCGGCCGCACCGTTGCCGCGACCGCCGCGGTCACCGCCATCACGGCCACGGACGTCTACGCGGCCGTGACCCGCACCCACAGGAGCGCCCCCATGGAAGTGACCGCGACCACCACCGTCGCCCGGCCCCCGGACGAGGTCTACGCCCTGTGGAGCGACCTGAAACGACTGCCGGACTTCATGGCGCACGTGGACGAGGTGCGCGTCACCGGCCCGCGCACCAGTCACTGGCGGGCCGTCGCACCGTTCGACGAGGCGGTCGAATGGGACGCCGAGACCACTCAGGACGTCCCCGGCGCGCTGATCGCCTGGCGCTCGGTGGACGGTGCCGACATCGACAACTCCGGCGAGGTCCGCTTCGTGCCCGCCCCCGGCGGCCGGGGCACGGAGATCCGGGTGACCCTGCGCTACGACCTACCCGGCGGGGCGCTGGGCAAGGCCGCGGCGCGCTACTTCGGCGAGGAACCGCACCAGCAGCTGGACGATGACCTGCGCCGCTTCAAGCAGATCGCGGAGACCGGCGAGGTCGTCCGCTCCGAGGGCGCGCCCGGCGGCAAGCGGGCCCGCGGCGAGTTCCCGCAGCATCCGGCCCGACCGCTGACCGAGGACGAACTGAAGGAGGCCCTGGCATGAAGGCGAACTGCTGGACGGGACGCAACTCGGTCGAGGTGCAGGACGTCCCCGATCCGTCGATCCTCAACAGCCGCGACGCCATCGTGAAGATCACCTCGACGGCGATCTGCGGCTCCGACCTCCATCTGCTCGACGGCTACGTCCCCACCATGGAAAAGGGCGACATCATGGGCCACGAGTTCATGGGAGAGGTCGTCGAGGTGGGCCCCGGCATCAGCGACGGACTGCGCGTCGGCGACCGGGTCGTCGTGCCCTTCCCCATTGCCTGCGGCGCCTGCGCGTCCTGTCGCGCAGAGCTGTACTCGTGCTGCGAGAACACCAACCCCAACGCCGGCATCTCGGAGAAGTTCTTCGGCCACCCCACCAGCGGCATCTACGGCTACTCCCACCTCACCGGCGGCTTCGCCGGCGGCCAGGCCGAGTACGCCCGCGTGGTGCTCGCCGACGCCAACGCCCTCAAGATCGAGCCGGACCTCACCGACGAGCAGGTGCTGTTCCTGTCCGACATCCTGCCGACCGGGTACATGGGCGCCGAGATGTGCGACATCCAGGACGGTGACGTCGTCGCCGTCTGGGGCGCCGGTCCGGTCGGCCAGTTCGCCATGGACAGCGCCCGGGTCCTGGGCGCGGAAAAGGTCATCGCGATCGACAAGGAGAGCTACCGGCTCGACATGGCCGCCGCCCAGGGATACGAGACGATCGACTTCGAGAACACCGACGTACGCTCGGCACTGCTCGAACTCACCGGTGGTCGCGGCCCCGACAAGTGCATCGACGCGGTCGGCCTGGAGGCCACGCACGGTGCCTCTCACGTCCACCTCTACGACCGCGCCAAGCAGGCGGTGCGCTCCGAAACCGACCGGCCACACGCCCTGCGCCAGGCCATCCTGTCCTGCCGCAGCGGCGGGGTGGTGTCGGTCATCGGTGTCTACGGCGGGCTGATCGACAAGTTCCCGGCGGGTGCCTGGATGAACAGGTCCCTGACCCTGCGCACCGGGCAGTGCCACGTGCAGAGATACATGAAGCCGCTGCTGGGTCTGATCGAGCAGGGCAAGATCGACCCCACCAGGGTCATCACCCACCGGCTGCCGCTGACCGAGGCACCGACCGGATACGACCTGTTCAAGAACAAGAAGGACCGCTGCGAGAAGGTCGTCCTCAAACCGTGAGGGCCGCGCCGGTGAACTGCGGCACCATGTCTCGCTGACCCCGGCTTGCGCTGGTCGGACGCGGACTGGGACAGGCGGGTGCTGGAAGGCCCCGGAACATGATCGGTCCGGGGCCTTTTGCCTGGTGCCCCGGCAGGGCTCGAACCCAAGTTCTGGGGCGCTTCCCGGCGGGCCGTGGGCAGCTCGCCGTACCCGAGACCGGACGACGAAAGGGCGCCGGGGAAGACCGGCGCCCTTGTGTCACGCGTAAGCGGAGACGTCCTTCACCACGGCGAAGCCGAGCCCGTACGCGCTCATCCCCCGCCCGTACGCTCCCAGGTGCACCCCCGCCTCAGTGGTACCGGCGAGCACCCATCCGAACTCGGACTCCCGGTAGTGGAAAGAGGCGGCGACCCCGTCCACGGGAAGAGAGAGCCGACTCCACTCCGGTCCCTCGAGATCGTCGGCCAGGGCCCACGCGGTCTCGGTCTGCTGCTCCAGCCAGTCGTCGCGCAGACTGTGGTCCATCTGCCCGGGCCAGGTGAACGACAGCAGCCCCACCCCGGCAAGCCACGCCGCCGAGGAGACCGACGTGGCCTCCAGCAGCCCCGTACCGTCGGCGCTCCTGCGGGACGGCTGCGCGGCGACGGTGACGACCACCGCGAACTTCTCCCGCGGCTCGTCGGCGGCGCCGGCCTCGCCCCGTACGGAGGGCTCGTCCCCGTGCCCGATCGACCCGTGCTCGACGGCACCGTCGGCCGCCGTACCGACCTGCATCAGCCAACGCGGCCCCGTGAACGCCTCGTCGAGGCCGTACCAGGGGAACGGCGCCTGCAGGTAACCGTCGACCGTGCGCCGGGCGGAGGGCAGCTGCTGTTCGCCCTCCGCGGCCGGCGCCTGTGCGCCCACCCGACTCGTCGTCTCCATCTGCCCGGACGCCTCCTCGCTCTCGTCGGACCGGGTGGCCCGCCCCCCTTCGGGCGTACTCGTCCGGTCCGCACAACAACTCGGCAGCATATCCACACCGGTGAGAGCCTCAGGGCAGGCACTGGATGCGTGGGTCGCACGAACGGCCTGTTCAAGCCGTGTGCGACGGGGGCGTGCTATGAAACGCGTCACGTGCGCGGCGTACGCCCGCGTGCGCGTGTCGGAGCCGGGTGGCGGCCCTAGGTGGCGTCCGCGTCGAAGGGCGGCAGCTCGTCCTTGCCGAGTGCCTCGGACTTCTTGGTCATGTCGACCCGCGCCGAGGAAGCCGGTCCCGACGACGACGCGGACGTCTCGCTCTCCCGAGCGTGGACGGCGTCCGTGACCTCGGCCATCTCCTTCTTCAGGTCGAACCCGTTGCGGATCTCCTTCAGCCCCAGTTCGTCGTTGTCCAACTGCTTGCGGATGAACGTCTTGGGGTTGAGGTCATCGAACTCGAAGTCCTTGAACTCCGGGCCCAGTTCGTTGCGGATGTCCTGCTTGGCGCTCTCGGAGAACTCGCGGATCTTCCGGATCGTGCGCATGACGTCCTGGATGACCTTCGGGAGCTTGTCCGGACCGAAGACGAGCACGGCGAGCACGATGATCGTCACCAGCTCCAGTGGCCCTATGTCATTGAACACCTGTCGCTCCTTGCGATGTCCTCGGTCGCTCAACGGTACCCGCCGTTCCTGTCCGACCGGTACCGTCCGAGGTGAGACTTGTGTCAGTTCTGCTCCGCCGCGCCCAGCCGGAGCGAGACCTCCCGGTCGGTCCCGTCACGCCGGACCGTCAGCCGCAGCCGGTCACCGGGCCGGTGCGCACGGATCTTGACGATCAGTTCCTGGGCCGTGTGCACGCGCTGCCCGTCCACCTCGGTGATGACGTCGTCCGCCTCGAGACCGGCCCGCTCACCGGGGCCGCCCCGGCTCACCGCCGGGCCGCCGCCCGCGCTCTTGCCGTCGATACGGGCGCCGTCGCCGGTGTACCCCATGTCGAGGGTGACACCGATGACGGGATGGGTGGCACGGCCGTGGTTGATCAGTTCCTCGGCGACGCGCTTGGCCTGGTTCACGGGGATGGCGAAGCCGAGACCGATGGAGCCGGCCTGGCTGCCGCCCGAGTCCGAGCCGTCGTCGGCGGAACGGATCGCGGAGTTGATGCCGATCACCTGGGCCCTGGAGTCGAGGAGCGGGCCACCGGAGTTGCCGGGATTGATGGGCGCGTCGGTCTGCAGCGCGTCGACGTACGAGACATCGCTCCCGTCGCCCTTCTCGCCGCCGGCCGTGATGGGCCGCTCCTTGGCGCTGATGATGCCGGAGGTGACCGTGTTGGCGAGGTCGAAGGGGGCGCCGATGGCGACGACGGGGTCACCGACCCGGACGTCGTCGGAGTTGCCGAGGGGCAGCGGGGTGAGCCCGTGGACGCCGTGGACCTGGACGACGGCGAGGTCGTACCCGCTGTCCCGGCCGACCACCTCGGCCTTGGCGGTGTCGCCGCTGCTGAAGGTCACGGATATCGCGCCGTCCGATCCGGCGGGCGCTACGACATGGTTGTTGGTGAGGATGTGGCCCCTGGTGTCGAGTACGAAGCCGGTACCGGTGTCCGACTGATCGGTTCCCGTGACGTGCAGGGTGACGACGCTGGGCAGCGCGCGTGCGGCTATCCCGGCCACGCTGTCCGGCGCCCGCCCGGCGGGCACGGCCCCGGCCTGCGGCAGATGCACGTCATCGCCCAGGCCCTGACGCTCGGCCCAGGCTCCGGCGATCCCGCCGGCACCGGCGGACACCAGGGCGATCACCAGGCTCCACACCACCAGCAGCCGCTTCGCCCGCCGGTTGCGCTGCTCCTTCGCCGGCACCGCGACGCCGGTCTGCTGCAACGCCCCCTGCCCCAGCATCTGTTCGGTGGCCGGACCGGCGGCCCATGGGTCGTAGCGCCGCCGGTCCGAGCCCGGCGCCGGCATGGGGGTGGCGGGGACCGGGGCCGGAGCGCCGACGCCGGGCGCGGTCCCGTCGACCGCAGCGACGGCGGGTACCGGCGCCGCGGGGGCCGGCGCGGGGATCGTGCCGGGGGTGCCGGGTGCGGGTGCGGGTGCGGCGGCCAGGGTGGTGGGCGACCCGGGTACGGGCGCCGGGGCCTCAGGGGCGGGGGCGTCGGCCGCGGGCACCGCCGGGGCCGGCAGAGCCGCCCCCTGGGCCAGGGTGGCCGCGGGGTGCTGTACGGGCGGTGCGGGCGCCCAGGGGCCCGGCCGGCCGTACGGCGGGGTGCCATAGGGGTCGGGGTCGTGCAGCGGCTTCGGCCGCTCGGTGGCAGCCGCCCAGGCGGTCTCCCCGGTGCCGCCCGCGACGCCGGCCCGCGGGCTCGTGTCCGCCTCGGCCGCGCCCGCCGGCCCCGGCAGCGGCTTGGCCAGCTCGAAGTCGCCGCCGGCCACGGCCTCGACGCGCTCCTCGCCGGGCCCGGCCGTCCGCGTGGACTCCGTCGTGGTGGCCGGAGGTGCCGGCTCGAAGTCGGCGGCCTCGGCCGGTGCCACCCCCGCAGGTCCCTGAGGCCCGTCCTCCGGCGGGACACGGTTCCCCTCGTTCATGCTCTCCCCACGGCTGGCCGCGGCCGCGCGCTTCGACGGTGGCCACGGAACGGCGACTGCGCCCCCGGGTCACGCCGCGGGAACGGTTCTCACAGGATTCAACCAGGTTCGCGGGCCGTGGCGCAGTGCCCGGTCAGGGCGTCTGGCGGGGAGTGGAGGGGGACGGCGAGGGAGCGGAAGTGGTGTCGGGGACGGAGGCGGACAGCAGGCCGGAGCCGGCCACTCCCGGGAACCCGGTCCAGGCGGTGAGCGGATAGACCACGGTGTGGTCGAGCGGAGGTATCAGCGGGGAGACCGCGGCCGCACGGGCCATCACCGGCGCGGTCAGGCTACGCAGGGCGTCGCTCTGGGCCTTGCCCATGTCGGGGGTCGGCAGTCCGGGCACCAGCGGTGCGGCCATGGACGTCGGAACGGCCGGAGCCTGGCCGAACTGGGTGCCGCCCTGGGCGAGGAGCGGTCCGCCCGGGCGACGGCGCTGTGTGTCGGGCGTGGCCGCGCCGGTGCCGGCCGGCCGCGCCGGGACCACGTTGCTGCCTGTGCCGGAGCCGCCGCGGGCGTCGGCGCTGCTGTCCCCGGGAACGGCGGTGGTCACGCCGCCGAGAGCGACCGCGGCGAGCGACACCGCACCGGCGGCGGCGACCGCGAACCGCAGACCGCGCGAGGCGGAGCGGCCGTCGTCCGGACGGCCGACGAGGTGGATGCGGAAACCTCGCTCCTCGGGAGCCGGGACGCCGTGCGACGGGCCGGCGGGACCGTGCGGGCGGGCGGGGACGTACCCGAACGCGAAGCGCTCGCCGCGCCTCACTCCGAAGGCACCGAAGCCGCCGGAGGCTCCTTCGGGCCCGGTGGTTCCTGCCGCCTCGTCGTGGGAGCCGCGTCCGAAGAGGCCGCCCCCGGGCGGCGACATGCCGTCGCCGCCCAGGTCACCTCCTCCGGGCAGGCCCTGGAGGCGGGCCAGGAGACTCGCCGAGGGGGGCGGCGGGGCCGCCTCCGCGAACACGTTCTTCAGCCGGCGCTGGGCGTCCGCCTCCGCCTTGCACCGGGCACAGGTGGCCAGGTGCGCGAGGACCCGCTCACGCGACTCATGACCGAGTTCTCCGTCCACCAGGGCGGAGAGCCGGTCTCCCAGGTGCTGCTCTGCGAGGTGCGCCTCCGCAGGTTTGGGCCGGGATCCACTCACGCGGTCGCGCCCCCTCCCCCCAGAGCGGGAACGCGCGCCAGGAAAGAGCGCCGCTCGGCCGCGCGGGCCTCCGGGGAGCGATGCGCGAGCGCCTTGCGGAGCTGGGAGCGGCCGCGGTGGATCCGGGAACGGACCGTGCCCAGCTTCACGCCGAGCGTCGCGGCGATCTCCTCGTACGACAGTCCCTCGATGTCGCACAGGACGACGGCGGCGCGGAACTCGGGCGCGAGGGTGTCGAGGGCCTGCTGGACGTCGGCGTCGAAGTGGGCGTCGTTGAAGATCTGGTGCGGGCTGGGCTCGCGGCTGGCCAGACGCTCGGCCGCGTCCTCGCCGAGGGCGTCGAAGCGGATGCGCTGCTTGCGCCGGACCATGTCCAGGAAGAGGTTGGTGGTGATGCGGTGCAGCCAGCCCTCGAAGGTGCCCGGCGAGTACGTCGACAGGGAGCGGAAGACACGGACGAAGACCTCCTGGGTGAGGTCCTCGGCGTCGTGCTGGTTGCCCGTCAGGCGGTAGGCGAGCCGGTACACCCGGCCGCTGTGCGTGCTGACGATCTCCTCCCACGTGGGCGGAGTCCACGCCTGCCCGTCCGCGTCGGTGGAGAAGGTCGCGGTCTGGGCTTCGCCTGCGGCGAAACCGGCGTGGTGGTCAGCAGCGGTGTCGGTCACGGATTTCGGCCTGCCCGCCGACCCGAGGAAGCGCCGCAGCACTCCGCCCCGGTCCCCGGGCGCAGCCGCACCTCCCCTGTCAGCTCTGGTGGTGTCCAGTGGAGCCCCTACCATAGCCACCTCGCCCGTTAGCTCCGGATAAGCGGTTTTACGAGAATTTGATACAGGCTGACACGGCTCGTGCGGCTGGATCAGCAGGTGCTCGGTGCCCTGATCCACCTCTTACCCCCCGTCGCGTCTCCGGGCCACTGGCCCACCCCTTTAAACGCCCGGTCCCATCTGCGGGTTCCCGACCCCAACGGATACAGTCACGCCCAGGCAACCATGGGGACGGGAGAGGGTCATTACCGGCAACCGGCAGACGAGCTGGGCGTTCGCCGACGCCTTTGTCGCCGAGGACGAAGCGCTGCGCTGGGCCCGCGACCGGGCCCGCGAGGCAGGGCTGCGCTCGGTGTCGCCCGGCACGGGCGCAGCCCTGCGTCTGCTCGCCGCCTCCGTTGACGCCAAGGCGGTCGCGGAGATCGGCACCGGCTGCGGGGTGTCCGGAATCCATCTGCTGCACGGCATGCGCCCGGACGGAGTGCTCACCACGGTCGACCCGGAGCCGGAGCACCAGCAGTTCGCCCGGCAGGCCTTTCGCGCCTGCGGTTTCGCCAGCAACCGGGCGCGCTTCATCCCCGGCCGCGCGCTCGAGGTGCTCCCCCGGCTCGCGGACGCCGGCTACGACCTCGTCTTCTGCGACGGGGACCGGCACGAGTACCTGGACTATCTAGCTGAATCGTTGCGCCTGCTGCGCCCCGGCGGCCTGGTGGTCTTCGAGGGCGTCTTCGCGAACGGCCGGACCGTCGACTCCGGACCGCAGCCGACCGAGGTGCTGCGGCTGCGCGAGCTGCTGCGCGCGGTGCGCGAGAGCCAGGAGCTGGTGCCGTCGCTGCTCCCGGTGGGCGACGGTCTGCTGTGCGCCGTCAAACGGTGAGCGGCCCGCCGCGGTGTCGAAAGACGCGGCTGCCCCGGCACCGCGTACGATGCCGGGGCAGTCGGAAGGACAGGATGGCTGGGACGTCAGACGACGACCTTCTTGAGGGCGTCGCCGAGCGCCTCGGCCTCGTCAGGGGTCAGCTCGACGACGAGTCGACCGCCGCCTTCGAGCGGAACGCGCATGACGATGCCCCGCCCCTCCTTGGTCACCTCGAGCGGGCCATCGCCCGTCCGCGGCTTCATGGCCGCCATGCTCGTTCCCCTTCCTGAAACCAGCTCATCGTCTGCCGAGAGCCCTGGGAGGGCATCCGCGGTTCCCGAACGGACACGCGACACCGGCATCGAACACATTGCTTCCCAGCCATTATCCCGCATCGCAGGACCCGATGACCAACATCGGTCGGCATCGCTTGGGCAACGCGCGCGAGCAAAACCACTCAATTCGGCGATGTGGCTGCGATACTTCTCCGCCGCACCGAGTTCCGCCGACCGGCTCGGCTCCGTTTTTCTTTGACGCAGGTCACACGTCCGGTCCGGCCCCCGGACGGCGTTCTCCGCCATGCTGTCCTTCATACCAGGACGTACTGAGCGGTACGTCATCCGCGAACCGGAGGGGATGCGCCATGGCCGACACCGTGCTCTACGAGGTGAGCGACGGGCTCGCGACGATCACGCTGAACCGCCCCGAGGCGATGAACGCGCTGAACATCGCGACCAAGGTCGCCCTGCGGGAGGCGGCGGAAGCCGCGGCCGGGGACACGGCCGTACGGGCGATCCTGCTGACCGCCGCCGGGTACCGGGCGTTCTGCGTCGGCCAGGACCTCAAGGAGCACATCGGGCTGCTCGCGGCGGACCGGGAGACCGGGTCCGGGCAGACGATGAGCACGGTCAAGGAGCACTACAACCCGATCGTGCGGGCTCTCGCCGGGGCGCCCAAGCCGGTGGTCGCCGCGGTGAACGGGGTCGCGGCCGGGGCCGGTTTCGGTTTCGCGCTCGCCGCCGACTACCGGGTGGTCTCCGACACCGCCGCCTTCAACACGTCCTTCGCGGGCGTCGCCCTGACCGCCGACTCCGGGATCTCCTGGACCCTGCCCCGCGTGATCGGCCCCAGCCGCGCCGCCGACCTGCTGCTCTTCCCGCGCAGCATCAGCGCCCAGGACGCCCTGGAGCTGGGCATCGCCAACCGGGTCGTCCCCGCGGCCGAGCTGCGCGCCGAGGCCGGGAAGACGGCGCGGGCGCTGGCCGAGGGCCCGACCGTGGCGTATGCGGCGATCAAGGAGGCGATGGCCTTCGGCCTGACGCACTCCCTCGGCGAGACCCTGGAGAAGGAGGACGAGCTGCAGGCCCGGGCCGGCCGGTCCGAGGACCACGGGATCGCCGTGCAGGCGTTCGTGAACAAGGAGAAGCCGAAGTACCTGGGCCGGTGAGTCCGGGGCGGTGACGCGCCCGGGGGAACCGCGGGCGCGTCACGGCCGATCGCGCTCACGCGGCGAAGCCGCACATCGATTCGGCCTACCCCCGCCCCTGAAGGGCGCTTCTGGTCACGCATGCCTCCAGGTGGTCGTTCACCAGGCCGCACGCCTGCATGAGCGCGTACGCCGTCGTCGGGCCGACGAATCTCAGGCCGCGCTTCTTCAGGGCCTTCGACAGGGCCGTGGACCCGGGAGTCACGGCCGGGACGTCGGCGAGGGTCTTCGGGGCCGGGCGGCCGGCCGGGTCGGGGGCGTGGGACCAGATGAACTCGTCCAGCTCGCCCTCGGCCCAGCCGGCGAGCACGCGCGCGTTGGCGAGGGTGGCGTCGATCTTGGCGCGGTTGCGGATGATGCCCGGATCCGCCAGCAGGCGCTCGCGGTCCTCGTCGGTGAACGCGGCGACCTTCTCGATCCGGAAGCCGGCGAAGGCCGCGCGGAAACCCGGGCGGCGGCGCAGGATCGTGATCCACGACAGGCCCGACTGGAAGGCCTCCAGGCTGATGCGCTCGAAGAGGGCGTCGTCGCCGTGGACCGGGCGGCCCCACTCCTCGTCGTGGTACGACACGTAGTCCTCGGTGGACAGGGCCCACGGGCAGCGCAGGGCGCCGTCCGGTCCGGCGAGGGCGGCGCCTTCGCTCATCGCCCGTCCTCCGGGTGATCGGCCTTCTCCAGGCGGACGTGTGCAGCCGCGGCCCTGGCCCCGGCGAGCGCGGACTCCAGATCGGCGATACGGGCGTCCCGCTCGGCGAGTTCGGCGGCGACGCGGCCGAGGGCGTCGTCCACGTCCGCCATCCGGTAGCCGCGCGGGGCCAGCGGGAAGCGCAGGCTCTCCACGTCGGCACGGTTCACCGGGCGGTCCGGGGGCAGCGGGTCCTGCAGCCGCTCCGGCGCCACCTCGGGCAGCGGGGCGCTTTCGCCGCCGCCCACCACGGCGAGTGTCACCGCGGCGACCACGACGGCCAGCGCGACGACCAGGAACAAGAACATCAGCATCGCCTCGGGATCCCCACGCTCTCTGCCGGACGCTGTGCCGGACGTCGAATCTCTCAGGGTCCGATCGTGCCATGCGAGTCCGACGGTTAGGGTCACAGGCGGCCGTACTGCGGGACGTACTAGGAGAGGTCACAGCGGATGCTCAGGCTGGGCAGGCGGGAATTCGGGCCCCACGAGCCGGTGATCATGGCGATCGTGAACCGGACTCCGGACTCCTTCTACGACCAGGGGGCCACCTTCCGGGACGAGCCGGCCCTCGCGCGTGTGGAGCAGGCGGTGGCCGAGGGCGCCGCCATCATCGACATCGGCGGTGTGAAGGCCGGACCGGGCGAGGACGTCACGGCCGCGGAGGAGGCCCGGCGGACGGTCGGCTTCGTGGCGGAGGTGCGGCGCCGCTTCCCCGACGTGGTCATCAGCGTGGACACCTGGCGGGCCGAGGTCGGCGAGGCGGTGTGCGAGGCGGGTGCGGACCTGCTGAACGACGCGTGGGGCGGCGTCGACCCGCGCCTCGCGGAGGTCGCGGCGCGGTACCGGGTGGGGCTGGTGTGCACGCACGCGGGCGGTGTCCAGCCGCGCACCCGACCCCATCGGGTGACGTACGACGACGTCCTGGCCGACATCCTCGAGGTGACCCTGGGTCTGGCCGAGCGGGCGGTGTCGCTCGGTGTGCCGCGGGAGTCGGTGCTGATCGATCCCGGGCACGACTTCGGGAAGAACACGCGGCACAGCCTGGAGGCGACCCGGCGGCTGGACGAGATGGTCGCGACGGGGTGGCCGGTGCTGGTGTCGCTGTCCAACAAGGACTTCGTCGGCGAGACGCTGGACCGCCCGGTGAAGGAACGGCTGATCGGTACGCTGGCGACGACCGCGGTGTCGGCGTGGCTCGGGGCGCAGGTGTACCGGGTGCACGAGGTGGCCGAGACCCGGCAGGTGCTGGACATGGTGGCGTCCATCGCCGGGCACCGGGCCCCCGCGGTGGCCCGCCGGGGCCTGGCCTAGTGCGGCGACCGGAAAGGTTCACCGGCTCGCCCTTCCGGTCACAGCACTAGGTACCGGGGGGCTCCGCCCCCTGGACCCCGCAGCGCTAGCGGCCGGCCTCCTTCGACACCAGTGCCACCGCCTCCTCCACGTCGTCCGTCACGTGGAACAGGAGCAGGTCCGCCTGCGCCGCCTTGCCCTGGGCCACCAGGGTGTTCTCCAGCCAGGACACCAGGCCGCCCCAGTACTCGCTGCCGAACAGGACGATGGGGAAGCGGGTGACCTTCTGGGTCTGGACCAGGGTCAGGGCCTCGAAGAGTTCGTCGAGCGTGCCGAGGCCGCCGGGCAGGACCACGAAGCCCTGCGCGTACTTCACGAACATCATCTTGCGGACGAAGAAGTAGCGGAAGTTCAGGCCGATGTCGACATAGGGGTTCAGCCCCTGCTCGAACGGCAGCTCGATGCCCAGGCCGACCGAGACGCCGCCCGCCTCGCAGGCGCCCTTGTTGGCCGCTTCCATCGCCCCCGGCCCACCGCCCGTGATCACGGCCCAGCCGGCTTCGACCAGGCCCCGGCCGAGCCGCACCCCCGCGTCGTACTCGGGCGAGTCCACCGGGGTACGCGCCGAGCCGAACACGCTGATGGCAGGGGGGAGTTCGGCCAGCGTGCCGAAGCCCTCGATGAATTCCGACTGGATGCGCAGCACGCGCCAGGGGTCGGTGTGCACCCAGTCCGAGGGGCCGCCGGCGTCCAGCAGGCGCTGGTCGGTCGTACTCGCCGTCACCTGTCCCCGCCGCCGGAGGACCGGCCCCAGCCGCTGCTCGTCCGGCGGGATCTTCTTCCCCTCGGGGTTGCCGGTAGGCATGTGCGCTCCCTCCGCTCGGGGGTGGTTCCACCTCAGCGTAGATCCACGTCGGTTACGGAGGGGGGACATGCGCATGTCCGGCGCGCGTGGACCGTACGGGCGTCTCTACGCGGTGAGCCAGGCGCGCAGGCGTTCCTCGCCCGCCAGGATCTTCGCCGTCTCCACCCGCTCGTCGCGCTTGTGGGCCAAGTGGGGGTTGCCCGGGCCGTAGTTGACGGCGGGGATGCCGAGCGCGGAGAAGCGGGAGACGTCCGTCCAGCCGTACTTGGGCCGCGGGATGCCGCCCACCGCCTCGATGAAGGCCGCGGCGGCCGGGTGGGAGAGGCCGGGCAGGGCGCCCCCGCTGTGGTCGTCGACCACGAACTCCTCGACACCGCAGTCGGCGAACACCTCGCGGACGTGCGCGATCGCCTCCTCCTCGGTGCGGTCGGGGGCGTAGCGGAAGTTGACCGTCACCACGCACGCGTCCGGGATGACGTTCCCGGCCACTCCCCCGCTGATGCCGACCGCGTTCAGGCCCTCGCGGTACTCCAGGCCGTCGATCAGCGGCCATCGCGGCTCGTAGGACGCCAGGCGGGCCAGGATGGGGGCCGCCGCGTGGACGGCGTTGGAGCCCATCCAGCCGCGCGCCGAGTGGGCCCGTTCCCCCGTCGTCCTCAGCAGCACCCGCAGGGTGCCCTGGCAGCCGCCCTCGACCTCGCCGTCGGAGGGCTCCAGCAGGACCGCGAAGTCGCCCTCGAGCCAGTCCGGGTGGGCCTCGGCGACATGCTTGAGGCCGTTCAGCTCGGCGGCGACCTCCTCGTTGTCGTAGAAGATGAAGGTGAGGTCCCGGTTGGGGGCGGGAACCGTGGCCGCGATGCGCAGCTGCACCGCGACGCCCGACTTCATGTCGCAGGTGCCGCAGCCCCACAGCACGCCGTCCTCGTCCAGCCGCGAGGGCACGTTGTCCGCGATCGGGACCGTGTCGATGTGGCCGGCCAGGATCACCCGCTCGGCGCGCCCCAGACGGGTGCGGGCGATCACGTTGTTGCCGTAGCGGTCGACCGTCAGGTGCGGCAGGGCGCGCAGGGCGGTCTCGATGGCGTCCGCGAGCGGCTTCTCGGTGCCGCTCTCGGAGGGGAAGTCCACGAGTCGCGCGGTGAGCGCGGCGGCGTCGAGCGTGAGGTCAAGCGAGGTGTCGGCCATGGCGTCGACCCTAGCGCCCCGCCCGCTCGGGGCCGGTTGCGCGGCGCTGACCGGACCGCCGGTCGGGGCCCGGGGGGCCTCCAGTACCTTGTACGCGTGTCAGAGCCGTCCCCCACCCGTCCCAAACGCCGCGGCCGCCTCTTCCGTTTCGCCGCGGCCCTGTTGGTCCTGTGCGGTGTCGCCGCGTACCTCGTGGTGCAGTACGTCACCGGAGGCGGCGGAGCGCGCGGCTGCAAGGTGGTCTCGTCCGACGGTGACGGGACGTCGTTCGAGTTCACGCCGGAGCAGGCGGTGAACGCGGCGACCATCGCGGCCGTGGGCACCGGGCGCGCCATGCCCGAGCGGGCCGTGACGATCGCGCTGGCGACCGCCCTGCAGGAGTCGGGGCTGCGCAACATCGGGCACGGCGACCGGGACTCGCTGGGCCTGTTCCAGCAGCGGCCCTCGCAGGGCTGGGGCACCGAGCAGCAGATCATGGACCCGGCGTACGCGGCGGGCATCTTCTACGCGCATCTGGCCAAGGTGCCGCACTACACCGACCTGCCGCTGACCGAGGCGGCCCAGGAGGTCCAGCGCAGCGGCTACCCGGAGGCGTACGCGAAGCACGAGCGGGACGCCACGCTGCTGGCCGAGGCGCTGACCGGGCGTGCGGCTGCCACCCTGACCTGCGACGGGCACCCGGACGGCACGGCCACGGCGACCGGCCCGGACGCCGTACGCACGGCGCTGGTGCGGGACTTCGGGCGGGACGCGCTGCAGGAGACCGGCGCGGAGGTGGGCGGGACGCCCGTGCCGTCGCCGTCCCCCTCGCCGAGCGTGACCGCGACCGCTCAGGGGCGGACCGTGACCGTGCCGGTGCCGCAGGGCGCGAAGGTCGACGCGATCGGGCGCGGCGAGCGGCAGCGGGGCTGGCAGGTGGCGCAGTGGGCCGTGGCCAACTCCTCGACGCTGCACATCCAGCGGGTGTCGTACGCGGGGCGGGAGTGGACCGCCGGGAGCGGCGGCGGCGAGTGGAGGACGACCGCCGAGGGCGGAACCGCCGGTGCGGCGGCGTCCCTGGAGGTCGTGCGGATCGTGGCCGGACAGTAGTACGGCAGATCACTCCGGCGGGTTGTACGGCGCCGGTTCGGCCCGCTGTCCGCGCAAGAGACCGGCCTTCTGCGGAATCCCTTGGAAAATCAAGGGCCGTAAGGATTCTGCGGGGATTTCCGGCGGAAGCCGTTTGCCCGTTTTTATCCCCACCTGATAATGCGATGCGTTATCCATTCTTTACCCGGGGCGTCCGCAACCTTCGCGGGCTTCGAGCGGTAGTCACGGCGTCCGAGCCCGGACACGGACCCGGACGCACAGACCGTTCTCTCCCGTCGAATGGAGCATCATGTCCCTCCCTCTGACCCGCCGGATCGCCCGTGCCGCGCTGCTCGTCGCAGCGGGAGCGGCAGCCGGGGTCGGTGCGGCCGGCTCCGCCGGTGCGGCCACGAACCTGCCGGCGGCGACCCCGAACCTGGGTGGTCTGACCGCCGTGGACGGGGCGCACGTCGGCGACACTGTCGACGGTGCCGCGCAGAACGCCACCTCCCTCGCGGGCCACGCGGGCGGCAAGGCGGTCGAGCAGACGGTGCCGACCACGGGCAAGACCGCCGGCGGCGCCGTGAAGAAGACCGCGCCGGTCGCGCAGCAGGCCGTGGGCAGCGCCGCCGGGGCGGCGGGGAGTGTCCTCGGGGGCGCCGCGTCCAACGCGACGAAGGGCGGCGTGCCGAACCTTCCGGTGCAGGGGCTGCCGCTGGGCGGCTGACGGTTCGCCGCCACCGAGCTGAACGGCGACGGGGTCCAGGGGGTTTCCTGGGCCCCGTCGCCTTTCCCCGGCACAGAGGAGACGGCCGTCGGCTGCTACAGGCGCGACACCGCCGCCTGGACGCGTTCGTCCGTCGCCGTGAGGGCGACCCGGACGAACTTCTCGCCCGCCTCGCCGTAGAAGTCGCCCGGTGCGACCAGGATGCCCAGGTGGGCCAGGTGGGCGACCGTCTCCCAGCAGGACTCGTCGCGGGTGGCCCAGAGGTAGAGGCTGGCCTCGCTGTGCTCGATGCGGAAGCCGTGGCCGAGCAGGGCGGCGCGCAGGGCCTCCCTGCGGGCGGCGTAGCGCTCGCGCTGTTCGTGGACGTGGACGTCGTCGCAGAGCGCGGCCACGACCGCGGCCTGCGTGGGCGCGGAGGTCATCATGCCGCCGTGCTTGCGGATCTCCAGCAGCGGGCCGAGGACCGCCGGGTCGCCGGCGATGAAGGCGGCGCGGTAGCCGGCCAGGTTGGAGCGCTTGGAGAGGGAGTGGACGGCGACGATGCCGTCGTAGGAGCCGCCGTTGACGTCCGGGTGCAGGACCGAGACCGGGTCGGCCTCCCAGCCGAGCTCCAGGTAGCACTCGTCGGAGACCAGCAGGACGTCGTGGGCCCGGGCCCAGGCGACGATGTCGGTCAGGTCCCGCTGGGGGATGACCCTGCCGGTCGGGTTGGACGGGGAGTTCAGCCAGAGGAGCTTCAGGCCCGCGAGGTCGAGGTCGCGCGGGTCGTCGTAGACCTCGTAGTCGGCACGGGCCAGGCGGGCGCCGACCTCGTAGGTGGGGTAGGCGAGGCGCGGATGGGCGACCTTGTCGCCGGGGCCCAGGCCCAGCTGGGTGGGCAGCCAGGCGACCAGTTCCTTGGAGCCGACGACCGGCAGCACATGGCGGTGGGTGACCCCGCGGGCGCCCAGGCGGCGCTCCAGCCAGCCGGTGATCGCGTCGCGCAGCGCGGGCGTGCCCCACACGGTCGGGTATCCCGGGGAGTCGGCCGCGTCGACCAGGGCCTTCTGGATCAGGTCGGGCACCGGGTCGACCGGGGTGCCCACGGAGAGGTCGACGATCCCGTCGGGGTGCGAGGCGGCCGTCTTCTTGTACGGCTCGAGCTTGTCCCAGGGGAAGGTGGGAAGCCGGTCGGAGACTGCGGACACGGAAATCAGGCTCACTTTCGTACGGTGCGGCAAACACCTCGGTCCCGTACGGCGGTGATCGGGACGATCGGGCCGTACGGGACCGAGGCGGCGCGGTTCGCAGGCGGCCGCTTGGCGCTCAGACGGTCACTCGCCCTGCGGCGGCAGCGCGGCGATGAAGGGGTGGTCGCGCTCGATCAGCCCCAGCTTGCTGGCACCACCGGGAGAGCCGAGCTCGTCGAAGAACTCGACGTTCGCCTTGTAGTAGTCCTTCCACTCCTCCGGGGTGTCGTCCTCGTAGAAGATCGCCTCGACCGGGCAGACCGGCTCACAGGCACCACAGTCGACGCATTCGTCCGGGTGGATGTACAAGGACCGCTGGCCCTCGTAGATGCAGTCGACCGGGCACTCCTCGATGCACGCCTTGTCCTTGACGTCGACACAAGGCTGCGCGATGACGTAGGTCACGCTGTCGTTCCTCCTCGATAGGGCGCTGGCGGGCCTCCTCAGGCTCCGCCGCCTGGCGCGCGGGAGCGCGGCGTCGTCGATGCCCGCCCCTAGTATCTCCGTTCCGGAGCATGATCCGAACAGGAGGGGTGAACTGACCAGTGGAAATCTCGGCGACAGGACACCTGGAAGTCCGCATCACCCCTGCTGACGTGGGAAAACGGGTATCCGTACGGCGGTTGAGCGAACCGGGCGCGGCGGCGGAGAAGTTCACCGACACGGTGGGTGTTCTCACATCATGGGACGAGGGCGTGCTCATGATCACACGGCGGGATGGGCGGAGTGTTCGGATCGCCGAGTCTGCCCTGGTCGCGGGCAAGGTCGTACCGGCCGCCCCGGCGCGCCGCCGGGGACCCGCCGTGTCGTACCAGGAACTCGCGCGTGTCGCCGCGCGCGGCTGGCGTCCGCTGGAGACGGAGCGGCTCGGCGAGTGGGAGCTGCGGGCGGCCGGCGGGTTCACCCGGCGGGCCAACAGCGTGCTGCCGCTCGGCGAGCCCGGCCTTCCGCTCGACGCGGCCCTCGCGGCCGTACGGCGCTGGTACGGCGAGCGTGGCCTGCCCGCCTACGTGCAGACGGCCACCGGCGCCGAGGGTACGCAGGAACTGCTGTGCGCGGAGCTGGAGCGGCGCGGCTGGGTGCGGGAGGTGACCGCCGAGGTGTGGACCGGCGCGCTCGCGCCGGTCGCGGACCGGGCGGAGGGCGCCGGTGTGGCGCTGTCCCGGCAGCCGGACGGAGCGTGGCTCGCCCGGTACCAGCGCAAAGGGGTGGGCGAGGTGGCCCTGCGGGTGCTCGGCGGGGGTCCGTCGGTCTGGTTCGCGACCGTGCCCGGTGACGAGGGCGAGCCTCCGGCGGCCATCGGGCGGTGTGTCGTGGACGGGCGCTGGGCCGGGTTCGCCGCGATCGAGGTGGATCCCGCGCGGCGCCGCCAGGGGCTCGCCGCCGAGGTGATGGCCGCGTTGGCCCGCCGGGCGCTGGACGAGGGCGCGTCGGCGGCCTGGCTGCAGGTCGAGACCGACAACGAGGGTGCCCGCGCGCTCTACGCCGCGCTGGGCTTCGCACCGCACCACGCGTACCACCATTACCGCGCACCGGAGGGCCGCCGGGCCGGCCCGGCGGGCCGGACGGAGTACGGCGACCGGGCCGGGGCGACGGACGAGCCCGAAGACCGTCACCGGACAGCAGACGAACACCACACCGGCCCGACGGCCGCCACACAGCACGCCGACCCGGCGGCCCGCACGACGGACGAGCCCGCGGGCCGTCACCAGGCGGGAGGGGGACACCCGGCCGATCCGGCGGCCACGGCCCGGTCCCACGGAGAGGACTGCGCGGCGGACGAGTCCCCGGACGCGGACCGGGCGCCGCGAGCGGCCGACGGCCCGCACCGGCCCACGGGCATGGCGGGCGGCCGGAGCCGCACCACCGAACCCACGGACGGCCGGCACCGGACACTCCGCACCGCGAAGACCCTCCGCCGGCCGGCCGGAACCAACGCCAAAACCCATGCAAATACCAACGAAACCCCCCATCACGCCACAGACATACCGGACGCCCACGGCCACACCACCGAACCCGTCGACGGCCCGCACCGGGCGCCCCACACCCCCAGGACCCCCCGCCGCCCGACGCAAGCCGACGGCTCCGCACACGGGGCAACGGGCGTGCCGGGCGGCCGGAACCGCACGGCCGGGCCCATCGGCAGCCGGCGCAGGTCCGTCGGTGAGGGTCGGTGGTAGAACCGTCGTGGAAGGGCATGAGCCAGGCATGCGTCACCCGTATCTCCCGCCGCCGTATCCGCCCGGGCCGGAGCGGTCGGCCGAGCTGCGCCGGAGGTTCGCCGAGGAGGCCCGGTCCGAGCGGCCGGATCTGTCGGCGCTGTGCCTGCTGATCGGCGCCGAGGCGGACGGCTCGCTGGACGAGGCCGGGATCGATGCCGCGCAGCTGGAGCTGGACCGGCTCGCGGGCGAGCTGCCGTACCGGCCGGGCGGGCCGCTCGCGTGGGCGCAGGCCGTGCAGCAGCTGCTCGGGGCACGCTACGACTTCCGTGGGACGCCCGGCGAGTACCAGCGGCTGGAGTCCTCGCTGCTGCACGAGGTGCTGCGCCGGCGGCGCGGGCTGCCGATCCTGCTGTCCGTGGTGTGGCTGGAGGTCGCCCGGCGGGCCGGGGCCCCCGTGTACGGGGTCGCGCTGCCGGGGCACTTCGTGGTGGGCTTCGGCGCGGCGGCGGAGCAGGTGCTGGCCGATCCGTTCGACGGAGGGCGGCTGCTGACCGGTGCCGATGCGGAGATGCTCGTGGTGGGGGCCACGGGAGCGCCGCTGGACGCCTCGATGCTGGAGCCCGCGGCGCCGCTGGAGGTCGTCCAGCGGATCCTGAACAACATCCGCGCGTGGGCCACGTCCCGGCCCGAGCGGTCGGACGTGGCGCTGCGGGCCGTGGAGCTGGCGCTGCTGGTGCCCGCGCATCCGGCGCGGCTCCGCTACGAGAAGGGTCAACTCCTGGTGCAGCGCGGGGAGTTCACCTCGGGCGCCAAGGAGCTGGAGCACTACGCCGACCTGATCGAGGTCGTCGACGAGCCGGCCGCGCAGAAGGTGCGGCAACAGGCGCACACCGCGCGGGCGATGCTCAACTGAGCCGTGGGCCGGGCCGGGTCGTCAGAGCCACCCCTTCTCCCGCGCCGTCCGCACCGCCTCCGCCCGGTTGCGTACCGCCAGTTTCTGGATGGCCGTGGAGAGGTAGTTGCGGACCGTGCCCTGGGAGAGGTGGAGGGCCTTGGCCAGTTCGGCGTTGGTGGAGCCGTCGGCCGCCGCGCGGAGCACCTCGCGTTCGCGATCGGTGAGCGGGTTGGCCCCCTCGGCGAGCGCGGCGGCGGCGAGCGTGGGGTCGATGACCCGTTCGCCGGAGAGCACCTTGCGGATCGCCTCGGCGAGCTGGGCGGCCGGGGCGTCCTTGACGAGGAAGGCGTCGGCACCCGCCTCCATGGCGCTGCGCAGATAGCCGGGGCGCCCGAAGGTGGTCAGGACGACCAGCTTGACCTGCGGAAACTCCTGTCGGACCTGGGCGGCCGCCTCGATGCCGGTGCAGCCGGGCATCTCGATGTCGAGCAGCGCCACGTCCACGCCGTGCACGCCGACGGCCGCCAGTACCTGGTCACCGCGCGCGACCTGGGCGACGACCTCGATGTCCTCCTCCAGGCCGAGCAGTGCGGCCAGGGCCTCGCGGACCATCGACTGGTCCTCGGCGAGGAGGACCTTGATCGTGCTCGTCATGCCCCGGATACTACGTCTCCCCGGGGCGGCGCGGGCACGCGGGCGACCAGCCGGAAGCCGTGCTTGACCCGGCCCGCCTCCAGCGTGCCGCCGGCCTTCTCCAGCCGCTCGGTGAGACCGGTGAGACCGTTGCCCGGGACGCTGCCGGTGCCGCCGGATCCGTTGTCCTCGACGGAGAGTTCGAGCATCGGGCCCTCCAGGGTCTGACGGCGCACGAGCCCCACGACGCAGCGGTCGGCGCCGCTGTGCCGGACGACGTTGGTGACCGCCTCGCGCAGCGCCCAGGCGAGCGCGGACTCGGACTCCTCGGGGACACCGGCGAGGTCGGGTTCGGCGGGGACCTCGGCGGTGACACCGGCGGCGGTCAGGGCGACCTGGGTGCCGGCGAGTTCAGCCGCGATCCGGGGGCGCCGGTAGCCGGTGACGGCCTCGCGGACGTCGACCAGGGCCTGCCGGCTGACCTGTTCGATGTCGGCGACCTGCTGGGCCGCCTTGCCGGGGTGGTCGGGCAGCATGCGGCCGGCCAACTCGCTCTTCAGCGTGATCAGGGAGAGCGAGTGGCCGAGCAGGTCGTGCAGGTCGCGGGCGAGGCGCAGCCGCTCCTCGTTGGCGGCGAGGTGGGCGACGGTGGCCCTCGCCTTGCGCAACTCGACCGTCGTACGGATCAGTTGCCCGACACCGACCATCGCGAATCCGATCAGCGGGACGAGGAGCAGGGTCTCGTCCACCTTCTCGTGCCAGCGCAGTCCGACGAGGTACATCGTCACGGTCACCGCGGGGATCGCCCAGAAAGCGGCCCGGACCGGCAGGGTCGCCCCGCAGGCGACGGACAGGTAGACGAACAGGCCGAGCCATGCGCGGCCGAGGCCGTACGTCAGCAGGGGGGCGAGGACGGCGAGGACGGCCAACAGCGAGATGACGACTCGGGGACTGAAGGGCCGGCCGATGTTCCGGAAGACCAGCGTCAGGTAGGCCGTGATGAAGGCGGCGAGGCCGAGCGCGCCGCCGACCGTGCCGGCCGTGGTGTGGTGGCCGGAGGTCAGGTCCTCGACCGGGCCGCTGAGGAAGATCAGCCAGACGCCGATCCACAGCACCTTGATCATGAGCTCGCGCGGGTTGCGGGGGCCCTGGCCGATCCGCACCTGGGGCTCCGGCCGCACCTCACCGGTCTGCGGGTCTTCCGTCATCGTGCTCACGCCTTCAGCGTGTCCTTCCGGTACAGCCAGGCCGCGCCGCCCGCGAAGAGGACGAAGTAGCCGGCGAGGATGGCGATGTCCGTCGTGCGCGGGGCCTGGCTCTGCTCGATCGCCCGCCCCAGAGCAGCGTACGCGTGCGTGGGCAGCCACTTCGCGATGTCCTGCAGCACCTTCGGGAAGGTGGTGGACGGCATCCACAGGCCGCCGAGGATCGACAGGCCGAAGTAGATGATCATCGTGATCGGGCGTACCGCGTCACCGGAGGCGACGTAGCCGATGGCGACGCCGAGCGCGGCGAAGACCAGGCTGCCGGCCCAGATGACGCCGGTGAGGGCGAGCCACTGCCAGGCGTCCAGGTGGACGTGCTTGATCACTGCGGCGGCGAGGAACACCACGACGATCGACGGCAGGCTCACCACGGCGGCGCTGGCGGTCTTGGCGAGGACGTAGCCGCGCCCGGGCAGCGGGGTCAGGCGCAGTTGCCGTACCCAGCCGCTCTCGCGTTCCTTGGCGATGCGCTCGCTGTTGCCCATCAGCACGGCGGTCAGCGCGCCGAACGAGGCCATGGAGACCATGAGGTAGGTGGCGACGGTCAGGCCGGTGCCGTCGACCTTCGACGTGGAACCCGAGCTGCTGGAGAAGATGAGGAAGAGGATCGCGGGGTACAGCACCGAGAAGAACAGGAACTTCTTGTTGCGCAGGGCGCGGGCCAGTTCGAGCTTGATCAGGGCGTTCATGACTGCTTGGCCTCCTCGGCCTCCGTGATGGCGACGAAGGCCTGCTCCAGACCGAGGCCGGCGACTTCGAGGTTGCGGGGGTAGACACCGAGGCCGTACAGGGCGTGGACGGTGGCGTCGGCGTCGGAGGACTGGATGCGGACGGTCTGGCCCGACACATCGATCGAGGTGAGGAACGGCAGGGCGCGCAGTGCGTCCTCGTCGATCTCGCCCTCCAGGTCGAAGGCGACCCTGCGGGCGCCCGCCTTGGCCTTGATCTCGGCGGCGGTGCCGTCGGCGAGGAGCCGGCCGCGGTGCAGCACCAGGACCCGGTCGGCGATGGCGTCGGCCTCTTCGAGGTAGTGGGTGGCGAAGAGGACGGTGCGGCCCTGGTCGGCCTGCTCGCGCATGGTGGCCCAGAAGGCCTGGCGGGCGGAGACGTCCATGCCGGTGGTCGGCTCGTCCAGGAGGATCAGGTCGCTGTCGCCGGCGGTGGCGAGGGCGAAGCGGACGCGCTGGGCCTGACCGCCGGAGAGCTTGTTGACCTTGCGGTCGGCGATCTGCGTGATCCCGGAGCGGGCCATGACGTCCGCCGCCTTGTACGGCTTCGGGTGCAGCGAGCAGCTCAGCTTGACCAGTTCCTCGACGGTGACCTCGTCCATCAGGCCGCCGCTCTGCAGCATGGCTCCGACGCGCCCGGCGACGATCGCCTCGCGGGGGGTCCCGCCGAACAGGCTGACCGTGCCGCTGTCGGGGTGCTTGAGGCCGAGGAGCAGGTCGAGGGTGGTGGACTTGCCGGCCCCGTTCGGGCCGAGCAGGGCGACGGTCTCGCCGGGGTAAAGCCGGAGCGAGAGCCCGTCGACGGCCCGCACGCTCCCGTACGTCTTGGTCACCTGGTCGAAGCCGACCACCGGGGTGGTGGTGGCCGGTGCCGCAGTTGTCGTCATGGCATTCATACTCCCGGCGCGGGCCCGGTGCAGGGAGTGTCGGGGGTCCTGAGTGCCGGATGACAGATGTCATGCGGTTCGGGTGACGGTACGCCGCCGGGGGCGCCCGGTGTCCGGTGGGCGCCCCCGTCGTGTCACCGCGCTAACGGGGGTTGGTCGAAATGACCGCCACCCGGTTGGTCGTGCTGATCAGGGCCTGGCGCAGGGCGACGTAGACGTCCTGCGGGGTGACGGGCGTCTTGCTGCCGTTGCCGCGGGTGATGAGCACGCCGTCGAAGGTCTTGCCGTACAGCTGCTTCAGGGCGTTCAGGTCGGGCTTGTCGACCAGCTTGCCGTCCGCGGTGGGCACCACCTTGAGGAACTTCCAGAGCGATTTCTCCGGGCTCATCAGCACGACGTGCCCCGCGCCCGCCGACACCGTCACCTTGGCCGACATCGCCGGCTTCGCGAACAGCTTCATCTCCTGGTCGACCGCCGCGTTCGACACCGTCGGCTGTTTGGTGGTCGTCGGGACGGTGACCGGGGTCGCCGTGTCCGTCTCCACGAGGGCTCGGTAGGCCTGTTCGACCGCCTGGGTCGACTGGCCGGCGTCGATGGCCTTGCCCGCCTTGCCGTAGACGGCGACCGCCCGGCCCGGCTTGAAGTCGATGCCGCCCTCGACGACCGAGCCGGATCCGCCGCCGGCCTGCTGGAGCGCGGCCTGCAGCTTCTCCTCGTCCACCGGCATCTCGGGCTCGATCACGCGCTTCTGCCCGAAGAGCGAGCCGATGACGTGGACCGGGTTGTAGTCGCTGGTCGCGGCCTTGCTCACGGTGGCCTGGAAGTCGAACTGCAGGCCGGCGTTCTCCGGGGTGAGGGCGACCGTGTTGCCGCCGACGGAGAGCTTCAGCGGCTTGTTCACCCGGCTGCCGAAGGCGTCGTCGAGCTTCTTGACGGCGTCGTCACGGGTGCCGCCGCCGATGTCCACGCCGAGGACCGTGGTGCCCTTGGGCACGTCGGTGTGGTTCATCAGCAGTCCGGCGCAGTAGGCACCGCCCGCGACGACGACCACGCCGACGCCCAGCAGCACCAGCTTGCTGCGGCCCTTCTTCGGCTTGGCCTGCGCCTTGGACGCGGGTGCCGGCTCCGGCTTGGAGCGGGTCTGCGCGGCCGGGCCGTCGGCGGAGCCGCCGCCGAACGGGGAGGTGCCGGCGCCGGGAACGACCGGGATGCCGCTGGTGACGGTGTGTCCGGAGACGTTGTCGGCCGGGCGGTAGCCGGGCGTGCCCGGTTCGGGGGCCGGTTTCTGCGGAGTGAGGATCGCGGTGTCGTCGCTGAGCCCACCGCCCGGTCCGAGGCCGGTGGCGGCGCCGCCCGGGGCGGCACCCGGACCGCCGGGACCGGCCAGGCCGTCCAGGTCGGCGAGGGCGCTGCGCTGCGCCTGGCCGCCGGGACGGTCGTAGCCTCCCGTGCCGGGCAGGCCGTCGAAGGGTTCGCCGGCCGACGGGACGAGCGGGCCGTCGCCGGTGACCGGGCCGCTGGTGGGGCCGGCCGGACCCTGCGGGCCGTTGAAGCCGCTGGGACCACCGGGGCCGCCGAGGCCGCCGTGTCCGTTCGCTCCGCTGGTGCCCGCCGTACCGCCGAAGCCGTCCGGGCCGCTCGGGCCGGACGCGCCGGACCCCGCGAAACCGTTCCGGCCCGGGGCGTCGGAGCCGCCGAAGCCCTCCTGGCCGCCGTTCTCCGAGAAGTACGGCAGGTCGTCGCGGCGCGGTTCGCCGCCGGCCGCGCCGGGGCGGGAGCCGCCGCCCAGGGGGCCCGCGGCCAGCGCCTCGGTCACGTCGAAGGAGCCGGTGCCGCCGCCGTGTCCGGGGGCGACGGGGCCGCCGGTGGCGCCGGGCAGGCCCTTGCCGTTCGTGCCGCCGGAGCGGGAGGCGCCCGGGACGCTCATGGAGCCGACCACACCGCCGGGGCGGCCGCCACTGGGGCGCGCGCCGGTGGCACCAGCCGCGCCGGACGCTGCCGGACCACCCGGACGGGTGCCGGACGCGCCGGAGGCGGAGCTGGAACCGCCAGGGGTTCCGGCCCCGTTCGTGCCGCCGCCACTCGGACCGCCCTTGGGGGCGGAGGACTTGCGCGGCGCGAACCAGTCGCTGGTCTTGTCCTCGGCCTGGGCCGCGGGCTCGGCGACGGGCTCGGGGCCGCCGGTGGCGGTCCGGTCGGCCGCGGGCCGGGGCTCGGCGGGCGCCTCGTCCCCGGCGCCGTCGGCGTCCGCGACGGGCTTGCGCACCACGACCGGCGGGATCGGCCGGGAGCCGGGGATGTTGATCCGGATCCGGGTCGTCAGCGTGGTCTCGGTCTTCTTCTCCTCGGGCCGCGTGCCCGAACGGCCCGCGCCCGTACCGTCGTCGGAAGCCATGGGGGTCCCGTACGGCGGCGTGCCGGAGGGGTATGCGGCTCCGCCGCGCCCGTTGGGCCCGGAGGACGGAGTGTCAGTTTCACGACTCAAGGCAGGTTCTCCCAGTTGGCTCCGCCGCCCTTACGACCTTACTGCTCTGGGGGTCCCCCCAACTCGAGCGATGTCGAGAGCTTGGGGGAGGCTCGGCGGCGCGCACCACCATACTGTCCGCCTCTGGCGCTTATCCCATGACCGCCGAGGAAACCCACACCGGACTCGCACGTGCGTCGTACGGCGAAGTGGTACGTCACTTGCCAAGTCGGGCGGGACCGCCCCCGGGTCGCCGCCCGGCACCGATGGTGGCGCAGATCACAGCAAGTGCCATACCGCCGAGCAGGAAGAGATAGGAGCCGAGTCCCGCGCCGAAGAGGAAGTCACCCTCGGGACGCGAGGTGGTGAGCAGGATGACGGTGACGATCCAGCCCACCACCGGTGCGACCGCCCCGCCCCGGCCGCCCATGACGTAGGACCCGCCGAGGAACAGCCCGGCCGCGCCCGCGAGGGCGAGCAGCAGCCCGCCGGGGAACCAGGCGGCCTGGACGAGGGCCCCGGCGAGGGCGACGACGGCTCCGAGCAGGAAGAGGCCGGCATAGGCGGCGGCGCGCCCCGCCGGGGGCCGTTGCAGCGGCTGGGCGAGCAGCGGACCGGGTTCGGTGTTGCTCATGACGTCTCCTCCGGGTCGAGCCCGGCGAACAGATCGCTCTCGCCGGGCAGCGCCTCGCCGCGCACCAACTCGTAGTACTCGGTGGTGAACAGCGGCTGTGCCAGTTCGTTGGAGAGCGCGAAGCAGGGCTCGGCCACCTCGATCTGGGTGACGTGGGCGCGCATCGCGGCGGCCTTGGCCGCGGCGAAGGCGGTCCCGTCGACGCTGGTGGTGATCCGGTCGTCGGCCACCACACCGGGCACGTCGGCCACGGACGCGCTCTTGTCGAACGGCAGTGCGGACAACTCGTCCTCGAGGCGGGCGAAGGCGGCCTCGGCGACGGACCGCGGGACGCGGTTCCAGTACACCTTGGCGATCCGGTGCCCGCGTTCGGCCGCGAGGTCGACGGCGCGCATGGCGACGCGATGGGCCTGGATGTGGTCCGGGTGGCCGTAGCCGCCGTTGTCGTCGTAGGTCACCAGCACCTGGGGGCGGATCTCCAGGATCACCTCGGTCAGGTGCCCGGCGGCCTCGTCGACGTCGGCCTGCCAGAAGCACCCCGGGTCCGCATTGTCCGGGATGCCCATCATTCCGGAGTCGCCGTAGCGGCCGGCGCCACCGAGCAGGCGGGCGTCGCTGACACCGAGCGCGCGCACGGCGGCGGCCAGCTCCCCGCGCCGGTGGGCGCCGAGGGCGGGCCCCGTCAGGTGCCGCAGTTCCGGCGGGATGACCTCGCCCCGCTCCCCGAGGGTGCAGGTGACCAGGGTCACGTGCACGCCCTCGGCCGCGTACCTGGCCATGGTGGCGCCGTTGTTGATCGACTCGTCGTCCGGGTGCGCGTGCACCAGGAGGAGACGCCGGGCTGGCAGTTCCGTCATGGGACCACCCTACGAGGTCGCCGCCTTGCCGCCCGTCGCGTCGTGGCCGCCTCTCACCCGTCGTCGCTCTCATGCCAGGCGGCCTTCTTGGTGTCGCAGCGGCAGTCACGGCACCGGCCGGCTCGGGGGCGCGGAAGGGTCGGTCACAGCCGTCGCAGGTCTGGAACGGGTGCCGTACGGGCGGTGGAGCGGCCGGTTCACGGAACGGGGGCGGGGGCGGCAGTAGCTCGCTGAGGCGGCGGGCCAGCAGGGCGGCGGGCCGGTGCAGCCCCTCGGGCGGCAGGTCGGCGGTCAGTGCGCGTCGTACGGCGGTGGGGCTGACGTCACGCTCCAGCCAGGCGGCGACGCCGGGAGCCAAGTGGGCCGCGTCGCGGGCGGAGAGGAACAGCCGGGAGTCGCGGCACCGCAGGTCGGCGAGGAGGTCGGTGGCCGTCTGGAGGAGGGACGGGGCGGTGTGAGCGGGCTGCGGCACGACAGGGAGCGGTTTGCGGGTGCGAGCGGGTGCGTGCCTGCTGGGCCGTGCCGCCGTTCGGGTGGCGGCCCGGTCGTTGCAGTCCGGCCTGCCGGCGTGACGCCGGGCCGCCGGCTGGTTGCAGGAGACCGTGCGGGTGATGATCCGGCCGCTGGGGATCCGGTGCCGTTCGCGGCGCAGGTAGCCGTGAGTCTCCAGTTCGCGCAGCGCTGCGGCGATGCGGGTGGCTCCCTCGGGGAAGCGGGCGGCGAGGCTTTTGATGTCGACGCGGGCGCCCTTCGGCAACGACTGGATGTGGCAGCCGGGGGGCCACGGAATCCAGCCGAGCCGGAGATGTTCACCCGCCCGGGTGAGCGTGGGCCGCGGGCGGGAGGGGTGGGGTTCGGTGGGGGTTCTTTCCCCACGGTTCTTTGCTTCTCAGGCGCCGGCATCACCGGAGCCCGTGGGGGTGGGTTCCGGTGCGGGAAGACACAGTTCGGCCCAGACGGTCTTGCGCGGAAACGGCCCTCGACGACGTCCCAGCGGTCGGCCAGGGCGTCCACGAGGAGCAGGCCACGGCCGGACTCGGCGTCTGCGTCCGGCACGCGGAGCTCGGGCGTCCGGTCCCCGCGGGTATCGGTGACTTCGATGCGCAGGGTGCGGCCGACCACGTAGAGCGTGAGGCGGAAACTGCGGCCGGGCAGACGGCCGTGGGTGGCGGCGTTCGCCGCCAGCTCGGCGACGATGTGCGTGGCAGGGTCCGGCGGGAGTTCCCAGGCGCGGAGCTGGTCGGCGGCGAGCAGCCGGGCGAGCCGGGCTCCGCGCGGAGTGCAGGACAGCAGGACGCTGAAGTTGGGGATGCCGCTGTCGAGTTGGCTCGTGGCCTGGGCGATTTCCTGATTCACGTCACTCAGAGTGGCTGGTGATGCTTACCGTGATGAGTGACTGCACAGTTGCGTACGGTGACTGTCCGGTGCTTGTCCTGTGGTGTCCGGACTGTCGGCACCGGGCGTACGGCAGGGCCTGCGAGCACCAGGCAATACGGCGGAGGGGCGCGGATGTCGGTGGACGGCGAGGCGGTACGGCTCAGGACCGAGGCGGACGAGCCGGGCTGGGAGGTGGATCCGGACGACGAGTGGGGTGTGGCCGTGATCGCCACCGTGGGGCGGCAGTTGAAGCTGCGCCGCGAGGCGGTGGGGATGCGGGCCGGCGACTTCGGCAAGGCCGTCGGCTACGGCGAGGACCTGGTCTACAAGATCGAGGGCGGGAAGCGGATCCCCCGGCCCGAGTATCTGGACAAGGCCGACAAGGTGTTGAGGGCGGGCGGGCTGCTCTCCGCGATGAAGGAGGATGTGGAGAAGGTCCGGTATCCCAAGAAGGTTCGGGCTCTGGCGGAGCTGGAGGCCAAGGCGGTCGAGATCGGGGTGTACGAGAGCCACATCATCGCTGGGTTGCTGCAGACGCGAGAGCACGCACGAGCGGTGATCGGAGCAGCGCAGCCGCCATACTCGCCGGACGATGTGGAACGCATGGTGTCCGCTCGTCTGGCCCGGCAGTCGATCTTCGAGCGCTCCCCTTCTCCAGCGCTCAGCTTCGTCCTGGAAGAGGGAGTCCTGCGGCGCCCCATCGGGGGCACAATGGTCTGGCGCCGTCAGCTCGAACGTCTACTGGACGTAGGGCGGTTGCACAACGTCGTGCTTCAGGTGATGCCGATGAACACCCACACCCACTCCGGGCTGGACGGTCGGATCGAACTGCTGAAGTTCGCAGACGGCACGGCCGTGGGTCGCTCCGATGGCGCGTCCAACGGCCGGCCGACCACAGAACCCAAAGACCTCCGCATTCTTGAGTTGCGGTATGGCACGATCCGGGCTCAGGCACTCTCCCCGTGGGAGTCGCTGGCCTTGATCGAACAACTGCTGGGAGAAGCATGATCCGCACGACCACTGCCGGGGACGCGTCCGAGCTGGCGTGGTTCAAGAGCAGCTACAGCGGTGGCAACGACGGCAACTCCTGCGTCGAGATCGCCATAGCCCCCGGCACCATCCACGTACGCGACTCCAAGGACGTCGAGGGCCCTCGGCTCGTGCTGACGCCAAGGGCCTGGGCCCGTTTCGTGTCGTACGCGTCCCAAGACTGACCCGACGTTCGGCTCCACCCGCCGCCCCCAGCGATCACCCGACCTCGGACGGCAACGCTTACGGAGCCACGCGGCCGGAAGCAGCAGCGCGGGTCAGAACTTGATGCTGCCGATCATGCTGGCGACGTTGGTGGTCAGCTCGCTGATCGTGGGGGCGACGGTCGAGGAGGCGAGATAGAAGCCGAGCAGGACGCAGATGACCGCGTGCCCGCCCTTCAGCCCCGACTTCTTGATCAGCAGGAAGACGATGATCGCCAGCAGCACCACCGCCGAAATCGAGAGTGCCACGGCGGCTCACCTCCAAAGATCGTCAGATCTAGATCAGTTGAGCAAATCCATGCAGACGCCAGCAGGTTCATACCCACACAGCGGTAGTGATCATAACTATCCGTACTCGCGCATCGCGCGGCGCACGGCCGCACAAGGGGGCGCATGGCCAATATGGTCGGGGTATGACGACCGAGTCTGACTCCTTCCCCCGTCGGCACGCCCGGACGCAGCGGTTCACCCTCGGCGCGCCGCGCGCGTTCACGGTGGCCCCCGACGGTTCGCGTGTCGCGTTCCTGCGTTCCGGCTCCGGCACCGACCGGGCCAACTCCCTGTGGGTGATGGACCTCCCGGCGGGCGAGGAACGCCTCGCGGCCGATCCGGGCGCCCTCCTCGGCGGAGCCCTCGAAGAGCTCTCGGCCGAGGAGCGGGCGCGCCGGGAGCGCAGCCGGGAGGGCGGTGCCGGCATCGTCGGCTATGCCACCGACGCGGCGCTGGAGCTGGCGTCTTTTGCCTTGTCAGGTCGGCTTTTCACGGCGGAGCTGCGGGCCGGCACGACGCGTGAACTCCGGGTCCCGGGGCCGGTGATCGACCCGCGTCCGTCGCCCGACGGCCGGCACATCGCGTACGTCGCCGAGGGCGCGCTGCGGGTCGTCGGCGCCGAGGGCGAGGACGACCGGGTGCTCGCCGGACCGGAGCCGGGGGACGAACCTGGGCGGGTGGGCTACGGGCTCGCGGAGTTCGTCGCGGCCGAGGAGATGGGGCGCTCGCGGGGCTTCTGGTGGGCGCCGGACGGGCGCCGGCTGCTCGTGGCGCGCGTGGACGACACGCCGGTGCGGCGGTGGTGGATCGCCGATCCGGCCCATCCCGGACGTGAGCCAAGTAACGTCGGGTACCCCGCCGCCGGCACTCCGAACGCGGACGTCCGGCTGTTCGTCCTCGGGGTGGACGGGGAGCGCACGGAGGTCGCATGGGACCGGTCCCGTTATCCGTATCTGGCCCGTGTGCACTGGTCAGCGGCGGGTGCGCCGCTGTTGCTGGTGCAGGCGCGGGACCAGCGCAGCCAGCTCTTCCTTGCGGTGGACCCGGACACCGGGGCCACGCGCATGGTGCACGCGGATGAAGATCCAAGTTGGCTTGAACTGTTCGCTGGAGTGCCCTGCTGGAGCCCGTCCGGGCAACTTGTCCGGATCGCGGACGAGGGGGGTGCGCGGGTGCTGACGGTCGGCGAACGCCCCTTGACCAGCGGTCAGTTGCACATCCGTGCGGTGCTCGACGTGGGTCCGGACGACGTGCTCGTTTCCGCCTCCGCGGGCGAGGAGGCGGAAGCGCCGGAAATCGGCGAGATCCATGTGTACAGGGTGAACGAGCTGGGCGTGGAGCGCGTGTCCCAGGAGCCCGGCGTCCATGCGGCGGTACGGGCCGGCAACGTGACGGTGGTGGTGTCCGCGAGGGCGGACAGCCCGGGGTCCCGGGTCCAGGTGCTGCGTGACGGAAAACCAGCGGCGACTGTCCGGTCGTACGCCGAAGATCCTGGTTTGTCCCCTCGGTTGACCCTCACCCATGGGGGCGCACGCCGAATTCCGTGCGCCGTACTTATGCCACGGGACTACCACGGTGACACTCCCCTGCCCGTCCTCCTGGACCCCTACGGCGGCCCCCACGGCCAGCGGGTACTCGCCGCGCACAACGCCCACCTCACCTCCCAGTGGTTCGCCGACCAGGGTTTCGCCGTGGTCGTGGCCGACGGCCGGGGGACCCCCGGCCGCTCGCCGGCCTGGGAGAAGTCGATCCGCAACGAGGTGGCGGCCACCGTGCTCGAGGACCAGGTGGACGCCCTCCACGCGCTCGCCGAGGAGTTCCCGCTGGACCTGGGCCGGGTGGCGATCCGCGGCTGGTCCTTCGGCGGTTACCTGGCCGCGCTGGCGGTGCTGCGCCGCCCGGACGTCTTCCACGCCGCGGTCGTGGGCGCCCCGGTCACCGATCTGCGGCTGTACGACACCCACTACCAGGAGCGCTACCTCGGCCTTCCGGGCGAGCAGCCGGAGGTCTACCGCCGCAACTCGGTGATCGACGACGCGGGTCTGGTCGACCCCGCCGAACCGCACCGCCCGATGATGATCATCCATGGGCTGGCGGACGACAATGTGGTCGTCGCCCACTCCCTGCGGCTGTCCTCCGCCCTGCTCGCCGCGGGACGCCCGCACGAGGTCCTGCCGTTGTCCGGAGTGACCCACATGACTCCGCAGGAGACCGTCGCGGAGAACCTGCTGCGGCTGCAGCTGGATTTCCTTCGGCGTTCGCTGCCGCACGCGGGCAAATGACCGCCCATTGCGTTAACACGCAGGCAACTTCATGGAAGCGGCACCGATATACGGACGCGGGAGACTGATCAGCGTACGGCCGTGCGGGTGCCGTGAGCGGGCCGGGGTGCACCATGTCATCCCGGCCCGTCGCCGTACTCGCTCTCCGCCGGAACCACCCGCCGTTCCTCCGCGAAGTGACAGGCCGAGTCGTGGGCGGCAGGGCCGGCGGCGCCCCGGAGATGAGCGGGGACCGCGAGGGCGGGCACCTCACGGGCACAGCGTTCCTGCGCCTTCCAGCAGCGGGTGCGGAAGCGGCAGCCGGAGGGGATGTCCGTCGGCGACGGCACGTCCCCGGTGAGGATGATCCGCTCGCGGCGTTCGCGGGCCAGGGGGTCGGGGACCGGGACCGCGGAGAGCAGCGCCTGGGTGTAGGGGTGCGTGGGGTGGTCGTAGATCTCGGCGTCCCGGCCGATCTCCACGATCCGCCCCAGGTACATGACGCCGACCCGGTCGGAGATGTGCCGGACGATCGACAGGTCGTGCGCGATGAAGACGTACGACAGGGCGAACTCCGACTGGAGCCGGTCCAGCAGGTTGACGACCTGGGCCTGTACCGAGACGTCCAGCGCGGACACCGGTTCGTCGGCGACGATCACCTCCGGGCGCAGGGCCAGCCCCCGTGCGATGCCGATGCGCTGGCGCTGGCCGCCGGAGAACTGGTGCGGGTAGCGGTTGATGTACTCCGGGTTCAGGCCGACCACGTCCAGCAGTTCCTGGACCCTGCGGCGGCGGTCGGCCTTGGGCGCGGCCTCCGGGTGGATGTCGTACGGCTCGCCGACGATGTCGCCGACCGTCATCCGGGGGTTGAGGGAGGTGTACGGGTCCTGGAACACCATCTGGATGTTGCGGCGCACCGCCTTGAGGGCCTTGCCGGACAGCTTGGTGATGTCCTCGCCCTTGAACCTGATGCTGCCGGCCGTGGGGCGCTCCAGATTGCAGAGCATCTTGGCGACCGTCGACTTGCCGCAGCCCGACTCGCCGACGATGCCGAGGGTCTCCCCCGTACCGAGCGTGAAGTCGACGCCGTCGACGGCCTTCACCGCGCCGACCTGCCTCCGGAACACGACGCCCCGCGTGAGGGGGTAGTGCTTGACCAGCCCGGTCACTTCGAGGATCGGCTCAGTCACCGAGGCACTCCCTCCAGAAGTGGCAGGCGCTGCCGCGGGTGCCGGAGACCTCGTACAGCGGGGGTTCGTCGGTGCGGCAGACGTCCCTCGCCATCGGACAGCGCGGGTGGAAGGAGCAGCCCGGCGGGATGTCCATCAGGTTCGGCGGCAGGCCCTTGATCGCGTACAGTTCCTGGCCCTTCTGGTCCAGACGCGGGATGGAGTCCAGCAGGCCGCGGGTGTAGGGGTGGGCGGGCGCCTTGTAGATGTCGCGGACGGGCGCGGACTCGACGATCTTCCCGGCGTACATCACCGCGATCCGGTCGGCCACGTCCGCCACGACCCCCAGATCGTGGGTGATCAGGATCAGCCCCATGCGGTACTCGCGCTGCAACTCCGCGAGCAGGTCCATGACCTGGGCCTGCACGGTGACGTCGAGGGCGGTGGTGGGTTCGTCGGCGATGACGAGCGCCGGCTCCAGGGCCAGCGCCATGGCGATCATGATGCGCTGGCGCATGCCGCCGGAGAACTGGTGCGGGTAGTCCCGCACCCGCTGGGCGGCGCCCGGGATGCGCACCCGCTCCATCAGCTCGACGGCCCTGGCCCGCGCGTCCTTCTTCGACATCCCGCGGTGCACGACGAACATCTCGCCCAGCTGGTCGCCCACGGAGATCACGGGGTTGAGGGCCGACAGCGCGTCCTGGAAGATCATCGCCATCCCGGCGCCCCGGATCCTCCGCCGCTCCTCCTCCTTCAGCTTCAGCAGGTCCTGCCCCCGGAACAGGATCCGTCCACCGGTGATCCTGCCGGGCGGCATGTCGAGGATCCCCATCACGGCCTGCGCGGTCACCGACTTGCCCGACCCCGACTCCCCGAGCACGGCCAGCGTCTCCCCCGCATCCACCTCGTAACTCACCCCGTTGACGGCGTGGGCCACCCCGTCCCGCGTCCGGAACTCCACGTGCAGATCCCGCACTTCGAGCAGCACCGCACCATCACCTCAGCTTCGGATCGAGGGCGTCACGGACCGCGTCGCCGAGCATGATGAACGCCAGCACCGTGATGGCGAGGGCGCCCGAGGGCCAGAGGAGGGCGTGCGGGGCGTTGCGGACGTAGGGAGAGGCGGCGGAGATGTCGATGCCCCAGGAGACGCTCGGCGGTTTGAGCCCGACGCCCAGGTACGACAGGGTCGCCTCCAGGGCGATGTAGGTGCCGAGGGCGATGGTCGCCACGACGATCACCGGGGCGACGGCGTTCGGGGCGATGTGGCGCAGCAGGATGCGGGTGTCGGAGGCGCCCAGGGCGCGGGCGGCCTGGACGTAGTCGTTGTGCTTGGCGGTGATGACCGAGCCGCGCGCGATGCGGGAGACCTGCGGCCAGCCGAGCAGCACCATGAAGCCGATGACCGGCCACACCGTGTTGCTGGTGACCACGGAGAGCAGGACCAGGCCGCCCAGGACCACCGGGATGGCGAAGAAGATGTCGGTGAGCCGGGACAGGATCGAGTCCCAGGCTCCGCCGAAGTAACCGGCGAGCGCGCCCAGCACGGAGCCCAGCACGGCGACCCCGAGCGTCGCCAGCACGCCGACCGTGACCGAGCTGCGGGCGCCGTACACCGTGCGCGTGTACACGTTGCAGCCCTGGCCGTCGTAGCCGAAGGGCGCGCCCGGTGCCGCGCCGTCCTGGGCCTTGGCGAGGTCGCACTTCAGGGGGCTGCCGGAGGCGATCGCCGAGGGCCAGACGGAAATGAACACCAGGAAGAGGATGACCAGGGCGGAGATCAGGAAGACCGGGTTGCGGCGCAGGTCCCGCCAGGCGTCGGACCAGAGGCTGCGCGCCCGCCCGCCGGGCGGCCCGCCCGGAGTTCCCCTGGGTCCGCCGGGCGCCCGCTCCAGCGTGGCCGCCTCGCTCGTGCCGAGGTCCATCGCCCCGCCCATGCCGGTCCCGGCGATCGCGCCCTCGGGCTCGTGCGGCTGTTCAGGCATAGCGGATCCTCGGGTCGAGTACGGCGTACAGGAGGTCGACGAGGAGATTGGCGACGAGGAAGACGAGGACCAGCACGGTCACGAACCCGACCACGGTCTGCGTGTTCTGGCGCAGGATGCCCTGGTAGAGCTGGAAGCCCACGCCGTGGATGTTGAAGATCCGCTCGGTGACGATGGCACCGCCCATCAGGGCGCCGATGTCGGCGCCGATGAAGGTCACCACGGGGATCAGGGAGTTGCGCAGCAGATGCCGTACGACGACCCGGCGCCGGGGCAGGCCCTTGGCGATCGCCGTGCGGACGTAGTCGGCCCGCTTGTTCTCCGCGATGGAGGTGCGGGTCAGCCGGGTGACGTAGGCGAGGGAGACGGAGGCGAGCACCAGGCCGGGCACGATCAGCTCGTCGTAGCTTCCGGTGTGCACGGACGGGCTGGTCCACTGCCACTTGATGCCGAGCAGCAGCTGCAGCAGCAGACCGGTGACGAACGTGGGGACGGAGATCACCACCAGGGTGGCCAGCAGCACCCCGGTGTCCACGGGCCGGCCGCGCCGCATGCCGGTGAGGACGCCCAGGCTCACCCCGACGACGATCTCGAAGACGATGGCGACGACGGTGAGCCGGATGGTGACGGGGAACGCCGACGCCATCAGCTCGGTGACCGGCTGGCCGTTGAACGCCGTACCGAAGTCTCCGGTGAAGACGTTCCCCATGTAGGTGAGGTACTGCTGCCAGACGGGCTTGTCCAAGCCGAACTCCCGCTTCAGCTGGGCGGCGGTCGCCGGATCGCACGCCCGCTCCCCGCACAGGCCCGCGATGGGATCGCCCATCACGTTGACCATGAGGAAGATCAGCAGGGTGGACCCGATGAACACCGGGACCATCTGGAGCAGCCTCCTGGCGACATAGCGCCCCATGGGGATCAGCCGACCCTGATCTCGTTGTAGACCGGCACGCTGAAGGGGTTGAGCGCCACGTGCGAGAGCCGGGAGGCGTAGCCCGCGCTGCCGTTCTGGTACCAGAGCGGGATGGCCGCCATGTTGTCGCGGACGACCTCCTCCGCCTGCTGGAACAGCCCGACGGCCCTGGCCTGCTCGGTCTCGGCGTTGGCCCGGTCGACGAGCCGGTCGAACTGCTTGTTCGACCACAGGCCGTCGTTGGAGGAGGCGCCCGTGTAGTACAGCGGCTGCAGGAAGTTCTGGATCAACGGGTAGTCCATCTGCCAGCCGGCCCGGAAGGGACCGGTCATCTTGTGCTGCCCGATCTGGTTGCGGAAGTCGGCGAAGGTGCCGACCGGGTTGCCCACGCAGGCCTTGTCGTTGCCGAGCGCGTTGTTGATGGAGTTGCACACGGCGTCCACCCACTGCTTGTGGGAGCCGGTGTCCGCGTTGTAGGTGATCTTCAGTTGGCCGCCCGGGATCCCGCCGCCCTCCTGGATGAGCCTCTTGGCCTGGACGGGGTCGTAGTCGCAGGCGTGACCGCACAGCCCGGCCTTGTAGCCGCCGGCCACGCCGAGGACCGGGGAGGTCCAGTCGGTGGCCGGGGTACGGGTGCCCCGGAAGATGGTCTCGGTGATCTGCTTGCGGTTGATCGCCATGGACAGGCCGGTGCGGACCTTCCGCGCCCCGCCGGTGTTCCACTTCGGGTCGTAGTACGGGAAGGCCAGGGTCTGCAGGATGCCGGCCGGGGTGTTGATGTAGCGGCCGTTCAGGTCGGTCTCGACGTTCTTGAGCTGGGTCGAGGGCACGTCGTCGACGAGGTCGAGGTTGCCGGCCAGCACGTCGGTGTACGCGGTGTTGTTGTCGGTGTAGACCAGGAGGGTCACCCCCGCGTTCCGGGCCGCGTCCGGGCCGGGATAGCCGTCCCACTTCTTCAGGTTCATGGCCGAGCCCCTGGTGTAGGAGTCGATCCGGTAGGGCCCGTCGCCGACCGGCTTCTTCAGCCAGGCGGCATGGTCGGTGAAGAACAGACGGGGCAGCGGTGCGTAGGCGGCGTAGCCGAGGGTGTCGGGGAAGCTGGAGAACTTCTGGCCCAGCCGGACGGTGAAGGTGTGGTCGTCGACCACCTTCAGTCCGGACAGGGTGTCGGCCTTCTGGGTGCCGACGTCGGGGTGGACCTTGTCGTAGCCGTCGATGTAGGCGAAGAAGTACGCGTCCTTCTGGTTGTTCTTCAGTCCCGCCCCGTAGTTCCAGGCGTCGACGAAGGAGCGGGCGGTCACCTTCTCGCCGTTGGAGAAGGTCCACCCGTCCTTCAGCTTGATGGTGAAGTTCCGCGAGTCCCGGGTGTCGATGGACTGGGCGAGCCAGTTCTGCGCCTTGCCGGTCCTCGGGTCGTACTTCTTCAGGCCCCGGAAGATCATGTCGAGGACCTTGCCGCCCTGCACCTCGTTGGTGTCGGTGGGTTCCAGCGGGTTCTGCGGGTCACCCCAGGACGAGGTCAGCACCCCGGCCCCGCCGAAACCACCGCCGTCCCCGCACGCGGTGGCCATCAGCCCCACGGCGATCACACAGGCGGCCCATCGGGCGTGGGTGACTCCCCGCATGGCTGCCTCCTCCGCGATCACCGACCCGTACCGGCCAATATCGGCGTATAAAACTCTTACCGCATGCCCGCAGCCTCCTGGCGGGGCCACCAGAGGGACGCACCGGGCGGATTGCGGGGCCTTTCGAGGGACACGTCATCCGAAGCCGGCAGCCGCCGCCCCAGGGTCCGGCACTCACCCGTCAGGACCCGACCAGGACGTCTTCAGAGGTCTGGACCAATGTCTGCCGCAACGATCGCACGTTCGCTGTTTCCGCAGGCCACGCACGCTTCACGCGCCGTTGACGCGCGCAGACCGCCGCTGATACACACTCATCACCCCACTGGCGTCACCAGGAGAAACCCGGTCCCGAAGTCGAACCAGCCGTCCCTGTGCGAGCGATGACGCGAGGTCACCCTTCATGAGCACACCAGACCTGCACGGCACGAGACGTTCACAACCGAGAAGCCCCCGCCCCCGCGTCCGCCGACTCGCCGTCGCCGCCGGAGCCTGCGCCCTGGCGCTCTCCGCGGCCCTCGTGACCCCGCTCGGTCCAGCGCCCCAGCAGGCGGAGGCCGCGCAGGGCGACAAGGTCCTCACCGTCGCCGTGGCGCAGAGCGTCGACTCGCTGAGCCCTTTCCTGGCGGTGCGCCTGGTCAGCACCAGCATCCTGCGGCTGACGTACGAGTACCTGACGGACTACGACCCCGGGGACGCGCACCCGGTGCCCGGCCTGGCCACCCACTGGTCCTCCTCGCCGGACAAGCTGACCTGGACGTACACCATCCGCTCCGACGCCACGTGGTCGGACGGGCAGAAGGTGACGGCCGAGGACGCCGCGTGGACGTTCGGCAAACTGATGACCGACCCTGCCGCCGCCACCGCCAACGGCAGCTTCGTCACCAACTTCCGCAAGGTGACGGCTCCGAGCCCCACCAAGCTGGTCATCGAGCTCAAGAAGCCGCAGGCCACGATGACGGCGCTGGACGTGCCGATCGTGCCCGAGCACATCTGGAAGAACGTCACGGACTTCTCGAAGTTCAACAACGACAAGACCTTCCCGGTCGTCGGCGACGGCCCCTTCGTCCTCACCGACTACCAGGCCGACAGCTACGTACGGCTCAAGGCCAACAAGAGCTTCTGGCGCGGCGCGCCCAAGTTCGACGAGCTGGTCTTCAAGTACTACAAGGACCAGGACGCGGCGGTGGCCGCCCTGCGCAAGGGCGAGGTGTCCTTCGTCGCGGGCTCCCCCTCCCTGACCCCCGCCCAGGCTGCCTCCCTCAAGGGCGAGCCGGACATCCACGTCAACGACGCCCCCGGCCGCCGCTTCTACGCCCTCGCCACCAACCCCGGCGCACGGGCGAAGAACGGCCGGAAGTTCGGCGACGGCGACCCGTCCCTGCTGGACGAGCGGGTGCGGCACGCCCTCTTCCTCGCCGTCGACCGCAAGACCCTGGTGGACAAGGTGTTCCAGGGCCACGCCGTGGAGGGCCAGGGCTACATCCCGCCACGCTTCTCGACGTACTTCTGGAAGCCGTCCGCGAGCCAGCAACTCGGCTACGACCCGGCGAAGGCCGCCCGGCTCCTCGACCAAGCCGGCTACCGGAAGAACGCCGACGGCAAGCGCGTCGGCAAGGACGGCAGGCCGCTGAACTACCGGGTCCTGTGCCACGCCACCGACCCCAACGACAAGGCGGTGGGCCAGTACCTGAAGGAGTGGTGGGGCAAGCTCGGCGTCGGCATGACCCTCGACTGCCTCGACAACGTCACCGACCCCTGGCTCGCCGGCAAGTACGACCTCGCCTTCGACGGCTGGTCCGTGAACCCCGACCCGGACTTCGTCCTCTCCATCCACACCTGCGCGGCCCTGCCCGCGACCCCGAAGGACACCGGCGCGACCGACAACTTCATCTGCGACAAGGCCTACGACGACCTGTACGCCGGGCAGCTCGCCGAGTACGACGTCGCCAAACGGGCTGCGCTCGTCAAGCAGATGGAGTCGCGGCTGTACGACCTGGGGTACATGAACGTCATGGCGTATCCGAACGCCGTGGAGGCGTACCGCACCGACCAGATCAAGTCGATCGAGACGATGCCGAAGGCCGCCGGCAACATCTACGGCCAGGACGGCTACTGGAGCTGGTGGTCGGCGGTCCCGGCCCGCTCCGGCGGCTCGTCCGGCGGCGGCTCCACCGGGGTGCTCATCGGGGTCGCCGCGGGGGTCGTGGTCCTCGCCGGGGCCGGGGCGTTCCTGGCGCGGCGCCGGCGTACCACCGCGGACGACCGCGAGTAGCCGGTGGACGCGACCGTACTGCCGGTGCCCGACGGGGTCACCGAGCGCAAGGGCCCAGGCGGCAGCACCTATCTGCGGTACGTGGCGGTCAAGGCGGGCGGGGCGGTCGTCTCCCTGCTCGCCGTGCTCGTCACCGGGTTCTTCCTGTTCCGGCTGATCCCGGGCGACCCGGTGAAGACCATGACGGGGGGACGACCGGTCTCGGCGCAGCAGCTGGCCGAGTACCGGCGGGAGTTCGGTCTCGACCTGCCGCTGTGGGAGCAGTTCACGGACTACTGCGGCAAGGCGCTCTCGGGTGATCTGGGCACGTCGTACCAGTTCCGCACCCCCGTCATCGACAAGATCACCGAGGCGCTGCCGAACACCTTGCTGCTGACCGGCACCGCCTTCGTGCTCTACACCGCGCTCGGACTGGTCCTCGGCACCAGGGCCGCCTGGCGCCGGGGCCGGTTCGCCGACCGGTTCCACACCGGGCTCGCGCTGACCCTGTACTCCGTGCCGTCGTTCTGGCTGGGGCTGCTGCTCATCATCGTGTTCGCGGTGGGCGCGGGTCCGGTCCCCGGGCTCTTCCCCACCGGCGGCATGGAGTCGGGCGGCGAGCACGGCCTGGCGTACGCCGTGGACGTCGCCCACCATCTCGTCCTGCCGGTGATCACGCTGGTCGCGGTGGAGTACGGGCAGACGCTGCTGGTCGCCCGCTCCGCGCTGCTGGAGGAGATGGACAGCGACTATCTGACGACCGCCCGGGCCAAGGGACTGCGCGACGACCTGGTCCGGCGCCGGCACGCCGTGCCCAATGCGCTGCTGCCCACCGTCACGCTGCTGTTCGTCAACCTGGGGCGGACGGTCGCGGGCGTCATCCTGGTCGAGACCGTGTTCTCCTGGCCCGGCCTGGGCGGGCTGTTCTACCAGGCGCTCAGCGTGCCCGACCTGCCACTGGTGCAGGGCCTGTTCCTCTTCTTCGCCTCGGCGGTGATCGTCATGAACACCCTGGCCGACCTGGTCTATCCGCTGCTCGATCCGCGGGTGGGCCGGACATGACCACGGAAGCCGTGGCGGGCGCGACCGCCCGCACGCTGGCCCGGCGGCGGCGCCGGCGGGCCGCCGCACGATTCGTGCGGCGGTACCGCACTCGTCGCGCGGGCGTCGTCGGGCTGGCCACCCTCGCCCTCTTCGTCCTGCTGGCGCTCACCGCGCCGCTCACGGTCGGCTCGGACGTGGCGAGCGTGACCGGCGCACCCGGGCGGCCGCTGCAGGGCCCGAGCGGTGCCTTCCCGCTGGGCACGGACCGGTTCGGCCGGGACCTGCTGGGCCTGCTGGTGTGGGGCTCGCGTATCTCGCTGCTGGTCGGGCTGCTGGCGGCGGTGCTGTCGGTGGCGATCGGCGCGGTGGTGGGCATCACCGCGGGCCATTTCAAAGGCGCGTTCGCGACGGTGATGATGCGGATCACCGACTGGTTCCTGGTGATGCCGACGCTGGTGCTGGCCATCGCGCTCGCCACCGTGATGTCCCGTTCGCTGGGCACGGTGATCCTGGCGATCGGTGTGACGTCCTGGCCCACCACGGCACGCCTGGTCCGGGCCCAGACACTGGCGGTCGAGTCACGGCCGTACATCGAGCGGGCCAAGGCGCTCGGCGGCGGGCACTGGCACATCATGACCCGGCATGTGCTGCCCAACGTGCTGCCGCTGATCCTCGCCCAGACGACCCTGATGGTCTCCTCCTCCATCCTCGCCGAGGCGACCCTCGCCTTCCTGGGGCTCGGTGACCCGACGGTGGTGTCCTGGGGCGGGCTGCTCCAGGACGCGCGGGAGACGGGTGCGGTCAGTTCGGGCGACTGGTGGTACCTGGCGCCGCCCGGCATCGCGGTCGCGGGCGTGGCGCTGGCGTTCACGCTGTGCGGGCGGGCCGTGGAGTCCGTTCTCAACACCAGGCTGGGGGTGGCCCGTTGACGCTGCTGGAGGTCCGGAACCTGGAGGTCGCCTATCCGGGTGGGGCGGCCGCCGTACGCGGTGTGGACCTGTCCCTGGGCGCCGGGCAGACGCTGGGCGTCGCCGGCGAGTCGGGTTGCGGCAAGTCCACGCTGGCGCTGGCGCTGCTCCGGTTGCTGTCGGCCGGCACCGAGGTCACCGGGGAGGTGTCGCTGGACGGCGAGGACGTGCTGCGGATGCGCTGGGGGCGCCTGCGCGCGGTCCGCTGGGCGGGGGCGTCGATCGTCTTCCAGGGAGCCATGCACTCCCTCAACCCGGTGCACCGGATCGGCGACCAGATCGCCGAGCCGATCCTGCTGCACGGCGGGGCGGGTACGGCTGCCGCCCGGTCGCGGGCCGGGGAGCTGCTGGAGCAGGTCGGGCTGCCGGCGGCCCGGGCGGCGGCGTACCCGCACGAGCTGTCCGGCGGGCAGCGGCAGCGCGTGATGATCGCCATGGCGCTGGCCTGCGGACCCCGGCTGATCGTCGCGGACGAGCCGACGACCGCGCTGGATGTGATGGTGCAGGCGCAGATCCTGCGGCTGATCGGCCGGCTGGTGGCCGAACAGGACGTGGCCCTGATCATGATCAGCCATGACCTGGCCGTGCTGGCCGACACCTGCGACCGGCTGGCGGTGATGTACGCCGGCCGGGTGGTGGAGCAGGGCCCCGCCCGTGCGGTGTACGAGGACGCCCGGCATCCCTACGCCAGGGCCCTGTCGGCGGCCTTCCCGCGCATCGGCGACCCCGCCTCCCGCTTCGCTCCCCGTGGACTGCCCGGCGACCCTCCCGACCCCACCGCGCTCCCGCCGGGCTGCGCCTTCCATCCACGCTGTCCGGTGGCGCTGCCGGTCTGCGCAACACAGGACCAGCCGCTGCGCGAGGCGGGGCCGGGGCGCCGGGGGGCATGCGTGCACATCGGCACCCCGGCACCTGGCCCCAGGGACACGGCGACCACCGAGGACACCAGAGAGACCACGGGCGCCACCGGCGCCACCGGCACCGCCGAGAACGCAGGAAGCACGCCATGACGAGGGAGCGGGTGGCCCCGCCCCTGCCCGGCGCCCGGGAGCTGCGCGTGGCCCTGCCCCGGCGCCACCCGGCGACGCCGCCATGCACGACGGACAACCAGCTCCCACGCTGTGCCGGGCCCGAACGCCGGACCGCATACATGCGCCCCGGCGCACCGGCGCAGCCCGCGGACACCACCGAGAACGCAGGGAGCACGCCATGACGACGGAGTCGGAGGCACCGGCCCTGCTCAGCGCCCGTGGGCTGCGCGTGGCCTTTCCCGGCCGGCACGGGGGCGCACCCGCCCGTGCGGTCGACGGCGTCGAACTCGACGTACGGCCCGGAGAGATCGTGGCGCTGGTGGGCGAGTCGGGGTGCGGCAAGTCGACCCTCGCCCGGGCCCTGCTGGGGCTGGTGCGGCCGACGGACGGGCAGGTGACCTTCGCCGGGCGCCCGCTGACGTACTCGACGCGGGCCCTGCGGTCGTACCGGCGACGGGCACAGCTGGTGCTGCAGGATCCCACCGGTTCCCTCAACCCCCGGCACACGGTGTACGACGCGGTCGCCGAGGGGCTGCGGATCCACGGACACACCGGGGACGAGCGGGCGACGGTCGCCGAGGCTCTGTCCCGGGCCGGGCTGCGCCCGCCGGAACGGTTCTTCCTGCGCTATCCGCAGGAGCTGTCCGGCGGCCAGCGGCAGCGGGTGGTGATCGCGGGTGCGCTCGTGCTGGAGCCCGAACTCCTCGTCGCGGACGAGCCGGTGGCCTCCCTGGACGCCTCGGTGCGCGGCGAGATCCTGGCCCTGCTGCTCCGGCTCCGCGCCGACCTCGGTCTGGCGGCGCTGGTGGTGACCCACGATCTGGGGCTGGCGTGGAACATCGCCGACCGGGTGGCGGTGATGTACCTGGGCCGGATCGTGGAGACGGGCACGGTGGAGCAGGTCCTGACGTCCCCGCGACATCCGTACACCCGGGCGCTGTTGTCGGTGCTGCCGGAGGCCGCCGGCGACCCGGTGGTCCTGACCGGCGAGCCCCCGGACCCCGCCCGTATCCCCAGCGGCTGCCGCTTCCGCGCCCGCTGCCCGGTGCTGGCGGCCGGCGAGGCGGAACGGGCGGGCGTGGCGCAGGCGTGCCGGGCCGAGGACCCGGGGATCCTCGGCCCGGGGCCTCAAGCGCAGGTGGCCTGCCACTGGGCGCGGGCCCGGGCGGCGGACGGGGCACCCGCGTGAAAACGCCGGTTGCCGGCACCCTCGATCGGAGAGGGTGCCGGCAACCGGCGTCGGCGTGGAGCCCGTCAGGCCGCGTTGACCACGTCCTTCTCCTCGGCGAAGTGGCAGGCCGATTCGTGGGCCACCGGGGAGTCCGAGCCCTGGAACTGCTCGGGCACGGCGAGCAGCGGGACCTCTTCGGCGCACTTGTCCTGGGCCTTCCAGCAGCGGGTGCGGAAGCGGCAGCCCGACGGCGGGTTGGCCGGGGACGGGACGTCGCCGGTGAGGATGATCCGCTCGCGGTGCTCACGGGCCTCCGGGTCGGGGACCGGCACGGCAGAGAGCAGCGCCTGGGTGTAGGGGTGCGTCGGGTGGTCGTAGATCTGCTCGTCCGTGCCGATCTCGGCCATCTTGCCGAGGTACATCACACCCACGCGGTCCGAGATGTGCCGGACGATCGACAGGTCGTGCGCGATGAAGATGTAGGAGAGGTTGAACTCGTCCTGCAGTCGCTCCATCAGGTTGATGACCTGCGCCTGGACGGAGACGTCCAGGGCGGAGACCGGCTCGTCGCAGATGATGATCTCCGGGTTGAGCGCGAGGCCGCGGGCGATGCCGATGCGCTGGCGCTGACCGCCGGAGAACTGGTGCGGGTAGCGGTTGATGTGCTCGGGGTTGAGGCCGACGACCTCCAGCAGCTCCTGCACCTTGCGGCGCCGGTCGCCCTTCGGGGCCACCTCGGGGTGGATCGCGTAGGGCTCGCCGATGATGTCGCCGACCGTCATCCGCGGGTTGAGCGAGGTGTACGGGTCCTGGAACACCATCTGGATGTTCCGGCGCACCGCCTTCAGGGCGCGGCCGGACAGCCTGGTGATGTCCTGGCCCTTGTAGAAGACCTCGCCGGCGGTGGCCCGCTCGAGGTTCATCAGCAGCTTGGCCACGGTGGACTTGCCGCAGCCGGACTCGCCGACGATGCCCAGGGTCTCGCCCTGGTACAGGTCGAAGGACACGCCGTCGACCGCCTTGACCGCTCCGACCTGACGCTTGATCACGATGCCCTGGGTGAGCGGGAAGTGCTTCACCAGGTTGCGCACCTGCAGGATCGGCTCCCCGCGCTCCACCGGTGCCTCGACGGCGGCGATGGCCGCTTCCTCGGTGGCTGCCTCGACCTTGTCCACCGGCGCGGTGTTCGGGGTCTCAGCCGCGTCCCGAGCCGTGGGCTCAGCCATTGAGGGTCTCCTTCCAGAAGTGGCACGCGCTGCGGCGGCCGACCAGTTCCCGGCCCTCGTCACCGGTGATCTGGGCGAGCTCCGGGACCTGGGTGCGGCACACGTCCTGCGCCTTCGGGCAGCGCGGGTTGAAGGCGCAGCCGTCCGGGATCCGCAGCAGGTTGGGCGGCAGGCCCTTGATCGCGTAAAGCTCCTGGCCCTTCTGGTCCAGGCGCGGGATGGAGTCGAGCAGACCCCGGGTGTACGGGTGGGAGGGGCTCTTGTACAGGTCGTGCACCGGGGCGGTCTCCACGATCCGGCCCGCGTACATCACCGCGATCTTGTCCGCGACGTCGGCGACCACGCCGAGGTCGTGGGTGATCAGGATGAGGCCCATGTTGTACTCGCGCTTGAGGTCCGCGAGCAGGTCCATGACCTGCGCCTGGACCGTCACGTCGAGCGCGGTGGTCGGCTCGTCGGCGATGATCAGGTCGGGCTCCAGCGCGAGCGCCATGGCGATCATGATGCGCTGGCGCATACCGCCGGAGAACTGGTGCGGGTAGTCGTTGACCCGGGCCGCCGCGGCCGGGATCTTCACCCGGTCCATCAGCTCGATGGCCTTGACCTTCGCCTGCTTGCGCGACATGCCCTGGTGCACCCGGAACATCTCGCCGAGCTGGTAGCCGACGGTGAGCACCGGGTTCAGCGAGGAGAGCGCGTCCTGGAAGATCATCGCGATCTTGGCACCGCGGAGCTTGCGGCGCTCCTCGCCGGACATCTTCAGCATGTCCTGCCCGCGGAAGAGGATCTCTCCCTGCGGGATGCGGGCCGGCGGCATGTCCAGGATGCCCATGATGGCCTGCGCGGTGACCGACTTGCCGGACCCGGACTCGCCGAGCACGGCGAGCGTCTCGCCCGCGCTGACGGTGTAGTTGACGCCGTTCACCGCCTTGGCCACGCCCTCCCGGGTGTGGAACTCCACGTGCAGGTCACGGACTTCGAGCAGGGGTGTCTGCTCGTCACCGACACCGCGCGCGGCGGGGACGGCGTCCTCGATGATGGTCATGGGTTACGCCCTCCTCAGCGCAGCTTGGGGTCGAAGGCGTCGCGGACCACGTCGCCGAGCATGATGAACGCGAGCACCGTCAGGCTCAGCGCGCCGGCCGGGAACAGCAGGGCGTGCGGCGAGGTGAGCCAGCGGTCCTGGGCGTCACTGATCATCAGACCCCAGGAGATGGCCGGGGACTGGACGCCGATGCCCAGATAGGACAGCGAGGCCTCGGCGGCGATGTAGACGCCCAGGTTCATCGTGGAGACGACCACGATCGGGGCGAGCGTGTTGGGCAGGATGTGCCGGAACGCGATCCGCATCGGACCCGCGCCGAGCGCCCTGGCGGCGGCGACGTAGTCGTTGTACTTGTTGCCGATGACCTCACCGCGCATGATCCGGTAGACCTGCGGCCAGCCGAGGATCGACAGCACGACGGACACGGTCCAGACGTTGCTGCTGCCGACCATCGACATGATCAGCAGACCGCCGATGAGGATCGGCAGCGCGTAGAAGATCTCCGAGAAGCGGGAGATCAGCGAGTCCGCCCAGCCGCCCCACAGGCCGGCCAGCATGCCGATGACACCGCCGAGCACCGTCGTCAGGACGGTGGAGACCACGCCGACGATGATCGAGTTGCGGGTGCCCCACACCGTACGGGTGTAGATGTCGCAGCCCTGGACGTCGTAGCCGAACCAGTGGCCGCCGCGCGGGCCGTCCATCGAGTGCGTCAGGTCGCAGAAACCGTCGCTGAACGGGGAGCGGGAGGTGAACACACCGGGCGCGATGGCGAGCACCAGCAGGCACAGGATGATGAAGGCCGAGATGAGGAACATCGGCCGCTTGCGCAGGTCGGTCCAGCCGTCGCGCCACAGGCTGGCGACGCGCTCCGGCTTGCCGTCCGGTTCCGGCGCCTTGGCCGTGGGGCCGTCGGCGGGCACGGGCCGTTCGATGATCTGTTCACTCATAACGAATCCTCGGGTCGAGCACGGCGTAGAGGACGTCGACGACGAGGTTGGCCACCAGGTAGATCAGGATGAGCAGGGTGACCAGGCCCACGACGACGGGCCCCTCGCGCAGGGAGACGGACTGGGCCAACTGACCACCGATACCGGGGAGGTTGAAGACCCGCTCCGTGATGATGGCGCCACCCATCAGCGAACCGAGGTCCATGCCGAGGAAGGTGACGACGGGGATGAGGGAGTTGCGCAGCGCGTGGACGCCGATGACGCGGCGACGGGGCAGGCCCTTGGCGACGGCGGTGCGGACGTAGTCCGAGCGCACCGACTCGATCATGCTGGTCCGGGTCAGTCGCGCGATGTACGCCATCGACGTGGCCGCCAGCACCAGGCCGGGCAGCACGTAGCTGGCGGGCCAGCCGTCCTCGATGCCCGCGACCGGCGTCAGCTTGAACTTGACGCCCAGTTCGAGCTGCAGGACGTTGCCGAGCACGAACACCGGGATGGAGATCAGGAACAGCGTGGCGATGAAGACCAGGTTGTCCGCGAACCGACCGCGCTTCAGCGCCGACATGATGCCGGCCAGGATGCCGATGACCGCCTCGAAGCCGAACGCCGTCAGTGCCAGCTTCAGCGTGATCGGGAAGCGCTGGGCCACGATGTCACTGATCGACCGGCCGGTGTAGGTGGTGCCCAGGTCCCCGCGGAAGACGCCGCTGATGTAGTGCCAGTACTGCACCACCAGTGGATCGTCGAGGTGGTAGCGCGCACGCAGCACCAAGGCCAGGTGGGGGTCCTGCTTCTCGCCCATCAGGGCCCTGATCGGGTCGCCTGGCAGCAGGAAGACCAGGCAGTAGATGAGGAACGTGACGCCTATGAGTACAGGGATCGCCTGCAGCACACGGCGCACGACGAATCGGCCCATTGGTTCTCCAAGGAATGCTGGCCCGGGTCGGCGCCGAGGGGAGGCGCTCGCCGGTCGGGCCCAACGGCGAAGAGGGTGGGTGGGGGAGCCGTCGGCTCCGGCGGTCCCCCAACCCACCCCTGGCCCGCTACTTCACGTCGCGGACGCGGTTCTCGGCTTCACTCAGCTGAGCTTGACGGTGTCCCAGTCGATCAGGTGAGCGGTGAGCTGCATCGAGCTGATCTTGTTGCTGAAGCCCGAGTTCAGACGGTAGAAGTACACCGGGATGTACGGCATGTCCTTCAGCAGGACGTCGTCCGCAGCCTGGTACTTCTTGATGGCGTCGGCCGCGGTCGGCGCCTGGTCGCCCTGGCTCAGCAGCTTCTCGAACGCCGGGTTGGTGTAGCCCGCGTAGTTCGAGCCGTTCTGGATCGCGTCCTTGGAGAAGATCGGACGGAGGAAGTCCTCCATGTTCGGGTAGTCCATCTGCCAGCCCATACGGAAGGCGCCCTGGTACTTCTTGGCGTCCAGGTCGTTCAGGATGGTCTGGAACTGCTCGAACGGCTTGGCCGTCACCTTGACGCCGAGGCTCTTCTGGATCTGGTTGGCCACGGCCTCGACCCAGGTCTTGTGGTCGCCGTCCGCGTTGTAGCCGATCTCCAGGTGGTTGCCGGGCAGACCGCCGGCCTCCTTGAAGAGCTGCTTCGCCTTGGTCGGGTTGTAGGTGCACGCGTCACCACAGGCGCCCTTGCGGTAGCCGTCGATCAGCGGCGGCACGTAGTCGTCGGCCGCGGCACGGGCACCGAGGAACACCTTCGAGGCGATGGCGTCCCGGTCGATGGACATGGAGATGGCCTGACGGATCTTCGGGTTCGCGAAGGCCTTGTTGTACTTCAGCGGGAAGCCGATGTAGCCCGTCGCGCCCTCGGGCACGTCGAGGGTGTGGCCCGGCAGGTCCTTCTTGTACGTGGCCAGACCCGAGGTGGGGACCACCGGAAGGACGTCGAGGTTACCGGCGACCAGGTCCTTGTAGGCGGTGTCCTGGTTCGAGTAGACCTTGAAGTCGATGCCCTTGACCTTGTAGGCGGACGCCCCGGGGTACTTGTCGTACTTGACCAGGCTGATGCCCTCGTTGTCGACGAAGGACGTCTTGGCCTCGTAGGGGCCGTTGCCGATCGGCTTCTTGCCGAAGCCCTTGGGGTCCTTGAAGAACGCCTTCGGCAGCGGCACGAAGCCGGTGAACGACAGCTGGGTCGGGAACGCCGAGAACGGCGCCGTCAGGGTGACCTGCAGCGTGGTGTCGTCGACCGCCTTCAGACCGGACATCGTGTGGGTCTTGACGGTCTTCTTCGGGCCCGGGTTGAGGTCCGTGTAGCCCTGGATGTGGCTGAAAAGCGCGTTGGTCTGCTGCGCGTTCGTCTGGTCGGCGCCGTAGTTCCAGGCGTCGACGTAGGACTGGGCGGTGACCTTCTCGCCGTTGTGGAAAGTGAAGCCCGGCTTCAGCTTGATCGTCCAGACCTTGTTGTCCTTCGTGCTGATGGACTGGGCCTCGTCGTTGACGATCTTGTTGCTCGGGTCGATCTTCGTCAGACCGGTGAAGAGGGCGTGGATGACCTGGCCGCCCTCGGTCTCGTACGTGTTCGACGGGACCAGCGTGTTCTGCGGCTGACCGATCTCCACCGACACCACGCCGTTGTTCTTACCGCCGGCACTGCCGTTGCCAGTGTCGCCACCGCCACCACAGGCGGTCGCTCCCATGGCCACGACTATCGCGACCGCGGCCCACCTGGCGCCCTTGGCACCACGCATGGGGCTCCTCCTCAATGAGTCCATTGGTTCACCGCATGGAGGGGCACCAGACGCAACACCGTTACCGGTGCTTGCAACGATCAAGTGCCCCCGCGCTCGTGAGTCGGCGCCAACAGCGGCGTGACCCTTTTGCTCCGAGCTCTACGCGCCTAACTATCTGCCATGCGAACCGGCGTGAACCACACCTTCAAGGTCTCGGTTCGATCACACCTGCCGAATACTTCTTCCAAAATCCGGACAAACGGTTTGGCGAAAGATCGATGCGAAACGGACTTGTTACACAACTATCGGGCTTCGGCGTCCGAATAGCGGACAAGAAGTGGTAGAAAACCGGTTGCGCTGGACGGCCGGATGAACATGCCGGGCACGATCGACACCATGCCGGGGCGTATCGGAACACACCGGACCATGCCCATTGTCCGTGGTGTCGGGATATAAGCGCACGGGACAGACCGGCGCGAGCGCCCAACAAGCTGGTGATTACGGTCACTCTAACAACGCCGCACGGCCGTCCGGCCCGCCGCGGCGATCTGACGGTCTGTTGTAGGGAAAACCCTCTACGCCCCTGACCGCCCCCACCGCTGCCGGCGGTCGGAAACGGCACGAGGGCCTGCCCGGCGGCTGCCGGACAGGCCCTCCTGCGTGTTCGGGCCGCGAAGGGCCCGGGCGTCAGCCGTGCTTGGCGCGGCTCGCGGCGCGGGCCCGCTCACGCTGGTCGAGGTTCACCTTGCGGATGCGGACGGCCTCCGGGGTCACCTCGACGCACTCGTCGTCGCGGCAGAACTCCAGCGACTGCTCCAGCGACAGCTTGCGCGGCGGCACGATCGACTCCGCGACGTCGGCCGTCGAGGACCGCATGTTGGTGAGCTTCTTCTCCTTGGTGATGTTGACGTCCATGTCGTCGGAGCGGGAGTTCTCACCGACGATCATGCCCTCGTACACCTCGGTGCCGGGCTCCACGAACAGCACGCCGCGTTCCTGCAGGTTGGTCATCGCGAACGCGGTGACGGCACCGGAGCGGTCGGCGACCAGCGAGCCGTTGTTCCGCGTCTGCAGCGCACCGAACCAGGGCTCGTGGCCCTCGTGGATGGAGTGGCCGATGCCCGTGCCGCGGGTCTGGGTCAGGAACTCGGTCCGGAAGCCGATCAGGCCACGGGACGGCACGACGAACTCCATGCGGACCCAGCCGGAGCCGTGGTTGGACATGTTGTCCATGCGGCCCTTGCGGACGCCCATGAGCTGGGTGACGGCGCCCATGTGCTCCTCGGGCACGTCGATCGTCATGCGCTCGACGGGCTCGTAGACCTTGCCGTCGACCTCCTTGGTGACGACCTGCGGCTTGCCGACCGTCAGCTCGTAGCCCTCGCGGCGCATGGTCTCGACCAGGATGGCGAGCGCCAGCTCACCGCGGCCCTGTACCTCCCAGGCGTCCGGGCGCTCGGTGTCCAGCACGCGCAGCGAGACGTTGCCGATCAGCTCGCGGTCCAGGCGGTCCTTCACCTGGCGGGCGGTGACCTTGCGGTCCTTCACGGCCGCCTTGGCGTCCGCGCCCTTGCCGGTGCCGCCGCGGCCGACCAGCGGAGAGGTGTTCGTACCGATGACCATGGAGATCGCCGGCTCGTCCACCGTGATCAGCGGCAGCGGGACCGGGTTCTCGGGGTCGGCCAGGGTCTCGCCGATCATGATGTCCGGGATACCGGCGACCGCGCAGATGTCACCGGGACCGGCCACCTCGGCCGGCTTGCGGGTGAGCGCCTCGGTCATCATCAGCTCGGAGATCCGCACGTTCTGCACGGAGCCGTCGCGCTTGATCCAGGCGACCGTCTGGCCCTTGCGCAGCTCGCCCTGCTCCACGCGGAGCAGCGCGATACGGCCGAGGAAGTTGTCCGCGTCGAGGTTGGTGACGTGGGCCTGGAGCGGCGCCTCCTCCTCGTACGTCGGCGCCGGGATGTGCTCCAGGATGGTGGAGAAGAACGGCTCGAGGCTGGTGGAGTCGGCCGGGACCGTGCCGTTGTCCGGCTTGGTCAGGGACGCGATGCCGTCACGGCCGCAGGCGTAGACGATCGGGAACTCGATCTGCTCCTCGTCCGCGTCCAGGTCGAGGAAGAGGTCGTAGGTCTCGTTGACGACCTCGTCGATCCGGGAGTCCGGGCGGTCCGTCTTGTTGATGCAGAGGATGACGGGCAGACGCTGCTGCAGCGCCTTGCGCAGCACGAAGCGGGTCTGCGGCAGCGGGCCCTCGGAGGCGTCCACCAGCAGCACGACGCCGTCGACCATCGACAGACCGCGCTCGACCTCGCCGCCGAAGTCGGCGTGGCCGGGGGTGTCGATGATGTTGATGGTGATCGGGTCCCCGCCGTCCTTGGGGTGGTACTTCACCGCCGTGTTCTTGGCGAGGATCGTGATGCCCTTCTCACGCTCCAGGTCGTTCGAGTCCATGACCCGGTCGTCGACCTGGTCGAGCTGGTGGGCGGCGAACGCGCCGGCCTGCTTCAGCATGCCGTCGACGATGGTGGTCTTGCCATGGTCGACGTGAGCGACGATGGCGACGTTGCGGATGTCGTGGCGCGTGGCCATAGTGCGGCGAACTCCCGGAGTGTGAGGAAAGCCTGCGCGTACGTCCGTGGCACGCGGGCCCTGCCGGGCTTGACATGCCACGGCCTCACCCCATGGTACGTGCCCTCCGGGGCATGGGCTCGCTGGGCCGGATCCGCCGACGCTCCTCAGTGCGGCGAGGGGCTGGTGGGAACCCTTGCCCCCTTCTTCAGGAAGCCCATGTCCTCGTAGACCGGCGTCTGGAACCCGAACGCCCCGGCGTTCACCAGATTCTTGCGCACCGCCACCAGCTGAGGCCGCTGATACAGCGGGATCGAGCCCGCCGCGGCCCAGATGCGCGAGTCGGCCTTGCGGATCAGGGAGATCTCCTCGTCCTCGTCCAGCGTCGCCGCGGCCTCGTCGAAGAGCTGATCGACCTGGTCGGTGCCGACCCGCGTGTAGTTCTGCTCGACGTTCACCGAGCCGTCCGCGGCCGGCACCGGCTTGGCGTAGACGGGCCGGTCGTCCGTCGCGGGGAACGAGGAGGAGGGCCACGAGTACAGCGCGAGGTCGTAGTCGCCGGAGGCGATGTGGTCCTTGAAGTAGCTCGCGTCCGAGACCTTGCTGATCGAGGTCCGGATGCCGACCCGCTCCAGCATGGCCGAGATCCGCTCGGCGACCGAGTTCAGCGTCTCGGAGCCGGGCCCGGACGGGAGGACGAAGCGGAGCGCGAGCGGCTTGCCGTCCTTGGCGAGCGGTGCCGCCGGCGCGGCGGCCGGCGCGGCCGTGCCCTTCGGGGCGTAGGCGCCGGGCTCGCCGCCGCGCCTGCCCTCCTGCGCCAGGTGCCGGCCGCCCTCGTCACCGCGGCCACCGGCCTTGCCGTCGCCGTTCCTGCCGTCGCTGTTCTTGCCGTCCCCGCTGTCGTCGTCCCCGCTGTCGTCCTCGCCGACGATGTACTCGCCGTCCTTGTACCCCTTGGACTTGTCCTCGTGGTCGCTCTGCGGGCCGGCCGCCTTCTGACCCTTCTTCTTCTGCGGCTCCTCCTTGATCGGGCCGCCCGCCACCCAGCCGGCGTCGGCGAGCAGCGCCTGCGCCTCCTTGGTGTCGGGGTCGCCGACCGCGTCGCTGTTGTCGGCGTAGGCGGCCTGCCCGGACAGGGCGAGGTGGCTGCCGACCGGCACGGCGGGCAGCCCGAGCGGGGTGAGCACCAGCTTGGCCAGTTCCTTGCGGTCGAGGGCCCGGGCGACGGCCCGGCGGACGCGTTCGTCGGCGAGGGGTCCGGCGGAGCCGTTGAGGGCGAGCTGGGTGTAGGCGGGCTCCAGCGACCTGCGGACCTCGAAGTCGCGCATCGCCTGCTGCTCGTCCAGGTACTCGGAGATCGCCTTGCGCAGCTTCTTCTTGCCGGCCTTCACGTCCTCGGAGCCGAGGTCGTGCGCGCGCGCCCAGGCGCGCAGCTTCTTCACGGACGTCTTGCCGGAGCCCTGAAGCGGGTTTGCGGTGTTGTGGGCGGCGAGCCCGATCCGTTGGGCGTCTGCGGCGTCCACGTCGGCGATGTCCACGCTGCCGTCGGCGAGCGCGGCGACCCGCTTGTCGCGTGGTACGGCGTGCAGCACGATCTCGGACAGCTTGGCAGCCTTGCCCCACCAGCGCGGATTGCGGGTGAGGACGACGTCCTTGTGGGCGGTGTCGACCTTGTCCACCGTGAAGGGTCCGGCGGTGACCGTCAGCTTGCGGCGTGCGCCGTCGTTGAAGGCGTCCGGGGCGCCCGTGACATCCTTCGGGTACAGCGGGGAGAACAGCGACTTCCAGTCGGCGTAGGGGCGGGAGAAGGTGACCCGGACCTGGAGGTCGTTGGCGCCGCGCTCGATCTTCTCGATGCGGTCGTAGCCGGCGTTGCGGGCGGTCCAGTAGGCGCTGTTCCTGCCGGACAGGGCGCGCCACTGGGCGACGAAGTCGGCGGCGCCGATCTCCCGGCCGTCGCTCCAGACGGCCTGCTGGTTCAGCTTGTACAGCACGACCTGGCGGGGCTCGGTCTCGATGACCTTGGCCGACTCCAGATAGGCCGGGTCGGGCACCGGACGGCCGGTGGCGTCCGGCCGGAACATCGACGGCAGCACGGCCTGCGCGACGCGGCTGGTGCCGGCGTCGGCGTCGGCCTGGAAGGCGTTCAGCGTCTGGGGGAGGGCGTCGACGGCCCACTTCAGGGTGCCGCCGTCGGCGACCAGGTCGCGGGCGACCGGGACGATGTCCTGTCCGGCGAGCGGCTTGCTCACCTTGTCGTCGGAGCCGCACCCGGCCAGGAACGGCACCGCGAGCGCTCCCGCGGCCAGGAAGGCGACCGATCGCGTGACGGCGCGCGGTCCGACTCCGTCGTGGGACATCTCTGCTACCTCCGGGAAGCCGCGAGCGTTATGATCACTTTTGGCGGTATTTGGAGCTGATCAGATCTATGCGGCCCACTGAAGAGGAAAGGATCCGGCCACCGCAGGCGACACGGCGGCGCCGGGCGGCAACCCCACCCGTGCGGCGCAACACCACCACAGATGCATCCGTACGCCTCCGCCAATCGCTGCACATGCCTTCACACCGGCACGTGTGACGCGCAACACTCCAAGGCGCATGAGCGTCGCCGCCCAGGGTCGGCCGGACCCGCGGAAGTGAGGGCAAGTCATGTCCGTGCACGACGACATCACCTCGGTCCAGCGTTCCCTCGACGAGCTCTACCGGTCGCTGGGGCGCCTGGAACACCAGCTCGGCAGCGGCGGCCTGGAGATGCGCCGGGTCCGACTGGACGCCGACCATCTGCGCGAGAGCGTGGCGCTGCTGCGTGACGCCTCCGCCGCGCCGGACGCGTCACGCCGGCCCGACCTCGTCACCATCTCCGACACGCCGTACGACATCAGCCTGTGGACGGACTCGGACGACGAGGGCCTGGGCGCCCGCGACCGCCGCGCCCCCTGACACCCGAGCCAGAGAAGCGGAGCCCCGCATTGGCTACCGGCACCGAACCCCAACAGAACAGCGGCGGCGTACGGACAGGTACGCGAGCCGAGATCGCCGCCCCGCATCTGCGGACCGACCGCTGGTGGCTGGCGCCCGCCGTCACCGCGGCCGGTCTGCTGGCCTTCGTCGTGTACTCGACCTGGCGGGCCTTCGCGAACGCGGACTACTACGCGGCGCCCTACGTCTCGCCGTTCTACTCGCCGTGCCTGGCGGAGAACTGCAAGAGCATGCCTTCGGGCCCGAACGCCGATCTCTTCGGCACCTGGTGGGCGATCTCCCCGGCGATCATCATCCTGATCTTCCCGCTGGGGTTCCGCCTGACCTGTTACTACTACCGGAAGGCGTACTACCGCAGCTTCTGGGCGTCCCCACCCGCCTGCGCGGTGGCCGAACCGCACCGCAGGTACACCGGCGAGACCCGCTTTCCGCTGGTCCTGCAGAACATCCACCGGTACTTCTTCTACGCGGCGATCCTGGTCGCCGGTGTGCTGACGTACGACACGGTGCTGTCCTTCCGCGACCCGCACGAGAACTGGGGCCACATGGGCCTCGGCACTGTCGTGTTCCTCATCAACATCACCTTGATCTGGGCCTACACGATCTCCTGCCACTCGTGCCGGCACATCGTCGGCGGCAAGCTCAAGCACTTCTCCAAGCACCCGGTGCGCTACAGGGCGTGGCAGTTCGCCGGCCGGCTCAACGCCCGCCACATGCAACTGGCGTGGGCGTCGCTGGTGAGCGTCGCGCTCGCCGACTTCTACGTCTATCTCGTCGCGTCCGGGGTCTTCGCCGACCCCCGCTTCTTCTAGAGACACAGTGAGGGACTGATGTCCGTGGTCGACCGCCAGGAGTGGGACGTCGTCGTGGTCGGTGCCGGCGGCGCCGGGCTGCGGGCCGCGATCGAGGCGCGCGAGCGGGGCGCCCGTACCGCGGTGATCTGCAAGTCGCTGTTCGGCAAGGCGCACACGGTGATGGCGGAGGGCGGCATCGCGGCGGCCATGGCCAACGCCAACGAGCACGACAACTGGCAGGTCCACTTCCGCGACACCATGCGCGGCGGCAAGTTCCTCAACCAGTGGCGGATGGCCGAGCTGCACGCGCAGGAGGCCCCGGACCGGGTGTGGGAGCTGGAGACCTGGGGCGCGCTGTTCGACCGTACGAAGGACGGCCGGATCTCCCAGCGCAACTTCGGCGGCCATGAGTACCCGCGTCTCGCCCACGTCGGCGACCGCACGGGCCTGGAGCTGATCCGCACCCTCCAGCAGAAGATCGTCGCCCTGCAGCAGGAGGACTTCAAGGAGACCGGGGACTACGAGTCCCGGCTGAAGGTCTTCCAGGAGTGCACGGTCACCAGGGTCCTCAAGGACACCGCGTCCGACAGCGGCTCCGCCGCGGGTCGCGTCTGCGGGGTCTTCGCCTACGAGCGCGAGACCGGCCGCTTCTTCGTCCTGGAGGCCCCCGCGGTCGTGGTCGCGACCGGCGGCATCGGCAAGTCCTTCAAGGTCACCTCGAACTCGTGGGAGTACACGGGCGACGGCCACGCGCTGGCGCTGCTCGCGGGCGCGCCGCTGCTGAACATGGAGTTCGTGCAGTTCCACCCGACGGGCATGGTCTGGCCGCCGTCGGTGAAGGGCATCCTCGTCACCGAGTCGGTCCGCGGCGACGGCGGGGTCCTGCGGAACTCCGAGGGCAAGCGGTTCATGTTCGACTACATCCCGGACGTCTTCAAGGAGAAGTACGCCGAGTCGGAGGAGGAGGCCGACCGGTGGTACGAGGACCCGGACAACAACCGCCGGCCGCCGGAGCTCCTGCCCCGGGACGAAGTGGCCCGCGCCATCAACGCCGAGGTGAAGGCGGACCGGGGCTCGCCGCACGGCGGGGTGTTCCTGGACGTGTCCACCCGTATGCCGGCGGAGGTGATCCGGCGCCGGCTGCCCTCCATGTACCACCAGTTCAAGGAGCTGGCCGACGTCGACATCACGGCGGAGGCCATGGAGGTCGGGCCGACCTGTCACTACGTGATGGGCGGCATCGCGGTCGACTCCGACACGGCGGCGGCGCGCGGGGTGCCGGGGCTGTTCGCGGCCGGTGAGGTGGCGGGCGGAATGCACGGCTCCAACCGCCTCGGCGGCAACTCGCTCTCCGACCTGCTGGTCTTCGGACGACGGGCGGGCTGGCACGCGGCACGGTACGCGCAGGGCCTGGCGTATCAGCGCCCGCCGGTGGACGACGCCCAGGTCGACACGGCCGCCGCGGAGGCCCTGCGCCCCTTCTCCGCCGAGGCGGACCGGGAGGGCGAGGCGGGGCCGCCGGAGAACCCGTACACCCTGCACCAGGAACTTCAGCAGACCATGAACGACCTGGTCGGCATCATCCGCCGCGAGGGCGAGATGGAGCAGGCCCTGCGCAAGCTCGGCGAGCTGCGCCTGCGGGCCCGCCGGGCCGGCGTTGAGGGCCACCGCCAGTTCAACCCGGGCTGGCACCTGGCGCTGGATCTGCGCAACATGCTGCTGGTCAGCGAGTGCGTGGCGCGGGCCGCGCTGGAACGCACCGAGTCGCGCGGCGGCCACACCCGCGAGGATCACCCCTCGATGGACCGCGCCTGGCGCAACGTGAACCTGCTGTGCACCCTCGCCGACCCCACCGGCGGCCTCGCGGCGACCGACTCCGGCCGCGGCCAGATCCGCCTCACCCGCGAGACCACCGATCCCATCCGCCCGGACCTGCTCGCCCTCTTCGAGAAGGAGGAGCTGGTCAAGTACCTCGCCGAAGAGGAGCTGTACGAGTGAGCAGCTACGAGGCCCGCTTCAAGGTGTGGCGGGGTGATGTGCAGGGCGGCGGCCTGGCGGACTTCACGGTCGAGGTCAACGACGGCGAGGTGGTGCTCGACATCATCCACCGTCTCCAGGCCACCCAGGCCCCCGACCTGGCCGTGCGCTGGAACTGCAAGGCGGGCAAGTGCGGTTCGTGCTCGGCGGAGATCAACGGCCGTCCCCGGCTGATGTGCATGACCCGCATGTCGGTCTTCGACCGGGCGGAGACGATCACGGTCACTCCGCTGCGCGGCTTCCCGGTGGTCCGGGACCTGGTGACCGACGTCGGTTTCAACTACCAGAAGGCCAGGGAGGTCCCGTCGTTCGTGCCGCCGGCCGGTGTGGCGCCCGGTGAGTACCGGATGATGCAGGAGGACGTGGACCGTTCGCAGGAGTTCCGCAAGTGCATCGAGTGCTTCCTGTGCCAGGACACCTGCCATGTGGTGCGCGACCACGAGGAGAACAAGACGGCGTTCGCGGGCCCGCGCTTCCTGATGCGGATCGCCGAACTCGACATGCACCCGCTCGACGCGGCCGCCGAGACCGGACTGGACCGCAAACGCTCGGCCCAGGACGAACACGGCCTCGGCTACTGCAACATCACCAAGTGCTGCACCGAGGTCTGCCCCGAGGGCATCAAGATCACGGACAACGCGCTGATCCCGCTGAAGGAGCGTGCGGTCGACCGCAAGTACGACCCGCTGGTGTGGCTCGGCTCGAAGATCAGGAGGCGTTCCTCGTAAGGGGCCGGCCGGGGCGCTGGGCCAGCATCTGCAGGCCCAGCCCCACCATGAAGGCGACCCAGCCGAGCCAGGGCAGGACGGTGTGCCGCCCCGCGGCGAGCGGGCCGAGGAAGACGAAGAACGCTCCGCCGACGCCGCTCAGCAGCGAGCCGGAGCCCCACAGCCTCGGGCGCAGCACCCGGCCGCGGCCCCAGGGCGCCACCCAGCCGGTCGCGATGCCCGCGATCCCGAACACCCCCAGCAGACCCATGGCCACGCCGTTGGCCACCACCAAGAACATGTGCATGACTGTCATGTTCCTCCTGGTGCCGGGGCCTGCGCCAGGTCGTGCGCGGCGAGACCGCGCATGGATCGCGTCAAGGGAAGGTCCCTCCGGTCAGCGGGCCCAGGTCCTCTCGTACGCCCGCCAGTCCGCCTCCGTCGCCGCGAAGTCGACGTAGAGGGCGACGCCGAAGCGGGTCCGGTCGGCGTCGGTGCGGGACAGGCCCAGGCGGACGCCGCGTACGGCGGCCGGGACGGTCTCGGCACGCGCCCGGTGCCCGAAGCGGTTCTCGTGGTAGAAGGGCAGACCCATGAGGAGGTCCGTGGTGTCCGGGGTGACCTCCAGGGCGAGGCTCGTCTGCTCGGCCACGTAGCCGCCGTACAGGCTCTGCAGCGGCTGCATGGTGTCGTACGACATGACGGCGATCTGGTCCACGCGGCGTGCCACCTGCCCGAAGTAGGCCTGCGACCACCACTTGGGGTGACCGGTGGTCGTCCCCCAGAGGGAGTGGAACGCGGGCAGCGGGTCGATCTGGTGGGCGGCGACGGACAGCAGGCCCTTCCGGCTGCGGGTCAGGCCGTGCAGGCGGTCCAGCAGGGAGAGGTAGTGGCGGTCGCCGGAGTGCAGTGGCTCCAGGTCGACGTGCACGCCGTCGTAGCCGGCGGCGAGAAGGCGACCGGCGGAGGCCACGATCGCCTCACGGGTCGCGGCGCGCTCCAGCCGCAGGCCGTCAGGGCTCTCCGTGGCCAGCTTGTCCCCGAGCCAGGCCTGGACCCGGACGCCGGGCAGCTCACGGTGGACGGCCGAGATCAGCCAACGGGCCTTCGGGTACGCCGAGTCCGGCAGGGTGCCGTCGTGCTCCAGGGGGCCGGAGTGGACGTACAGGTCACGGATGCCGGTGTCCTTCAGGCGCCGGGCGAGCTTGCGGACGTCCTGGTCGTTCTTCCGGCCGTCGACCCAGGCGTGGCCCAGCCACAGTGCGTCCCGGTGGCGGGTCGTGGTACCGGATCCCGGGGTGCCGGTGTAGTTGATGCGGAGTGCCGTTTCGGCGGTGAGGAGCGGGAGGAGCAGCACGGCGAGGGCGGCGAGGGCACAGCGCAGGACGCGGCGCCGCATCGTCTTCTTCTGGCCCGCCTTGTCCGCGCGAGCGGCGGTGCCGGGCACGGGTGGCGGGTGCGGGTCGTCCGCGCCGGCGGTGTCGTCGGGCAGGACCTGCTCACCCTGGCTGGTTCGGTCGTCCATTTCCTGCCCCCGCTTCTCCCGTCCCCCACCCGTATCCGTCCCGCTCGCGAAGGCGCCTACCTGCCCATACGCTCCAAAATGTGACGTCATCCCTGATCCGGGGCCGGCCCCGGCGCGCCAAGGCGCACATACGGGTGCGGGTGGCGCATGCCGTGCTCGGCGCCGTGGCCGGGGTCGGGTGGCTGGTGTTGCCGGTGATGACGGTCGGCGGGCAAGATCCGGTTCCCGCGGCGCCCGCCGGAACCGTCGCGAGCGCCGCCGCGCCACGGCAGGACGAGACGTCCACCGCCGACCTCGTGCTGCCCCTGATCGCGGGGATCGCCGCCGTGGTGCTGGCCGGGTACGGCTTTGTGCGCCGCACCCGCCGTGCCCGCACCCGCACCACCCCCGGAACCGTCTCCGCCGCCCCGCCCACGCCCACCCCGGCCGACTCCGAGCGGCAGGCCCGCGCCGCGCTGGTGCTGGCCGACGACTGTGTACGCACCAGCCGTGAGGAACTCTCCTTCGTCCGGGCGCGGTTCGCGCGGCCGGACACCGAACCCCTCGTGCACGCCCTGCGGGCCGCCGAGACCGAGCTGGCGGCCGCCTGCGCGATCTGGCGGCGGTACGAGCTGGGGGTGCCGGAGGACGACGTGGCCCGGCGGCAGGCGCTGATCGGCGTGGTCGGCCGGTGCGCGGAGGCGGGACGCCGGCTGGACGCCGAAGCCCCCGCGCTGGACCGGCTGCGGGAGCTGGAGGGACCGGGGCTGGCCGGGGCGCTGGAGGTCGCCGAGGGACGGTTCCGGGAGCTGACCGGGCGGACGCTGACCGCCGGGGAGACCCTGACCGCCCTGCACGGCCGCTGCGCCCCTTCGGCCGTCGCATCCGTCACCGGGTACCTCGAACAGGCCAAGGACCGGCTGGTGTTCGCCACCGTCCGGCTCAACGAGGCCCGTCAGTCGTCCGACGCGGGCGCCGGTGCACGGGCCGCCGGGCAGCTGCGCGCCGCCGAGGGCGCGGTCGCGCAGGCCGGGGTCCTGGTGACCGGGGTGGAGGGGCTCGCGGAACGGCTGCGGGAGGCGGCACGGCTGGTGCCGGCCGTGCTGACCGGCGCCGAGGCGGAGCTCGCGGCGGCCCGGAAAGGGGACGTGCAAAAGCCCCTGACCAGCGGTGAGCTGCACGCCCGGCTGGCCCACGCGGACGGCGTGCTGGCCTCCGTACGGCAGGAGCTGACGGCGGGTCCGTACGATCCGCTGGACGCCCTGCGCCGGATCGCGCGGGCGGTGGAGCGGCTGCACACGGGCCACGCCGGTGCGCCGGCCGTCGCGGCGCTGCTCGTGGCGCGGAGTTCCGTCGCCGGCGCGGAGGAGTTCGTCACGGTGCACCGGGGCGCGGTGGGCCCGGAGGCACGGGTCCGCCTCGCGGAAGCGGCACGCGAACTGGGCGCGGGCCGCGCCGACCGGGCCGACGCCGAGGCCCGCGAGGCACGGTCCCTGGCCGAGCGGGACGTCCGGGCCCGCGGCAACCCGCACACCAGCGCCGACGGCGACGCACCCGGACTGGCGGGCGCGGTCCTGGGCGGAGTGCTGCTGGCGCAGGACGCGGACGGAGGCCCGCCCGCCGGCTACGGAGGCCCCCGGACCCGGACCCGCCACACCTGCTCGCCGCCCGCCTGACCCAGCCCTGGGCGCAATGCTGCCTGCGCAGGACACGGACACAGGCCCGCCCGCCGGCTACGGAGGCCCCCGGACCCGGACCCGCCACACCTGCTCGCCACCCGCCCAATCCCTCGCGCCGACCCCGCGCGCAGGACGTCAGAAGAGGCTCAGCAGCGCCTCCGCCGGGTCGGTCAGCCCCGCCTCTCCCCCAGGCAGCGGCAACTCGAACCACACCGTCTTGCCGCGAGGTGTCCGGCGCGAGCCCCATGCCGCGCTGAGCAGCCCCACCAGCTGCAGCCCCCGGCCTCCTTCGTCGGTGTCGCGCGCGCGCCGCCGGCGGGGCTGGACCAGACCGGAGTCCCACACCTCGCAGACCAGCGTGCGGTCCAGCAGCAGCCGCAGCCGGATCTCCCCCTCGCCGTAGCGCAGCGCGTTGGTGACCAGCTCGCTGACGAGCAGTTCGGTCGTGTCGACGAGCGGTTCCAGGTCCCAGCTCAGCAGCTGCCCCCGGGCGTACTCCCGCGCGCGCCCCACGCTCCGCGGCTCGCGCGGCAGCGTCCAGTCGCCGACGGACTCGGCGGGCAGCCCCTGCACCCGGGCCATCAGCAGCGCGATGTCGTCCTCGCCGTGGTGGGTGTCGAGGGTGCTCAGGACGTGGTCGCAGACGTCCTCGAGCGGGCGGGACGGATCCGTGAGCGCGCCGACGAACGCCTGGAGGCCCTCGTCCAGCGGGTGGTCGCGCGACTCGACCAGACCGTCCGTGTAGAGGGCCAGCAGCGCGCCCTCCGGCAGCTCGACCTCCACCTCCTCGAAGGGCTCGCCGCCCACCCCGAGCGGCATGCCGGGCGGCACGTCCAGCATCAGGGCCGGCTCACCGGGTTCGACCAGGACCGGCGGCAGATGGCCGGCGTTGGCGAACGTGCAGCGCCTGGTGACGGAGTCGTACACCGCGTACACGCACGTCGCCAGGTAGACCTCGGACAGGTCGGCGTCGCGGGGCTGGCGGGCCGTGCGGGTGGCCTGCTGGACGCCGCCGGGGGTACCGAGCCCGCGGGCGATCTCGTCCAGCGCCGAGAGCACCTCGGCCGGTTCCAGATCCAGCAGGGCCAAGGTCCTTACGGCCGTGCGCAGTTCGCCCATCGCGACGGCCGCCCGCAGGCCGCGCCCCATCACATCGCCCACGACCAGCGCCGTACGGTGGCCCGGCAGTTCGATGACGTCGAACCAGTCGCCGCCCACCTCGGTCGCCGCGTTCCCCGGGAGATAGCGGCAGGCGATGTCCAGTCCGGAGGCCTCCGGGTCGCCCGGCGGCAGCAGCGACCGTTGCAGTATCAGCGCGCGCTCGTGCTCCCTGCGGTACAGCCGCGCGTTGTCGATGCACACCGCCGCGCGCGCGGCCAGCTCCACGGCCAGCTCCCGGTCGCGGTCGCCGAACGGCTCGCTGCCCTTGGTGCGGGCGAACTGGGCGAGGCCGACGACCGTGTCGTGGGCGACCATCGGCACGGCCAGCGTGGACTGCACGAGACCGCCGTCCTCGGGGGGCACGTGCTGCGGCCGGGCTGTGCGCAGGGCGTCTGCGCAGCGCGAGTTGAACGGGAAGTGGTGGACCGCACCGACCTCGACGGGCTCGCCGGAGCCGGCGAAGGGGGCGCCGGAGACGGCACTGGCGAAGGCGACCCGGCGCAGCTCGGCGCTGCCGTCGGCGAGCCCGGGCGGGGTCTCGTCGCCGGTGAGCAGGCCCTGGTAGAGGTCGACGGTGGCGAGGTCGCAGAAGCCGGGGACGACCACGTCGAGGAGTTCCCGGGCCGTGGTCTCCAGGTCGAGGGAGTTCCCTATGCGCGCGCCGGCCTCGTTGAGCAGGGCGAGGTTGCGCCGGGCGGCGGCGGCCTCACGGGCGGCGGCGCGGCGGGCGGTGATGTCGGTGCCGAGCCAGGCGATGCCGATGGGCCGGCCGCTGCCGCTGTGCACGCGGTAGAGGTTGACGGACCAGTGCCTGCGTTCCTCGGAGCCGGGGACGTGACCGGTGACGTGCATGTCGGTGATGGACTGGCCGCTCTCCAGCACGCGCCGCAGGGTGGCCGAAACCCGCTCGGCCTCACCGCGCGGCAGATAGTCGTGAACTCCCTTGCCCCGGTGGTCGTCCGGGGTTCCGCCGAAGATGGAGGCGAACCGCTCGTTGGCCCGACGGACCCTCAGGTCGGGGTCGATCAGCAGGAATCCGAAGGGGGACTGACCGAAGATGGCCTGTGAGGCGGCGAGGTCGGTCTCCATGCTGCGCAGGGTGCGGACGTCCACGACGATGCAGACGGCGGCCTTGTCGCCCTCGGCGGTCCGGGTGGGCATGACGTAGACCTCGGCCAGTCCCTCCTCGCCGCGCCCGCCGTCGGCCGTGTCCGGCATCCGGAAGGGCACGACCCCGGTCCACTCCCGCCCGTCGAGGATTTCGGCCATCTTGCGCTGACTGCGCTCGCGCAGGTCGGGGTCGATGAAGGCCTCTATCGGGTCCATGCCGACGGCGCGTGCGGCGGGGATGCCGAAGAGCTGCTCGGCGCGCAGGCTCCACTGGTCGACGAGCCCGCCGGGACTGATGGAGAAGGACGCGACCTTGATGTAGTCGTAGATCGAACCGGGCGGACTGCTCTGCCACATGGCATCGCCGGGTGCGGCAGCCTCCGCGGCCCGACCCATCGCGCCGTCCGACGGGTCCTCGGACTCCGTGGCCTTCGCTGGTATCTCGCTCACGCGAACCGTCCCCTCCAGCTCACCGCATCCGGCACCGGTCACCGAAAGGCGGCTGCCCGCAGTATCCAGCACTACGGCGCCGCACGACACGGTGTTCACGATCACAGCTCGGTCCAGATGTTTTTCGGACCGGTCCGTGACAACACTTCCACTCTTCTAACCAGGGAACACGCCCGTGAATCACACACCGCGGGATCGGCCGGCGCTCGGAGCGCACGCTGGACGGAACACCGCCTGCCGTACATCCCCGTGCCCCCCGGGTGCTTCAGGCTCACCCCGGCACCGCCAGTTCGAACCAGACGGTCTTTCCGCTCGTGCCGGGCCGGGTGCCCCAGCGGCGCGAGGACCCGGCGACCAGTTGCAGACCGCGCCCGCTCTCGTCCTCGTCGCGGGCGACGCGTTCGCGCGGCGGGTCCGGCAGCGGGTCGGAGACCTCCACCAGCAGCCCGCCGCCCAGCCCGGCGGGCCGGACCAGTCGTACGCCGATGGGGCCGGTGGCATGCCGCAGCGCGTTGGTGACCAGCTCACTGACCAGCAACGCGGCAAGGTCGGCTACACAGTCGAGATGCCAGCCGTGCAACTTGCCGCGGACCACGGCACGTGCGGCGCGCACGGCGCCCGGTTCCGCGGGAAAGGTCCACTCGGCGCAGTCGCCATCGGTGTCGATCACGCCGATCACTTCCCAGGCCAGCAAGCGCACCCATGTCCGGTTTCGTGGGGTTAATTGGCACATACCCGATATCTGGAGGGCAGTACCGTGGGGTGGGGCGCACTGTGGCACGAACGGCGTACGGGGCGCTCAGCGCATGCCCGTACCCAGTCTGGGTGCGACTTCACGGACGGCGGGAACGTCCTGGTCCAGCCAGGGCACGTCCCAGAGCTCGGCCTCGGTGAGCCAGCGCAGCTCGTCATGGTCCTGAAGGGGCCTCGGCGCAGGCGATCCGGGGCGCAGCCGGGCGGTCCACACCTGCAGGACGTACGGCGCCCGCAGCGGCCACTGCCCGGGCACGCGCTCGACGGCCTCGGCGTCGACGCCGAGTTCCTCGCGCAGTTCACGCACCAGGGCGTCCTCGGGCCGCTCGCCCGTCTCGACCTTGCCGCCGGGCAGCTCCCAGCGTCCGGCCAGGTCCTCGGGAGCGCTGCGACGCGCGGCGAGCAGCCGGCCGCCGTCGAGCAGAGCGGCTCCCACCACCACGATCCGGTCCGTCATGGGTGTCCTGGGCGTCATGGGGCGGAGCCTACGGGAGGGCGCTCGAGGTCAGTTGCGGGCGCCGTCCCCGTTCTGGCCGATGCGCTCGACCCAGTAGAGCTGTTTGTGGCCGCGGTCGTCGAGGCTGTCGGCGATCTCCTGGGCCTCCGCGCGGGTCGCGTACCGGCCGACGCGATAGCGATTGCCGTTGTCGTCCTGCCGTATCACGATCCAGGGCAGGGAGACGGTCCCCTCACTCACGGTCCCCACCCCCCGCATCGGTCCTTCTTGCACCGCGCTGCCCTCCCCCACACTCGACCGGGCCCCCGCGAGCCCCGCCTAAGGAAACCGCAATCCGCATATGCCCGAGCGTACGCCCAACCTTCACGCAGCGAATACGCCTTTTCACAAAGAGGTACGCAACCAGCCAGAACCCAGGGGGCGCGCGGAAGTGAACGCGCCGTCGTGAGCGCCGCCGCCCCGAGTCGGGGGCATATCCGTGTGACCCGTGGTCACCTGGGAAAACGGCTGGATTGCAGCGGCCGGTCGCCTCTGGTGCAAGGTCGCACGCCCCGGGCGTCCGGCGCCGGGGCGTGCAGGGGTGTGCGCCACCTCACGCGGAGGAGCGCGCTCAGCGACCGCCGGCTCCGGCCGTCACTTCACGGGCAGGTGATACGAGACCCGGTACCGGTCGGCCGGGATCACCACGTCGGCCGTCTCCACCGGGCGGCCGGACGCGTAGTACGTGCGCTGGACGACCAGGACCACATGGCCGGGGACGCCGCCGAGCAGGTGCAGTTCCTCGGCGAGGCCGGGACGGGCGCCGACCTCCTCGGTGACGTTGTCGACGATGACGTCGATGGCGCGCATCCGCTCCACCACACCCATGCCGCCGAGCGGGCCCTCCTCGGGCAGCATCACCGGGGTGCGGCCGGTCAGCGCCAGCGGCTCCCAGGAGGTGGAGAGCATCATCGGCTCACCGGCCTCCCGGAACAGGTACTTGGTGCGCATGACCCGGTCGCCCGCCCGGATGCCCAGCCGCTCGGCGATCGCGGCCCCGGCCTCGGCCTGCTCGCTGCCGGACTCCCAGGTGCCACGCGACGAGGCGTCCGCCTGCTCCTGCCGGAAGGACGTGGCACCGGCGGCCGGGCGGTACCCGGAGCGGGCCACCCGCCGGGGCACGGGGCGCTCGCGCACATACGTGCCGGAACCGGACCGGCCCTCGACCAGCCCCTCGGCCATCAGCACCTTGCGGGCCTCCAGCGCGACCGTGTCCGAGACGCCGTACTCCTCGCGGATGCGGGCCTGGGAGGGCAGGCGGGTATGGGGCGGCAGCGAACCGTCGACGATCTTCTTGCGGAGATCACCCGCGACACGCAGGTACGCCGGCTGCTCACCGAAAGTCACTGGCCGCTCCCATCAGGTTGTACAGACAGCAACAGACTGGCAACCGTGGGTTGTGCCGTGCAAGCAAAGGCCAGAGAATCACTCGATGTGATGACATGTGGTGCTGCAGGGCTTTACGCAGGCACTTTCTCCCTATAGATGCGCGCGGACGGCCCTGCTCACACCTGGGTGCCGGTCCGGGTGGCCGATACGGCGCTTCCGGCCGGTGGGGCCGTGAGGCGGGGACGCGGGCACCGGTAGCGTGCTCCTGGGGCCCGGTGGCGGAGCACGGGACCGGTGAACCGCCGGTGACCGGGCCGACGTACGACGGGGCGCCCGGTGACCAGGGCACGAACGGGGGCGGAATGACGGTGGACCAGACCGTGAGCCGGGTGGGCGGCGAGGCCGTCCGGGCGGTGAACGGCCTCACCCGACGGTGGGCGGCGACCGCGCACGGCGGAACGGTCTTCTCGGCGGCGGGGGTCTGGCCGTTGCTGGCCCATCTGGCCGACGGCGCGGCCGGCCCGGCGCGGGCCGAGCTGAGCGAGGCCCTCGGGCTGCCGGCGCATCAGGCGGCGGGTGTGGCCCGGGAGTTGCCGGCGGCCTTGCGCTCGATCTCCGGGCTGGAGGCGGCGCTCGGTCTGTGGACGCACCATGCGCTCGCCCTCCGCCAGGAGTGGCGCGCCGGACTGCCGGCCGGGACCTGCGGGGCGTTCGGGGACGATCTCGTCACCGCGCAGGAGCAGTTGGACACGTGGGCGGCCGAGCGGACCGGCGGGCTGGTCGAGCGGATGCCGGTCACGCTGACCAGGGACGCGCGGATGGTGCTGGCCAGTGCCCTGGCGCTGCGCACGACCTGGCGGCAGCCGTTCACCGAGCTGCCGCTCAGGCCGGAGGCCGGCCCCTGGCAGGGGCGCACGCTGCGCGGCCTGCACCGGCGCGGGGTGCGGCCGGACCGGGTGGGCGTCACGGGCACGCCCGACGGCTTCGTCACCGCGCTGACGGTTCCCGGTGACAACGGCGTCGACGTCCACCTCGTGCTCGGTGAGGAGCGGATGACACCCGGTCAGGTGCTGGCCGCCGGGGTCGGGATCGTGGAGCGGGCACTGCCGCTCAGCCCGGGCGGCGGGCTCCCGCTCGGACACGTCGGCCCGGGCCTGCACGTGGTACGGGAGCCCGCCACCGCTCCGGAGCCGATCGCCCTGGACGTGCGGACGGTGGCGTACGAGGTGCGCGGCGACCACGACCTGCTGGCCCGGCCGGAGCTGTTCGGCCTGACGGCGGCCATGGACACCCGGGCCGGCCACTTCCCGGGGATCAGCGACCGCCCGTTGGCCGTCGCCCAGGGCCGCCAGTCGGCCGTCGCCCAGTTCGGCGCCCTCGGTTTCCGGGCGGCGGCGGTGACGGCCCTGGCGGCGCAGTACGGCAGCCCGGCACCGCAGCACCGCTACGAGACGACGGTCGTCCGGGCCGTCTTCGACCGCCCCTTCGGCTTCCTCGCCGTCGAACGGGAGTCCCGCCTGGTGCTGGCGGCGGGCTGGGTGACCGACCCGGCGCCGTCTCCGGCCCTGGGAGCGTCCTAGTGCTGTGACCGGAAGGGTTTGCCGTTCGAGATCAGCCTGGACCTCGACAGGCTCACGCCACCGACGAGCACCTAGGGGTCAGCACCAAGTCGGCACGGGAACGCAGGAGGGGCTGAGCTCGCCAGAGCTCAGCCCCTCCTGATCCACGCTCGACTACCTAGCGCACAGCAGCGAGTCGGTTACACATTGAACCGGAACTCCACCACGTCCCCGTCCTGCATCACATAGTCCTTGCCCTCCATGCGCGCCTTGCCCTTCGCGCGGGCCTCGGCGACCGAGCCGGTCTCGACCAGGTCGCCGAAGGAGATGACCTCGGCCTTGATGAAGCCCTTCTGGAAGTCGGTGTGGATCACCCCGGCCGCCTCGGGGGCCGTGGCGCCCTTCTTGATCGTCCAGGCGCGGGACTCCTTGGGTCCGGCCGTCAGGTACGTCTGCAGACCGAGGGTGTCGAAGCCGACGCGGGCGAGGGTGGCGAGGCCGGGCTCCTCCTGGCCGACGGACTGGAGGAGCTCCAGGGCCTCCTCCTCGTCCAGCTCGGCGAGGTCCGCCTCCAGCTTGGCGTTGAGGAAGATCGCCTCGGCGGGGGCGACCAGGGCGCGCTGCTCGTTCTTGAAGCCCTCGTCGACCAGTTCGTCCTCGTCGACGTTGAAGACGTAGAGGAAGGGCTTGGTGGTGAGCAGGTGCAGGTCGTGGAGGAGTTCGCTGCGCTCGGTGCCCTGGACGATGCCGTGCGCGAAGAGCGTGTCGCCCTTCTCCAGGATCTCCTTGGCCTCCTCGACCGCCTTGACCTTCGGGGCCACGTCCTTCTTGATCCGCGACTCCTTCTGGAGGCGCGGCAGGACCTTCTCGATGGTCTGCAGGTCGGCGAGGATCAGCTCGGTGTTGATCGTCTCGATGTCGTTCTTCGGGGAGACCTTGCCGTCGACATGGACGACGTTCTCGTCCTTGAAGGCCCGGATCACCTGGCAGATCGCGTCGGACTCACGGATGTTCGCGAGGAACTTGTTGCCCAGGCCCTCGCCCTCGGAGGCGCCGCGCACGATGCCGGCGATGTCGACGAAGTCCACCGTGGCCGGAAGGATGCGCTCCGACTTGAAGATCGACGCCAGCTTGGCCAGGCGGGCGTCGGGGACGCCGACCACGCCGACGTTGGGCTCGATCGTGGCGAACGGGTAGTTGGCCGCCAGCACGTCGTTCTTGGTCAGGGCGTTGAACAGGGTCGACTTGCCGACATTCGGCAGGCCGACGATTCCGATCGTGAGCGACACGTTGCGACTTCCCGTAGATGAGTGGGCCAGAGGCTGCCAGGGGGCCAGAGACCGACACCGGCCGATCCACCAGTCTACGGCGTCCGTGCCGGGCGGCTCGCGGGAGCGTCGAACGTCCGGCCAAGCTCTCCTCACCGGCGTGTCTGATGGGCTATTCGGCACATAAGCAGACCTAAGTTGGTCCAGTGGAGCAACACAGGATGCGACCTCCGAACGACGGACCGCGACGCGGCACCCCGCAGCAGCCCGCGCACCTGCCTCCACAGGCCAGGGGCCGGACCGGCGGCGAGGGCGGGCCGGGTCAGGGGCCGGGGGCGCGGCGGCCGGGGCGGCGGGGATGGGCCCCCCGGCCGGGTCCGGGGCTACCCGGTACCCGGCTCACCGGGCTCGGCAGCGGGCTGTTCTGCGTCGCCGCGATGTTCCTGCTCGGCTTCCTGGACGAGCTGTTCGGCGGCTCGCTGCCGGTGTACGGCGTGCTGTTCGTGCCGGTGTGCGTCCTGACCGCGCTGTGGGTGCGGGCCGGGGACGTGCTGAGCGCGCCGGTGGTCGTGCCGATCGCGTTCGCCGTGGGGCTGATTCCCCTGGCCGAGGGAGGCGGGGGTCTGCTCGGCCGGCTGATGGGCATCTTCACCGGGCTCGCCACCCAGGCCGGCTGGCTGTACGTCGGGACGCTCGTCGCCGGAGCCGTCGTGCTCGTCCGCCGGGTGCGGTGGGTGCGGGGCCGCCGAGGCCCTCGCGCCTGAGGCGGCGCGCGGTACCCGAGCCGGCCCCGCCACGCCTGAGCCGGCGGGCCGCTTCCAAGCCGAGGTGCCGTACCGTGTCCGCCCCCCGAACCGGAAGGCGGGCGCCGGCGAGCCGGCGCCGCCGGGACCTACGCCTGCTGGGCCGCTCTCATCGCCGCCCCTACGATCCCCGCGTTGTTCTGCAGCTGCGCGGGGACGATCTCGGCCTTGATGCCGTCGATGTGGTGGAGGAACTTCTCGGACTTGCGGCTGACCCCGCCGCCGATGATGAACAGCTCCGGCGAGAACAGCATCTCCACGTGCGCCAGGTACTTCTGGACGCGGCGCGCCCAGTGCTCCCAGCTCAGCCCCTCGTCCTCCTTGGCCTTGCTGGAGGCGCGCTTCTCCGCGTCGTGGCCGCTCAGCTCAAGGTGGCCCAGCTCCGTGTTCGGGACGAGGACGCCGTCCACGAAGACGGCGCTGCCGATGCCGGTGCCGAAGGTGAGCAGGATGACCGTGCCCCCGCGGTCACGGCCGGCGCCGAACTCCATCTCGGCGACGCCCGCCGCGTCCGCGTCGTTGACCACGGTCACCGGCAGGCCGCCCAGCCTGCCGCTGAACAACGCGCGCGCGTCCGTGTCGATCCAGCTCCTGTCGACGTTCGCCGCCGTACGGACCGTGGCGCCGCCCGTGACCACTCCGGGGAAGGTCAGGCCGACCGGGCCGGTCCAGCCGAAGTGGTCGACGACCTGCTTCACCCCGTCGGCGACGCCGGCCGGCGTCGCGGGGTGCGGGGTGAGCACCTTGCACCGCTCCTGGGCCAGGTCGCCCTTGTCCAGGTCCACAGGGGCGCCCTTGATCCCGGATCCGCCGATGTCCACGCCGAAGATCTGCATGGCACCACGTTACGACGGGCGATCGGCCCTCACGCCTCGGAAGTGCCGGTGCCGCCGCGCTCGGCGGCCAGGGCGGCGGCCTCCTCGCGCAGGTCGCGCCGAAGTTCCTTGGGCAGTGAGAAGGTGATGGACTCCTCGGCGGCCTTGACGATCTCCACGTCGCCGTACCCGCGCTCGGCGAGCCACTGAAGGACCTGCTCGACCAGGACCTCCGGGACGGAGGCGCCGGAGGTGACGCCGACGGTGGTCACGCCCTCGAGCCAGGCCTCGTCGATCTCGTCGGCGAAGTCCACCAGGTAGGCCTCGCGGGCGCCGGCGAGCTTGGCGACCTCCACCAGGCGCTTGGAGTTGGAGGAGTTGCGCGAGCCGACGACGAGCACCAGCTCGGCCTCGGCGCCCATCTGCTTCACGGCGAGCTGGCGGTTCTGGGTGGCATAGCAGATGTCGTCGCTGGGCGGGGAGACGAGCCCGGGGAACTTCGTCTTCAGGGCGTCGACGGTCTCCATCGTCTCGTCGACGGAGAGGGTGGTCTGGGAGAGCCAGACGACCTTCGACGGGTCACGGACCTCGACGCCGGCGACGTCCTCGGGGCCGTCGACGAGCTGGATGTGGTCGGGGGCCTCGCCGGAGGTGCCGATGACCTCCTCGTGGCCCTCGTGGCCGATCAGGAGGATGTCGTAGTCCTCCTTGGCGTAGCGGACGGCTTCCTTGTGGACCTTGGTGACCAGCGGGCAGGTGGCGTCGATGGTGGCGAGGCGGCCCTGCTTGGCCTCCTCGTGGACGACGGGGGCGACGCCGTGCGCCGAGAACATGACGATGTTGCCCGGTGGCACCTCCTCCGTCCGCTCGACGAAGACGGCGCCCTTCTTCTCCAGGGTCTGCACGACGTACTTGTTGTGGACGATCTCGTGCCGGACGTAGATCGGGGCCCCGTACTGCTCCAGGGCCTTCTCGACGGCGATCACGGCGCGGTCCACACCGGCGCAGTAGCCCCGGGGGGCGGCGAGCAGGACACGGCGGCCAGACGAAGCGGTCATGGGTCCCATCGTAAGGCCGCGTTCGACGGCGCTGAGCTCGCGTCCGCGGTGCCCTGCGGGGAGCACTGGCGCCCTGTCCGAGACGGAGGACGGCGCCGTCACCGTCACGTGGTCCACGGACTCCTCCTTCCCTCGAGCCCGGCGGCGCTCCCCTGTCAGTACCCGCCGTTACGCTCGACCACATGGCTGCGAACACCACCCCCGAAGCGCCGCTCCCGGTCGGCGAGGTCTCCCGGCTCATCGGGGGATGGATCGACCGGCTCGGGGCGGTGTGGGTCGAGGGGCAGATCACGCAGCTGTCCCGGCGGCCCGGTGCCGGGGTCGTGTTCCTGACGCTGCGCGACCCGTCGTACGACATCTCCGTGAGCGTGACCTGCTACCGGCAGGTCTTCGACGCCGTCGCGGACGTGGTCGGCGAGGGCGCACGCGTCGTCGTCCTGGCGAAGCCGGAGTGGTACGCGCCCAGGGGGCAGCTCTCCCTCCGTGCCGCCGAGATAAGGCCCGTCGGCGTCGGTGAACTGCTGGCCCGGCTGGAACAACTGAAGAAGGCCCTCGCGGCCGAGGGTCTGTTCGCGCCGGAGCGGAAGAAGCCGCTGCCCTTTCTGCCGCAGCTGATCGGGCTCGTCTGCGGCCGCGCCTCCGCCGCGGAGCGCGACGTGCTGGAGAACGCCCGGCACCGCTGGCCCGCCGTCCGCTTCGAGGTGCGCAACGTCCCGGTGCAGGGCGTCCATGCCGTCCCGCAGGTCGTGCAGGCCGTCAAGGAGCTGGACGAGATCGAGGACGTCGACGTCATCGTCGTCGCGCGCGGCGGCGGCAGCGTGGAGGACCTGCTGCCGTTCTCCGACGAGCAGCTCGTGCGGGCGGTGGCCCAGTGCCGTACGCCCGTGGTGTCGGCGATCGGGCACGAGCCGGACAGCCCGCTGCTGGACCTCGTCGCCGATCTGCGCGCCTCCACACCCACCGACGCAGCCAAGAAGGTCGTGCCGGACGTGGGCGAGGAGCTGCAGCGGGTGGGGATGCTGCGGGACCGCGCCCGGCGGTGTCTGAACGCGTTCCTGGAGCGGGAGGAGCGCGGGCTGGCGCACGCGCTGGCCCGCCCCTCGATAGAGGATCCGCACCGGATGGTCGACGAGCGCGCGGACCATGTGTCCTCTCTCGTCGAGCGGAGCCGGCGCACCCTCGGCCATCTCCTGGACCGCGCGGACTCGGAGCTGACGCACACCCACGCGCGCGTGGTGGCGCTCTCCCCCGCGGCGACGCTCAAGCGTGGTTACGCGGTGCTGCAGAAGGCGGACGGGCATGTGGTGCGCGAACCGGACGAGGTGACGCCGGGCGAGGCGCTGCGGGCCCGTGTCGCCGATGGAGAATTCACAGTGAAGGTAGGCGAATGACCAGCAAGGTGGACGAAGCGCTCTCGTACGAGCAGGCGCGGGACGAGTTGATCGAGGTCGTACGACGCCTGGAGGCGGGCGGTACGACACTGGAGGAGTCCCTGGCGTTGTGGGAGCGCGGCGAGGAGCTGGCCAAGGTGTGCCGGCGCTGGCTGGAGGGGGCGCGGGCCCGGCTGGACGCGGCACTGACCGAGGAGGCCGAGGAGGACGCCGAGTAGGCGTCGGCCCGCACGTGTGAACCAGGCCACCACAGCCCGACATTTGTTGAAGGTTGAACTTCACCTGTCGTAGAGTCATGCCGTCAGGTCATCCGGACCACGGTCCGGTACGCCGCAGCACGACCCCCACCTAGGAAGCTCACCCATGTCTCTCGTTCTTGACCCCGCCGCACAGGACCTGCTGTTCCGCGAGGCCCGCACCGCGAACACCTTCACCGACGAACCGGTGACCGAGGAGCAGGTCCAGGCGATCTACGACCTGGTCAAGTACGGCCCCACCGCCTTCAACCAGAGCCCGCTGCGCATCACCCTGGTCCGCTCCGCGGAAGCCCGTGAGCGCCTGGTGCAGCACATGGCCGAGGGCAACCAGCCGAAGACGGCCGCCGCCCCGCTGGTCGCGATCCTCTCCGCGGACAACGAGTTCCACGAGGAGCTGCCGACCCTGTTCCCGCACTTCCCGCAGGCCAAGGACGTGTTCTTCAGCGAGCGTGCGGCCCGTGAGGGCGCCGCGACCCTGAACGCCGCCCTGCAGGCCGCCTACTTCATCATCGGCGTCCGCGCGGCCGGCCTCGCCGCCGGCCCGATGACCGGTCTCGACTTCGAGGGCGTGCGCAAGGAGTTCCTGGACGACGACCACACCCCGCTGATGGTCGTCAACATCGGCAGGCCGGGCCCGGACGCCTGGTTCCCGCGCTCGCCGCGCCTGGGGTACGAGGACGTCGTCACCACCGTCTGAGCCACCCGGCTCCGCAGGCCACACGAAGAGGCCCCCGGCACCGCCGGGGGCCTCTTCTTCTCCATGGGCCGTCTCCACCACGGGCCGCCTCCTGGACGGCTCACTGCGTCTTCAGCGGGACGGCTCACTGCGTCTTCAGCGCCGCCGCCATCTTCGCCAGCTCCGCGAAGGACCCGGTACCGGCCACCACGGTGGTGGAGCCCCGCGAGCCGTTCAGCACCAGGGCGTCGTAGCGGCCGCCGGTGTAGCGGGTCCAGGTGCGGCCGCCGATCGTCTCGGTCTTCTCCGTGGCCGACGCGCCCTGGCTGGCGTCGTCGATGAAGGCGGCCCGCTTCTCGGTGGACTGCTCGACCTGCACGTACTGGCTGTCCGGGGTCTGGAAGCCCAGGTGCCAGCGGTCGCCGTTCTCGCCCTGGAAGCGTACAGAGGTCGCTTTCCAGGTACTCGGCAGTCCCTCGGGTGCGGCCACCGGATAGCTCGCCGCGCGACGGGCGGTGGTCAGTTCGACCTGGTAGTCGACCCGCGGGAGATCGGGAGCGTGATCGTCGTGCGGGATGCCGAGGAAGTACACGACCGACGCCGCGATGCCGATCACGGCCAGGGAGAGAATCATGTCCCGGGCCGTCTTCTGCTTACCGTTCGAACCTGCCACGCCCCCTATCGTCGCAGGTGCCCCAAGCGCTCATCCGTGGGGTCCCCTGCTCATTTTGTCTGCCTAACGATAGAGTCAGGCGCAACTCCCTCATCCGGCCGTCGTCGTATCAGAAAGGTGCGCTCCGATGACCGAAAATCATCACCTGCCGTCCGAGCTCGATGTTCCCTCCGAGGCTCCCGACCGCAACCTCGCCCTGGAACTCGTCCGGGTGACCGAAGCCGCCGCCATGGCCGCCGGCCGCTGGGTGGGGCGCGGCGACAAGAACGGCGCCGACGGCGCCGCGGTGCGCGCCATGCGGACCCTCGTCTCCACCGTGTCGATGAACGGCGTCGTCGTCATCGGCGAGGGTGAGAAGGACGAGGCCCCGATGCTCTTCAACGGCGAGCACGTGGGCGACGGCACCGGCCCCGAGGTCGACATCGCCGTCGACCCGATCGACGGCACCACGCTGACCGCCAAGGGCATGCCCAACGCGATCGCCGTCCTCGCCGCCGCCGAGCGGGGCGCCATGTTCGACCCGTCCGCCGTGTTCTACATGGACAAGCTGGTCACCGGCCCGGAGGCCGCCGACTTCGTCGACATCGACGCGCCGGTGGCCGTGAACATCAAGCGGATCGCCAAGGCGAAGAAGGCCACCCCGGAGGACGTCACCGTCGTCATCCTCGACCGGCCGCGGCACGAGGGCCTGATCCGGGAGGTCCGCGAGGCCGGCGCCCGCATCAAGCTGATCTCCGACGGCGACGTCGCCGGTTCGGTGTACGCGCTGCGCGAGGGCACCGGCGTCGACCTGCTGCTCGGCATCGGCGGCACGCCGGAGGGCATCATCTCGGCCTGCGCCGTGAAGTGCCTGGGCGGCACGATCCAGGGCAAGCTGTGGCCCAAGGACGACGAGGAGCGTGCGCGGGCCATCGACGCCGGCCACGACCTGGACCGCGTGCTGACCACCGACGACCTGGTGTCCGGCGAGAACGTGTTCTTCGTCGCCACCGGCATCACCGACGGTGAGCTGCTGCGGGGCGTGCGCTACCGGTCGGAGACCGCGCTGACCGAGTCGATCGTGATGCGGTCGAAGTCCGGGACGGTGCGGAAGATCGACTCCGAGCACCGGCTGAAGAAGCTGCGGGCCTACAGCGCGATCGATTTCGACCGCGCCAAGTAGGTCCGGCGCGAAGGGCGCCCGAGCGACGGGCGCCCGAGCGGAGGGGGCGCGTGGAGCGCCGGCGGCTGCGGATCATCCGTGGCTGCTCGCGCAGTTCCCCGCGCCCGTGACGAGCGCCCCCCTGTGCGGAGGGGGGCGCTCCGTGCTTCCGCCGAGCTAACCCGCTATGCGGTTGGCCGTCGCCCGCGACGCCTTCTTCAGTTCCATCTCCCGGCGGCGGCGCCTGGCCAGCACGACCCGGCGTTCCGCCGCCGTGAGGCCGCCCCAGACACCGTACGGCTCGGGCTGCAGCAGGGCGTGTTCGCGGCATTCGACCATCACCGGGCAGCGGGCACAGACGCGCTTGGCCGCTTCTTCGCGGGAGAGGCGGGCGGCGGTCGGCTCCTTCGACGGGGCGAAGAACAGACCCGCCTCGTCGCGCCGGCACACCGCCTCGGTGTGCCAGGGAGCGTCTTGATCCCTGTCTCGCGCTGGCACCCGCTGGGCCGGAACGGCAGCGACCTGCAGGGACGAATGCGGCGGTTGCAGCACGGTCTACTCCTGACGACGGCTTCGCGAGCGAGACACGATGCAGCAAGGCCTACCCGCTGTGCGCGCGCCTATGCACAGAGTTCCCAACCGTAGGCGCGCGGCGGCTCGTTCGCGCCCCTGCCGGGCGGCACAACAGGACCGGAACCTTCCGGTCACCCGCGGATTCGCGACCGTCAACGGTCCAGGTGTTTGCGCAGCTTCCGGTCGACCTTGTCGTGGACCCGCTCCAGCTTCCGGTCGACCTTGCCCTGCACCCGCTCCAGGATGTCCGCCACCCGCTTGCCGCGCCGGGGGCGCGCCTCGACGTTGCCGAGTACGGCCCAGCCGTCGACGTAGACGACCGGCGCGTCGGACTCGACCGAGTCGAGCGTGTCCACCTCGAAGTTACCGAGGACGCCGCCCCCGGTGCCGCGCAGCGACACATTCTCCGGGACGCGGATCTGGACGTCGCCGAAGACCGACACGGCCTTGATCACGACCTGCTGGTACTCGAAGATCGCCTCACTGAGGTCGATCTCGACGCTGCCGAAGATCGAGTACGCATGGATCCGGCGGCCCGCGTGCCAGCGGCCCCGGCGCACGGCGCTGCTGAAGACGGCCACCACGCTGGCGTCGGCCTCGGCGGGGATCGCGCCCGGGGTGGGCCGGGACGGGGCGGGCGTCCAGCCGGGGACGGACGGCCGCCGGTGGGCGGCGGGCAGGTCCCGGATGAAGACCTCCAACTCGCCCACCGTCTTGGCGTGCAGCACGCCGTCCACGCGCTCGGCGTGCTCGTCGGCGGTCAGCCGGCCCTCGGCGAGGGCCTCGCGGAGGATGTCGGCGATGCGATCACGGTCGGCGTCCGAGGCACGCAGCTCGGAGACCGGCGCTTCGGTGTGCTTCTGAAGGTCCACGACCGCAGCGTACCGAAACGCGATAGATCGCGACTAGGGGGTGCGCAACCCCGGCGTGCCGAACTGAGCCTTACCTCACAGGTTCCGCGTCGGCGGCAGGTTCTAGGCTGGTGAGGCCCGCCAGCGTCGGCGGGCGCCGTCCGTCAGAGTGAGGAATGGGCTGAGATGCCTGAGTTCGCGTACACCGATCTGCTCCCCCAGGGAGAGGACACCACCCCGTACCGGCTGGTGACGTCCGAGGGCGTCTCCACCGTCGAGGGCCCGGACGGGCGGACGTTCCTCAAGGTGGAGCCGGAGGCGCTGCGCAAGCTGGCCGAGGAGGCCGTCCACGACATCCAGCACTACCTGCGCCCGGCCCACCTCGCCCAGCTGCGCCGCATCATCGACGACCCCGAGGCGTCGAGCAACGACAAGTTCGTCGCCCTCGACCTGCTGAAGAACGCGAACATCGCGGCGGCCGGCGTGCTCCCCATGTGCCAGGACACCGGCACCGCGATCGTCATGGGCAAGCGCGGGCAGAACGTGCTGACGGAGGGCGGCGACGAGGAGGCGCTGAGCCGCGGCATCTACGACGCCTACACCAAGCTGAACCTGCGCTACTCGCAGATGGCTCCGCTCACCATGTGGGAGGAGAAGAACACCGGCTCCAACCTCCCGGCCCAGATCGAGCTGTACGCCACCGACGGCGGCGCCTACAAGTTCCTGTTCATGGCGAAGGGCGGCGGCTCGGCCAACAAGTCCTTCCTCTACCAGGAGACCAAGGCCGTCCTGAACGAGGCCTCCATGATGAAGTTCCTGGAGGAGAAGATCCGTTCGCTGGGTACGGCCGCCTGCCCGCCGTACCACCTGGCGATCGTCGTCGGCGGCACCAGCGCCGAGTACGCGCTGAAGACCGCCAAGTACGCCTCCGCGCACTACCTGGACGAGCTGCCCGCCGAGGGCTCGCCGCTCGGCCACGGCTTCCGGGACAAGGAGCTGGAGGAGAAGGTCTTCGAGCTGACCCAGAAGATCGGCATCGGGGCGCAGTTCGGCGGCAAGTACTTCTGCCACGACGTCCGCGTGGTCCGCCTGCCCCGGCACGGCGCGTCCTGCCCGGTCGCCATCGCCGTCTCCTGCTCGGCCGACCGCCAGGCCGTCGCGAAGATCACCGCCGAGGGCGTGTTCCTGGAGCAGCTGGAGACCGACCCGGCGCGGTTCCTGCCGGAGACGACCGACGAGCACCTCGAGTCGGACGACGACGTGGTCAAGATCGACCTCAACCAGCCGATGGACACGATCCTCGCCGAGCTGACCAAGTACCCGGTCAAGACCCGTCTGTCCCTCACCGGCCCGCTGGTCGTGGCCCGTGACATCGCCCACGCCAAGATCAAGGAGCGGCTGGACGCGGGCGAGGAGATGCCGCAGTACCTGAAGGACCACCCGGTGTACTACGCGGGCCCGGCGAAGACCCCCGAGGGCTACGCCTCCGGTTCCTTCGGCCCGACCACGGCCGGCCGCATGGACTCCTACGTGGAGCAGTTCCAGGCGGCGGGCGGCTCCAAGGTGATGCTGGCGAAGGGCAACCGCAGCAAGCAGGTCACCGACGCGTGCAACGTCCACGGCGGCTTCTACCTCGGCTCCATCGGCGGCCCCGCGGCCCGCCTCGCCCAGGACTGCATCAAGAAGGTCGAGGTGCTGGAGTACGAGGAGCTGGGCATGGAGGCCGTCTGGAAGATCGAGGTCGAGGACTTCCCGGCGTTCGTCGTCGTGGACGACAAGGGCAACGACTTCTTCACTTCGCGGGAACCTGAGCAGCCGACGTTCACCAGCATTCCGGTGCGGGGCCCCGGCCTGTCCTGAGCCCCCTGGGGGACTACCGGCCGCTCGCGGCCCTCGCCACGACCACGTGAGCCCGAGGATCCGGTGTGCCGACACACCTTCGTGAACCATCGGGCCGCGTGCCGCGTCCTCCTGATGCCCGGCCGGCGCCGGGGGCGCTGTGCGAGGGAGGGCAGGGGACGGATGACGGGTGAAACGATCGGTGTCGGGCTGGCCGTATCGGTGGGCCTGGTGAGTCTGTGGGCCGGTGTGCGGGAGGCACGGCTGCAGATGCGGCTGAGCCGCTACGGGGTGCACGCCGAGGGGGTGGTCGTGGACCAGGCGCATGAGCCGGGGGACGACCGTTCGACGCCCGTCATCGAGTTCACCGACCGGCAGGGCCGGCCCGTCAGGTTCCGGCCCTGCGCGACGGGGACGGGGCTGGCCCTGAGAACCCATGTGCCGGTCGTCTACCTGCCCGAAAGGCCGGGCAGCTCAAGGGTGTTCACCCGGAAGTACCGCCTGTCCCCGATCGTCGGCCTGTTCGCCGGAGCGGCGATGTTCCTCGGCGTCGCGGCGGGGGTCGTGCTCACGCGCTGAGCTCGATCTGCTCGAGGCGGGCCCGGGCGCCCGTCGGAGGCTCAGCCGCTCACCTCGGTTCGGTGACCCGCATCACACGCGGCTCCTGTCAGCAATCGGGGCGCCGTCTCGTTCAAGGGGCACGCGAACGAGACAGGAGCATCGCCATGAAGCACCGCATCGTCGTACTCGGCGCCGGGTACGCCGGGGCCTTCGCCGCCGGAAATCTGGCCCGCCGGCTGTCCCCCGACGACACCGAGATCACCGTCGTCAACGCCGCGCCCGACTTCGTCGAGCGGATGCGGCTCCACCAGCTCGCCGTCGGCCGGGACCTCAAGTCCCGCAAGCTCGCCGACGTGTTCGCGGGCACCGGGGTGCGGCTGTGTCTGGCGCGCGTCACCGGCATCGACCCCGAGCGCAGGACAGTCGCCGTGACCGGTGAGGACGGCGGCGAGCTCACGTACGACACCCTTCTCTACGCGCTCGGCAGTTCCGTGGCCCACCATGGCGTGCCCGGCGCGGCGGAGTACGCCTTCGACGTGACCGGCCGGTCCTCGGCGCTGCGTCTGCGGGAGCGCCTGACGGATCTGGGCGAGGGCGGCACCGTGCTGGTCGTCGGTGAGGGGCTGACCGGCATCGAGACCGCCACCGAGTTCGCCGAGTCCCGGCCCGACCTCTCGGTCGCGCTCGCCGCCCGCGGCGAGCTGGGCGCCTGGCTCTCCCCGAAGGCCCGCCGTCACCTGCGCCGGGCCTTCGACCGGCTCGGCGTCACGGTCCACGAGCACACCGGCATCGAAGCCGTCGAGCCGACCCGGGTGATCGCCGCCGACGGTGCGTCCATCCCGGCCGACGTGACCGTGTGGGCGGCCGGGTTCGCCGTCCACCCCATCGCGGCTGCCGGCGGCCTGGAGGTCGCCGAGACCGGCCAGATCGTCGTCGACCGAACGATGCGCTCGATTTCGCACCCGGACGTCTACGCCGCCGGTGACAGCGCCTACGCGATCGGCGAGAACGGCCGGCCGCTGCCGATGTCCTGCGCCTCGGCCGGCTTCACCAACATGCAGGCGACTGCCGCGATCATCGCGCGCCTGACGGGCACCGAGGTCCCGGCCACCGGGCTGAAGTACTACGGCAACCACATCAGCCTCGGGCGGCGGGACGCGATCTTCCAGATGGTCGACGAGGACGTCCGGTCGAAGTCCTGGTACCTGGGCGGCCGGACCGCCGCGTGGCTCAAGTCGGGCGTGCTCAAGGGGGCCGGGTGGGGCGTCGCCCATCCGACCTTCGGCATGCCGAAGCGCAGGCGCCGCCTGGCCACCGCGCCCGACCGGGCCGGTGTGAAGGCCGCCGCATAGGCTCCTGCGCATGGACAGCGCAGCCGTCGATCGATTCGAGGCCGGCCGGGGCCGGCTGGCCTCGCTCGCGTACCGTCTGCTCGGCTCGGCCGCCGACGCCGAGGACGCCGTGCAGGACACGTTCCTGCGCTGGCAGGCCGCGGACCGGGAACGCATCGAGGTGCCGGAAGCCTGGCTCACCAAGATCGTCACCAATCTCTGCCTCGACCGGCTCCGCTCGGCGCAGGCGCGCCACGAGCGCGCCGTCGGAGACTGGCTGCCCGAGCCACTCCTCGAGGGCGACCCGATGCTCGGCCCTGCCGAGACCTTCGAGCAGCGCGAATCGGTGTCGTTGGCCGTACTGACCCTCATGGAGCGCCTCTCGCCGGTCGAGCGGGCCGCTTACGTCCTGCGCGAGGCCTTCTCGTACTCCCACGCCGAGATCGCCGGGATCCTCGACATCACGGAGTCCGCGAGCCAGCAGCACGTCCACCGGGCCCGACGCCGGGTCGCCGCCGAGCGCCGCGGCAGCCACGAGGTGGACCCCGTGTCCGCGCGCGGGATCGTCGAGGAGTTCCTCGTCGCGGCCACGTCGGGGCGCACCGAACGGCTGGTGGCGATGCTCACCGCCGACGCGACCGCGGTCTCGGACGGCGCCGGACTGGCCAGGCGGCTGCTGCGGTACACCACGCGCGAGCGCATCGCCTCCTACGTGCGGGCCGGCTTCAAGCCCACTCCGGCGAAGCGGCGGCTGGCCGGCGGCTCCCCTGCGATGCACATCGCGCTGGTCAACGGCTCCCCGGCCGTCCTCGCCGTGGTCGACGACCGGATCGTGGGCGCCGTGGTGTTCGAGGTCGTTGACGGCAAGGTCACGTCCCTGCGCGGCATCGCCGCAGCGGACCGGCTCGCGCGCCTCAACGAGGCCTGGCGGCAGCACGTACCCGACGCGCCGGTCATCGCTGCATGGTGACCGCGGACAGGCGCCTCAGACGCCGAACTCCGCCGCCTGCACCGCGCAGACGAACGACGACCAGGCCGACCGGCCGAAGACGACGGCCGGACCCTGCGGGGCCTTGGAGTCCCGCACGGGGAGGCCGTGGGGGTGGTGGTCGAGGGCTTCCAAGCAGTTGCCCTCGTCTCCGCCGCTGTAGGAAGACTTGCGCCAGCCCTTCAGCACCGAGGCGTCCGGGATGATGCGCTGGTCAGTCATGATGGCCGTAGTCCTTCGCGATCGACCGCAGCAGAGCGAGTGATTCTTTCTGCGGCAGGGCTTCTCCCAACACGAGATGGTAGGCCGCTTGAAAGCGCTCGACCAGGGCCGGTTCGTCGTGCACCACGCCTGTATGCAGCGCTTCGACGTAGGCAGCGGGAGGCTGATCCTCGAACCACATCAGCTTGACGCCACTCACGAGAAGCGGGTGGCAGCCCGCCCCAAGGGGCACCACGTGCATGCGCATCCGCTCGGCCTCCACCAGCCGTACCAGGTGGATGACCTGATCCGCCATCACCTCTGGCCCGCCGATCGGCCGCCGCAGTGCAGCCTCGTCCAGGAGCAGCCAGACCACCGGGCTGCCAGGACTCTCGAGGATCCGCGCTCGATCGAGCCGTGTGGCGACGGCCTTGGCTCGCTCCTCCTTGCACAAGGGCGGATACGAACCGTCCCGCAACACTGCATCCGCATAAGCCTCGGACTGGAGAAAGCCGGGCACGAGTGACAGCGCGAACTCCCGGATCACCGAGGCCTGTTGCTCCAGTGCCATCGCCGCCTCGAAGTGCGCCGCCACCGGTCTACGCTCATTCCCCGGCCGGAAGCTGGTCAACGCGCCCCCCGTGTCGAGCACCCGATCCAACCTCCGCGCATCCTCCTCCGACGGCACCCTCCTCCCCGCCTCGATGTGCGCGATGTGCGTGCGCGACATGATCACCGCGTCCGCCAGCTGTTGCTGCGTCAGCCCCGCCGCCTCCCGCTGCTCCCGGAGCCAGTCACCGTACGCCGTCGCCACGAGGCACCCCTTTGCAGTCGTTCACTCACTCAGCGTAAGGGCCGGGAACAAGCAGACACCCCTGCTCGCTATAAGTCCCATGAACGACTACCGCATCGAGCACGACTCCATGGGCGAGGTCCGCGTTCCGGCCGCCGCCAAGTGGCGCGCCCAGACCCAGCGTGCCGTCGAGAACTTCCCCGTCTCCGGGCAGCGTCTCGAACGCGCCCACATCGAGGCGCTGGCCCGGATCAAGGGCGCAGCCGCGAAGGTGAACGCGCAGCTCGGCGTGGTCGACAAGGAGATCGCCGAGGCCATCCAGGAGGCCGCGGCCGAGGTCGCCGGCGGACAGTGGGACGAGCACTTCCCGGTGGACGTCTTCCAGACGGGCTCCGGCACCTCTTCCAACATGAACACGAACGAGGTCATCGCCACCCTCGCCGGTGAACGGCTCGGCCGGGACGTGCACCCGAACGACCACGTGAACGCCTCGCAGTCGTCCAACGACGTGTTCCCGTCGTCCATCCACATCGCCGCCACCGCCGCCGTCACCCACGATCTGATCCCGGCCCTGGAGCACCTCGCCGCCTCCCTGACCCGCAAGTCCGAGGAGTTCGCCGACGTCGTCAAGTCCGGGCGGACCCACCTCATGGACGCCACGCCCGTCACGCTGGGCCAGGAGTTCGGCGGGTACGCGGCCCAGGTGCGGTACGGCGTCGAGCGGCTGCGGGCCTCCCTGCCCCGCCTCGCCGAGCTGCCGCTGGGCGGCACCGCCGTCGGCACCGGCATCAACACCCCGCCCGGATTCTCCGCAGCCGTCATCCAGGAGGTCGCCCGGGCCACCGGGCTGCCGCTCACCGAGGCCCGCGACCACTTCGAGGCGCAGGGCGCCCGGGACGGGATCGTGGAGACCAGCGGGCAGCTGCGGACCATCGCGGTCGGACTGACCAAGATCGCCAATGATCTGCGGTGGATGTCGTCCGGGCCGCGCACCGGGCTCGCCGAGATCCGGCTGCCCGACCTTCAGCCGGGGTCGTCCATCATGCCGGGCAAGGTCAACCCGGTCGTGCCGGAGGCCGTGCTGATGGTCGCCGCCCAGGTCGTCGGCAACGACGCCACCATCGCCACGGCCGGCGCCGCGGGCAACTTCGAGCTGAACGTCATGCTGCCGGTGATCGCCAAGAACGTGCTCGAGTCGATCCGGCTGCTCGCCAACGTCTCGCGGCTGCTGGCCGACCGGACGATCGACGGCATCACCGCCGACCGGGAGCGGACCCGCGAGTACGCGGAGTCGTCCCCGTCCGTGGTGACCCCGCTCAACAAGTACATCGGCTACGAGGAGGCCGCGAAGGTCGCCAAGAAGTCCCTCGCCGAGCGGAAGACGATCCGCGAGGTCGTGCTGGAGAGCGGGTACGTCGAGCGCGGTGTGCTGACGGTGGAACAGCTCGACGAGGCGCTGGACGTCCTGCGGATGACGCACCCGTGACCGCCGGCGAACGTTTCCGGCCACGGGCGCGCAACCGTGACGTGCACCGCAGCGTCGTATGTCTACGGCACCTAAAATCTGTCCATGACGGACGACGGAGCGATGACACGCGTGGACGCGGGACCTGCGAGCCGCTGGACCCCGGGGGCCCGGATCCTGTGGCGCTACCGGGAGAACGCCGGTGAGCGCTTCCACATCGCCCGGCCCGTCACCGTCGTGCGTGACGACGCCGACCTGCTCGCCGTATGGCTGGCTCCGGGTACCGAGTGCATGAAACCGGCCCTGGCCGACGGCAGGCCCGTGCAGGAGGAGCCGTTGGAGTCCCGCTACACCCAGCCGCGCACGGTGCAGCGGGACCGGTGGTTCGGCACGGGCGTGCTGAAGCTCGCCCAGCCCGGCCGTCCCTGGTCGGTGTGGCTGTTCTGGGAGCCGGGCTGGCGGTTCAAGAACTGGTATGTCAACCTCGAGGCACCCCTGGCCCGTTGGTCGGGCGGGGTGGACTCGGAGGACTACTTCCTGGACATCTCCGTGCACCCCGACCGCAGCTGGCACTGGCGCGACGAGGACGAGTTCACGCAGGCCCAGCGGGACGGGCTGATGGACGCGGCGACCGCCGAGCGGGTCCGGGCGGCCGGGCGGGACGCGGTCGAGGTGATCGAGGCCTGGGGGCCGCCGTTCGCGGACGGCTGGCAGCACTGGCGCCCGGATCCGTCCTGGGCGGTACCTTCTCTCCCCGAGGACTGGGACCGTACGCCCGCGCACGTGTCCTCATGAGACCCTTGATGCGCCCCCGGGCACGAAACGTAGGATCGTCCTCCGCAAGGGCGCATACAAGCAACTCCGGGAGCATGGGCCGGGCTTGACCGAACGTCACCGAGGGGCGGCAGGACGTGAGCGAGGGGCAGCAGGGCACCACCACCGTCGGCCGTGCCGCCAGGCCCGGTCCCGCCGGTGACACCAGCACTATCTCTGACCGCGCGGGAATTCCGTTCCTGGGGCACGCATTGCGGGTATCGGGATTTCTGCGGGACCAACTGCGCGCCGGGCGCGCAGTCCCGGACGGATGGATGCGACACGCGTGACGGAGCAGCCCACCTCCTTCGAGCGCCCCCAGGGCGCCGACCCCGCGGAGGCCCGCGGGGCGCTCCTGCGTACCCCGAAACCGGCCGGCACCCCGGCTTTACCGGCGCAGGCACGGGCCGACGGCACGCCGTCCGGACCGGGGACGGCCGCGCCCGGCGGCAAGGGAAAGCCCGGCAAGGGGACGCGGTCCCCGGTCGGCAAGGGGAAGGAGCCCCAAGTCAACGGCCCCGAGCACTCCCAGCCCGCCGCCACAGAGCCCGGCGCACACCGCCCGCGCCCCGCATCGGAGGGCATTCCGCCGCAGCCAGGCGCCGAGCAGGAGCGGGCGCCGGGCGGTCAGGAGCGCCGTACCGGGCAGGGGCTGCCTCCGGGCCGGCCGATGCCGATGCGGCGCGACGGGGACCGGCTGAGATTCGTGGGCGCGGCCACCCGGCGGATCGCGCGCGGCCTCGATCTGGACGAGATCGTGATGGGGCTGTGCCGGGCGACCGTGCCGACGTTCTCGGACGCGATCCTGGTCTACCTGCGGGATCCGCTGCCGGTCGGCGACGAGCGGCCCACCGGTCCGGTGGTGCTGCGGCTGCGCCGTTCCGACCGGATACCGGAGGAGCGGGACACCGAGGGTGTCCTGCTGCCGCCCGCCTTCGAGCCCGAGCCGGAGCCGAGCGCGCTGGCCGAGCTGTCCTCGCTCACCACCGAGCTGTGCGAGGTGCGGCCCGGTGGCGCGCTGAACGAGGTGCTGCGTGGGGTGCGGCCGGTGTTCGCCGACGCGCCCGCCGCCCGGGCCGCGCTGCCCGAGCTGCTCGGTGACTGCTCCGAGGCGGTCGTACCGTCCGGGCAGCACGCGATCCTCGCTCCGCTGCGCGGGCGGCGCCGGGTGATCGGGGCCGCGCTGTTCCTGCGCCGCCCGGAGCGGCTGGCGTTCGAGGCCGACGATCTGCTGGTGGCGGCCCAGTTGGCCACGCACAGCGCGCTCGGCATCGACAAGGCGGTGCTGTACGGCCGTGAGGCCTACATCGCCGACGAGCTGCAGCGCACCATGCTGCCCGAGACACTGCCGCGGCCCACGGGTGTGCGGCTCGCGTCCCGGTACCTGCCGGCTGCGGAGACCGCCCGGGTCGGCGGTGACTGGTACGACGCGATCCCGCTGCCCGGCAGCCGGGTCGCGCTGGTCGTCGGTGACGTCATGGGCCACTCCATGACCTCGGCGGCGATCATGGGGCAGCTGCGCACCACCGCGCAGACGCTGGCCGGGCTCGACCTGCCGCCGCAGGAGGTGCTGCACCACCTGGACGAGCAGGCGCAGCGGCTCGGCACGGACCGCATGGCGACCTGTCTGTACGCGGTCTACGACCCGGTCACGCACCGCATCACCATCGCCAACGCCGGCCATCCGCCGCCCGTTCTGCTGCACCTGGGCGGCCGGGCCGAGGTGCTGCGGGTGCCGCCGGGCGCGCCGATCGGGGTCGGCGGGGTCGACTTCGAGGCGGTCGAGCTGGACGCGCCCGCCGGGGCCACGCTGCTGCTCTACACCGACGGGCTGGTGGAGTCCCGGCTGCGGGACGTGTGGACCGGCATAGAGCAGCTGCGGGAGAAGCTCGCCGCGACCGCCCAGTTGACCGGCCCGGACCACCCGCCGCCGCTGGAGGCCCTGTGCGACGAGGTCCTCGACATGCTCGGCCCGGGCGACCGGGACGACGACATCGCGCTGCTCGCGGCCCGCTTCGACGGGATCGCGCCGAGCGATGTCGCCTACTGGCGGCTGGAGCCGGAGGAGACGGCCCCCGGCCAGGCCCGCCGGCTGGCCCGGCGCGCGCTCGCCCGCTGGGACCTGGAGGACCTGACGGACTCGGTGGAGCTGCTGGTCAGTGAGGTCGTGACGAACGCGGTGCGGTATGCGTCCCGGCCGGTGACCCTGCGGCTGCTGCGCACGGACGTGCTGCGCTGCGAGGTCGGTGACGACGTGCCGCAGCTGCCGCGGCTCCGGCAGGCCCGGGCCACGGACGAGGGCGGCCGCGGCCTGTACCTGGTCAACAAGCTGGCCAGGCGCTGGGGCGCGACCCGGCTGAGCACCGGCAAGGTGGTGTGGTTCGAGCTGAACCGGGGCTGACGGCCCCGCACATGGGCGAAGGGCGCCCGGGGAGTTCCCGGGCGCCCTTCGCGTGTAGCGCTCCTACTGGCCGAAGTTCCCACGGCCGCCCGGATCGAGCGGGTTCTCCGGGGTGGTGTTGTCCGAGGGTTCGGTCGGCGGCGGCGACGACTGAGTCGGCGGCGGTGAGGACGACTGGCTCGGCGGCGGCGACGAGGAGTGGCTCGGCGACGGCGGCGTCGAGTGGCTCGGCGACGGCGACGAGGAACGGCTCGGCGACGGCGACGTCGAGTGGCTCGGCGACGGCGAGGTGGACTGCGAGGGCTGGACGGCCGCGCCCTGGGTGGTGTCCAGGTCGAACTTGCTGACGTCACCCATCGCGTCGAAGGTGTAGGCGGCCCAGATCTTCGCGGGGTAGCCACCGCCGTTGATGCGGCCGGTTCGGCCGGAAGGGTTGAGGGGGCCGGTCGCACCCGTCAGCGGAACCTGCGCGTGGGTCTTGGAGTCCTCGCCGAACAGGCCGACCGAGGTGACCAGGCCGGGCGTGTAGCCGGTGAACCAGGCCGACTTGTTGTTGTCGGACGTACCCGTCTTGCCGGCGACCTGCTGGCCGTCGCGCGCCGAGTTGCCCGCCACCGAGTCGCTGGCCGTACCGTCGTCGACCACACCGGTGAGCACCGAGGTGACCGTGTCGGCGGCCACGCGGGGGATCACCTGGTCACCGATCGGGTCCGGCAGGGTGACGCTGGTGTCCTTGTGCTCGGCCGACTTGATGATCGCCGGGGTCACCTTCTTGCCGTGGTTGTCGAAGGTCGCGTAGATGCCGGCCATCTCCAGCGGGCTGGCGCCCATGGAGCCCAGCGTCTGCGCGGGGACCGGCTCCATGCCCTTGGTGTCCATGCCGAGCTGGCCGGCCACGGCCATCACCTGTTTCATGCCCACGTCGACGCCCATCTGCGCGAAGACGGAGTTGACGGACTGGTTCATGGCCTTCTGGACGGTGATGGGGCCGTAGTCGGTGTGGTCCTCGTTGGGCGGGCCGAAGCCCACCTTGCTGCCGTGGTCCTCGACCTGGCGGCCGCTGGTGCCGTCGTAGATCGTGCTCGCCGTGATGGGCTGACCCTCCTGCGTGTGCGCGCCCTCGGCCAGGGCGGCGGCGAGGATCACCGGCTTGAAGGTGGAGGCGGGCTGGTAGTCGCGGCGGGTCGCGTTGTTGTAGAAGTGCTTGAAGTAGTCCGTGCCGCCGTACATGGCGAGGACCTTGCCCGTGCTCGGGTCGACGGACACGGCACCGGGCTGGACGTCGCCGTCGACGGAGCGCTTCTTCGGGTCCAGCTTGCTGGTCAGCTGCTCGGTGACGGACCGCTCCAGCTCACGCTGCTTCTTCTTGTCGATGTTGAGCGTGATGGTCCAGCCGCCCTTCTTCACCAACGCTTCGGCGTCACCGAGGGAGTTGGCCCTGCCCTGGGCGACCAGCTGCTTCTCCAGCGCCGTGTTGGCCGCGTCCACCAGGTAGCCGGTCTGCCCCTTCATGCCGGGCGCCGCCTTGGGGGACTTCGGCTCCGGGAAGGTCATGGCCTGGCGCTTGCCGGCGTCCAGCCAGTGCTGCTTGACCATGTTGTCCAGGACGTAGTTCCAGCGCGCCTTCGCCAGCCGCTTGCCGGTGTCGCTCGCGAGGGCCCAGTCGTACTGGTTCGGCGCCTGGAGCAGCGCGGCCAGGTAGGCGCCCTCCTGAACCTTCAGGTCCTTGGCGTCCTTGTGGTAGTACGCCTGTGCCGCGGCCTGGATGCCGTAGGCACCGCGGCCGTAGTAGCTGGTGTTGATGTAGCCCGCGAGGATGTAGTCCTTGGACTTCTGGCGGTCCAGCTTCAGCGAGATGACCAGTTCCTTCAGCTTGCGCGAGACGGTCTGGTTCTGGTCCAGGTAGTAGTTCTTGACGTACTGCTGGGTGATGGTCGAACCGCCCTGTGTGCCGTGCCCCATGAGGGTGTTGAGCACACCGCGGGCGGTGCCTCTCAGGTCGACGCCGACGTCGTGGTAGAAGGTCTTGTTCTCGGCCGCGACGAAGGTGCGCTGGACGTCCTTGGGGACCTCGGCGAGGTCGACGCTCTCCCGGTTGAGCTGGCCGGTGCGGGTGAGCATCGTGCCGTCGCTGTACTTGTAGATGTTGCTCTGCAGTTGGGCGGTGGCGTTGCCCTGCGGGATGTCCACGTACATGTACAGCCCGATGAAGGCCGCGATCACCAGCAGGCACAGGCCGAAGAACGTGCCGAGGACCTTCTTCCAGGTGAACAGCCGCCGTATTCGGCCCTTCTGAGGCCTGGCGCCGGCCGGGGCACCTGCCGTGGGGTCGGGGCGGCGGCGCCTGGGCGCCGCGCGGCGGCCACCGCGCTGTCGCGCTCGTCTGTCTTCCGCTCGTCCCATCGGTCCCTACGCTCGCTTCCGTCTCGGGGTCAGCTCCGAAAGCTAACACCCCCCTATATGACAAAGGGCGTCCGATCCGTTCTTTTACGGACGTGACAATCAGCACCTCGCCCCAAGGGAACCGACGGTTCTGGAGGCCGCGGGGTTGCCTCGGGCCGCAGAAGTGTGGGCTCGTCGCCGCGGGCGTCGCGGCATCCGCCGGAGGCGGGCCGCCTGTTTCGGAACCGTGACAATCGGTTCCCACCTGCACCTCGGTACAGCACGCCATGGTCTCCCCACTCCGCGTATACATGCCGCGTATACACCATGTGTAGAGTGCTGGACATGTCCATCGGTCACACCCTCTTGGGGCTCCTGGAGTCGGGTCCGCGTCACGGCTACGACCTGAAGCGGGCCTTCGACGAGAAGTTCGGTCACGACCGGCCGTTGCACTACGGCCAGGTCTACTCCACGATGTCGCGGCTGCTGAAGCACGGCCTCGTGGAAGTCGACGGCATCGAGGCGGGCGGCGGCCCCGAGCGGAAGCGGTACGCCATCACCGACGCCGGCGTCACGGATGTCGAGCGCTGGCTCGCCACCCCGGAGAAGCCGGAGGAGTACCTCCAGTCGACCCTCTACACCAAGGTCGTCCTCGCGCTCCTCACGCACCGCGACGCGGCCGACATCCTCGACACCCAGCGTGCCGAGCACTTGCGCAGCATGCGGATCCTGACGGACCGCAAGCGCAAGGGCGACCTCGCGGACCAGCTGGTCTGCGACCACGCCCTGTTCCACCTGGAGGCCGACCTGCGCTGGCTGGAACTGACCGCCGCGCGCCTCGACAAGCTGCGCGCGGAGGTGGCCCGGTGACCGCTCCCCCCGGCTCCCTGCTCGCCGCCGAGGACCTGCGCAAGGCGTACGGCCCCACCCTCGCCCTCGACGGTGCCGAGTTCTCCATCCACCCCGGCGAGGTCGTCGCCGTGATGGGCCCCTCCGGCTCCGGCAAGTCGACGCTGCTGCACTGCCTCGCCGGCATCGTCCCGCCGGACTCCGGCTCCATCGTCTACGACGGCCGTGAACTGAGCGGCATGAGCGACGCCGCACGCAGCGCGCTGCGCCGCAGCGAGTTCGGGTTCGTCTTCCAGTTCGGCCAGCTCGTGCCCGAGCTGACCTGTGTGGAGAACGTGGCGCTGCCGCTGCGGCTGAACGGCCGCCCCCGCAAGGAGGCCGAGCGGGCCGCGCTCACCTGGATGGAACGCCTGGAGGTGGACGATCTCAGGGGCAAGCGGCCCGGCGAGGTCTCCGGCGGCCAGGGGCAGCGGGTCGCGGTGGCCCGGGCTCTGGTCACCGGGCCGCGCGTGGTGTTCGCCGACGAGCCGACCGGCGCCCTCGACTCCCTCAACGGCGAGCGCGTCATGGAACTGCTGACGGACGCGGCCCGCTCCACCAACGCGGCGGTCGTCCTGGTCACCCACGAGGCCAGGGTGGCCGCCTACTCCGACCGGGAGATCGTCGTACGTGACGGCAGGTCGCGGGACATGGAGCGCATCGTATGAATGCCCGCCAATGGTCGAGGGACCTCGGCATGGGGGTGCGGTTCGCCGTCACCGGCGGGCGGGAGGGCTGGATCCGGGTCCTGCTGACGGCGGTCGGCGTCGGGCTCGGCGTGGCGCTGCTCCTGCTGACGACCGCCGTCCCGAACGCGCTGGCGGTGCGCCACGACCGCGACGAGGCGCGCCTGGACTACACCTACGGCCCCAAGCGGCCGAAGGCCGCGAACACCCTGGTGATCTCCGACTCCGACACGACGTACCACGGCGAGGACGTCCGTGGCCGGCTGGTGGAGCCGGAGGGCCCGCGGGCACCGATGGCACCGGGCCTGTCGACCTACCCGGCGCCGGGCGAGATGGTGGTCTCGCCCGCGCTGAAGGAACTGCTCGGCTCCGGTGCCGGGAAGCTGCTGCGGGCACGGCTGCCGTACCGGATCGCCGGGACGATCGGTGAGTCCGGGCTCGTCGGCTCGCGCGAACTCGCCTACTACGCCGGCGCGAAGAACCTGGCCTCGCGCATCGACGGCTACGGCACGGCCCGCATCAGCGAGTTCGGGCACCCGCAGGCGTCGGGGTCGTCGAACACGCTGGACCCGGTCCTGATCCTGCTGGTGCTGGTCGTCTTCGTGGTGCTGCTGATGCCGGTCGCCGTCTTCATCGCCACCGCCGTACGGTTCGGCGGTGAGCGGCGCGACCGCAGGCTGGCCGCGTTGCGGCTGGTCGGCTCCGACATCCGGATGACCCGGCGGATCGCGGCGGGCGAGGCGCTCGCGGGATCGCTGGTCGGGCTGGTCTTCGGCACCGCCTTCTTCCTGCTCGGCCGGCAGCTCGCGGGCTCGGTGGAGATCCTGGGCATCAGCGTGTTCCCCAGCTATCTCAACCCCACGCCCGCGCTGGCCGCCCTGGTCGCGGTCGCCGTCCCGGCGGCGGCGGTACTGGTGACGCTGTTCGCGCTGCGCGGGGTGGCCATCGAGCCGCTGGGCGTGGTCCGCTCCGCCAAGCAGCGGCGCCGCCGGCTGTGGTGGCGGCTGCTGCTGCCGCTGGGTGGTCTGGCGATGCTCGCCCCGATGATCGGGCAGGGCCGCTCGAACGGCAACTTCAACCAGTACCTGGTGATCGGCGGTGTCCTGCTGCTGCTCCTCGGCGTGACCGTGCTGCTGCCGTGGATCGTGGAGGCGGTGGTGGCCCGGCTGGGCCGCGGCGGCATGGCCTGGCAACTGGCGGTACGACGGCTGCAGCTGAAGAGCGACTCGGCGGCCCGCATGGTCAACGGCATCGCGGTCGCGGTGGCCGGGGCGATCGCGATGCAGATGCTGTTCGCGGGCGTCCAGGGCGACTACACCAAGAGCACCGCGCAGGACACCGACCGGGTGCAGATGCAGGTCAACCTGCCGCGGGGCGTGCCCTTCCTGACGGCCGCCGAGAGGTTCTCCGCGACCAGGGGCGTGCGGAAGGCGACCGCGCTGGGCAGCACCGAGCTGGGCGACCGGGACTGGAAGCGCGGGCCGAACGCCACGGTGGAGGCGACCGTCGGCACCTGCGACTCCCTGCGGCAGGTGGCGCGGCTGACGTCCTGCCGCGACGGGGACGTCTTCGTGGCCACGGGCGGGGACGGCGACGACCGGACGGCCGAGCTCGGCCGGCCGGGCCGCAGGCTCCACATCGACACGGTCAACGGTACGGGCCGGGGCCAGGACGTCCTCTGGACCGTGCCGGCCGGCCTGAAGCAGGCCCGCGCGATCACCGGGCCCAACGGGACCAAGGACAACGGCATCCTGCTGACACCGGCCGCCGTGCCCGACCGGATGAGCCGCCTCCTGTCCGGGGCGGTGTACCTCAAGCTCGACGAGTCCGTGCCGGACACGGACGAGTACGTCCGCAACACGGCCGCGGCGGTGGACCCGTTGGCGGACGCGATGGTGTGGTCGAGCACCGAACGGTCGAAGCAGTTCACCTCCATCCGCACCGGTACGTTCGCCGGCGCCATCTGCGTACTGGCGCTGATCGGCGCGAGTCTGCTGGTCTCCCAGCTGGAGCAGCTGCGCGAGCGCAGACGCCTGCTGTCGGCGCTGGTCGCCTTCGGCACCCGGCGGCGCACTCTCGGGATGTCGGTGCTGTGGCAGACGGCGATCCCGGTCGCCCTGGGCCTGCTGCTCGCCGCGGCCGTCGGGCTGACCCTCGGCACGGTGCTGCTGGAGATGGCGGGCGCGTCCCTGTCCGTGGACTGGTCGGGCGTGCTGTCGATGACCGGCGCCGGTGCGGCGGTGGTCCTCACGGTCACCCTGCTGAGCCTGCCACCGCTGGTACGGCTGATGCGGCCGGAAGGGTTGCGCACGGAGTAGTGCGGCGGGCCCGGGCGCTAGTCCGCGGTGACCCGCACCGGGAGCGAGCCCAGGGCCCCGCGCAGAGCCCCGGCCAGCTCCTCGTACTCCGCGGAGCGCGCCGCCCCCGTCCGCATCGCGAAGGCAACGCGGCGGGTCGGTGCCGGCTCGGCGAAGTACCCGGTGAGCAGCTGGCTGCTGCGCGTCGTCTCCAGCTTCAGCGCGGTGCGCGGCAGCAGGGTGCAGCCGAGACCGCCGGCGACCAGCTGGACCAGCGTCGAGAGCCCGGCGGCCGTCGTGGTCACCGGCGCGTCCTCGCGGCCGGCCTCCCGGCAGATGTCGAGGGCCTGGTCGCGCAGGCAGTGGCCCTCGTCCAGGAGCAGCAGGTTGAGCTCCTTCAGCGCCTCGCGCGGGATGCCCTCGCGGCCGCCGAGCCAGTGGTCGAGCGGGGTGACGAGCACGAAGTCCTCGTCGAACAGCGGGAGTTCGACGACCCCGGGCACGCCGAGCGGCACCGCCAGCAACAGCAGGTCGAGGCGGCCGGAGCCCAGGCCGTCCACGAGGCTGGCGGTCTGCTCCTCGTGCACCTGCAGGTCCAGCTGCGGATAGCGCTCGTGGACCAGTCGCAGCACGGTGGGCAGCAGGTACGGCGCGACCGTGGGGATCACTCCGAGGCGCAGGACGCCCGTGAAGGGGGCCCGGACCGCCTCGGCCTCCTCCAGCAGCGCGCCGACCTCGTCCAGCACCGCCTTCGCGCGCACGGCCAGCCGCTCGCCGGCGGTCGAGAGCAGCACCTTGCGCGTCGTACGCTCGAGGAGGGTCACGCCCAGGGTCTCCTCCAGCGCCGAGACCGCGCCGGACAGGGCGGGCTGGCTCATCCCGATGGCGGCCGCCGCGTCCCTGAAGTGCAGATGCTCGGCCACGGCGGCGAACGCCCGCAGCTGGGAGAGGCTCGGCTGCCTCCGCTTTCCGTTACCCAAGGTCACTGATAACCACATCCAATCAACGTGACCAAGTGTAGCTATTTCCCTAATCAATGCACCCTGTGCCAACATCGACACAGTCCAACCCATGGGAAACATCCTCAAAAGGGGTGTTTCCTCGCTGCAAGGAGAGCGTGTGCTCACTGTCGGTGACAAGTTCCCCGAGTTCGAACTGACCGCCTGCGTCTCGCTGGAGAAGGGCAAGGAGTTCGAGCAGATCCACCACAAGTCCTACGAGGGCAAGTGGCTGGTCGTGTTCGCATGGCCGAAGGACTTCACCTTCGTCTGCCCGACCGAGATCGCCGCGTTCGGGAAGCTGAACGACGAGTTCGCCGACCGCGACGCCCAGGTCCTCGGCTTCTCCGGTGACTCCGAGTTCGTCCACCACGCCTGGCGCAAGGACCACCCGGACCTGACCGACCTGCCGTTCCCGATGATGGCCGACTCCAAGCACGAGCTGATGCGCGACCTGGGCATCGAGGGCGAGGACGGCTTCGCGCAGCGTGCCGTCTTCATCGTCGACCCGAACCGCGAGATCCAGTTCACCATGGTCACCGCCGGTTCCGTGGGCCGTAACCCCAAGGAGGTCCTGCGGGTGCTGGACGCCCTGCAGACCGACGAGCTGTGCCCGTGCAACTGGAACAAGGGAGAGAACACCCTGGACCCGGTCGCGCTGCTGGCTGGTGAGTGACCCATGTCGCTCGACTCGCTGAAGTCCCGCGTCCCGGACTACGCCAAGGACCTGAAGCTCAACCTGGGCTCGGTCATCGGCAACTCCGACCTGCCGGCGCAGCAGCTGTGGGGCACGGTGCTGGCGACCGCCATCGCCTCCCGTTCCCCGATCGTGCTGCGTGAGCTGGAGCCGGAGGCCAGGGCGAACCTCACGCCGGAGGCGTACACGGCCGCCAAGTCGGCCGCCGCCGTCATGGCGATGAACAACGTCTTCTACCGGACGCGCCACCTGCTGTCGGACCACGAGTACGGCACTCTGCGCGCCGGCCTGCGGATGAACGTCATCGGCAACCCGGGCGTGGAGAAGGTCGACTTCGAACTGTGGTCGTTCGCGGTCTCCGCGATCAACGGCTGCGGCATGTGCCTGGACTCGCACGAGCAGGTCCTGCGCAAGGCCGGCGTCGAGCGCGAGGTCGTCCAGGAGGCGTTCAAGATCGCCTCGGTGATCCAGGCGGTCGGCGTCACGCTGGACGCCGAGGCCGTGCTGGCCGAGTAGACGGTCCCGCGAAGGCCCCGCTCACCCCTGGTGAGCGGGGTCTTCCGCGTTCTGCTCGGCGGGGTCTTCCGCGTTCCGCTCGGCGGGGTCTTCCGCGTCCTGCGCGGCGAATGCGTCCGTGGGCGCGGCGGCGGCCTTCTGCCGCTGCAGCTCCTCCGAGTACTGCCGCAGGTACGCCACCACGGTGTTCGTCACCGCGACCAGCGGTACGGCGACCACGGCGCCGCCGATTCCGGCCACCATGCCCCCGGCCGCCACCGTGAGGACGACGGCCAGCGGGTGGACGCGCACCGCGCGGCCCAGGATGAACGGCTGCAGGACGTGGCCCTCGATCTGCTGGACCGCGAGGACCACCACCAGGGTCATGACGGCCGTGAAGACACCCTGGGTCACCAGCGCCACGATCACCGCGAGCGCGCCGGAGGCGACCGCGCCGACGAGCGGGATGAAGGAGAACAGGAAGATGAAGACGGCCAGCGGGACGGCCATCGGCACGTTGAGGAAGTAGATGCCGATGCCGATGAAGATCGCGTCTATCAGAGCGACCAGGACCGTGCCGCGGACGTAGGCGGTCAGCGTGCGCCAGGCGCGCGGACCGGCGCCGGCCACACCCGGGCGGGCGGCGGCGGGCACCAGCTTCAGGAACCACTCCCAGATGCGCTTGCCGTCGTAGAGCAGGAACAGCGTCGAGAAGAACACCAGCAGGATGCCGGTGAGGGTCTCGATGATGACCTGAACGCCCTCCAGGCCCGCGGACGTTATCTGGTCGGCGTTGGCGCCGATCGCCTCACGCAGGTTCTTGGCGATCTGGTTGATCTGCTTGTCGGTGACGTGGAACGGGCTCTTCAGCAGCCAGTCGCGCAGGTCGTCGATGCCGGACTGGATCTGGGTGGAGAGCGTGTCGATGTTCTCCATGACCTGCCAGGTCACGAACCAGCCCATCAGCGCGATGACGACGAACCCGCTGATCGCGGTGAGCGCGGTCGCCGGGCCGCGCGGCACTCCGCGGCGGGTGAGGCGGGCGACCGTCGGCTGCAGCAGCGCGGTGACGAGCAGCGCGATGACGAAAGCGAACACCACCAGCTGGATCGCGCTGATGACCCGCATGAGGACCCAGAGGGTGCCGGCGAGGACCAGCAGTCGCCAGCCGGCCTCGGCCGCCACCCGCACACCCCAGGGCACGGCCTGGGCGGGGTCGGGACGGGGGCCGGACGGAGCAACCGGCCGGCGGGCGGGCGGTACGACGGCGTCGACGACGGGATCGTCGGGGTCCGCGAGGTGCGACGGGGGCCGCGAGGTGTCCGAGGACTCCGGAGCGGACTCGCGCTCCACCTCCGCACGGCGCTCGTTCAGGCGCTCGCTCATCTCGGTGAGACCGGCACCGAGCTTGCCGAGCCACCCTGGCACTCGCGACATGATCCGTCCTCTTCCCCCGCGCCCTCGCGTGTTCGCCACCTCTCCTCCCCCCTGGAGGTGTTCGGGTACGACCGTACATGGCGAAAGCCCCTCCCCTGAGGACGGGGAGGGGCTGCGCGGGGTTGAGCGGGCCGACCGGCCTAGTACCAGTGGTTCGCCGCCCAGAACGACCAGGCCTGGCAGGGGCTGCCGTACCGGCTGTTCATGTAGTTGAGGCCCCACTTGATCTGGGTGGCCGGGTTGGTCTGCCAGTCGGCGCCGGCGGAGGCGTACTTACCGGCGGGCAGGGCCTGGAAGAGACCGTAGGCACCGGAGGAGGCGTTGGTCGCGTGGTAGTTCCAGCTGGACTCGTGGTCCACGATGTTGCTGAAGCACTGGAACTGGTCGCCCGCCACCATCTGCCGCGCCATCGCCTGGATCTGGGCGACGGTGTAGCTGCTCTGGACGGGGAAGCTGGAGGAGTCGCGCGCGCTGTCGCGGCTGGCCGCCGCCTTCGCCTCGATGCGCGCCTTGGCGTCCTTGGCCGCCTTCTCGGCCGCGGCCTTCTTGGCGATCGCGGACTCGGCGGCTGCCTTGCGGGCCGCCTCCTCGGCGTCCTTCTTGGCGCTCGCGTCGGCGGCGATGGCCTGGGCGTCGGCCTGCTGCGTCAGGGACGCGGACTGGACCTGGGCCTGCTGACCCGCGGGTATGTCCGCGAGGAGCGTGGTGTCGGCGGCCGTCGGCTCGGCGTCGTTGTTCTGCGCGACGCTGCCCGAGGCAACTCCGACGACGCTCCCGACGGCGGTGACCGCGGTGGCCGAGGCCACTGCGAATCCCCGGACCGAAATCCGGCTCACACGGTTTCCTTCCAGCATCGCCCGCTTCGGTGACCCTGGCGGACGCAATCGTGCCCCTGACACTGGCCTCCCAACTGCGGGGTCACGGGAGGCGCGGGCCCGGTGGGCAACTCCCCGGAGGGAGCGCCGCGTGGTGCGCGGGCGGCATACGACGAACTCTATGGAGTTGATGGTGCTTCTGTGGTGCTGTACCGCTGGGGGTACAGGTGTGTCGTATGCGGGGCCTGACAGGACTGAGACTCTGCCGTAACCGGACGCCGGGTGGCAATTCTGCGTTGAGTGTGAAAGCTCACATCCCGTTTGGCCCAGGGGATTTCCGGAAAGCCCCACACACCAAGGCGCCGCCCGGCTAGGCTCTTGGCCTTTGCCGGACGGCGCCAACTGCTGTGCAGGTGAGGTCAGATGTGACCGTCCTCCAGCATTTCGGTCACAAGCGCCGCAATCTGGGACCTCTCCGACCGAGTCAGGGTGACATGGGCGAAGAGTGGATGCCCCTTCAGCTTCTCAACGACGGCGACCACACCGTCGTAGCGCCCGACGCGAAGATTGTCCCTTTGTGCCACATCATGAGTCAGAACAACCCGTGAATTGGCGCCGATTCGGGACAGAACGGTCAGCAGGACATTCCTTTCCAGTGACTGCGCCTCGTCCACGATCACGAAGGCGTCGTGCAGCGAGCGGCCGCGGATGTGGGTGAGCGGAAGCACCTCCAGCATCCCGCGCGCGGTGACCTCCTCGATGACCTCGCGGCTGGTGACCGCCGACAGCGTGTCGAAGACGGCCTGCGCCCACGGGCTCATCTTCTCCGCCTCGGTGCCGGGCAGATATCCCAGCTCCTGTCCACCGACCGCGTAGAGCGGACGGAAGACCATCACCTTCTGGTGCTGGCGGCGCTCCAGCACCGCCTCCAGGCCCGCGCACAGCGCCAGCGCCGACTTTCCGGTGCCGGCCCGGCCGCCCATCGAGACGATCCCGACGTCCGGGTCGAGCAGCAGATCGAGCGCGATGCGCTGCTCGGCGCTGCGGCCCTTGATGCCGAACGCCTCGCGGTCGCCGCGCACCAGGCGGACGTTTCCCTCGGCGGTGATCCGGCCGAGCGCCTTGCCGCGCTCGGAGTGGATGGTCAGGCCGGTGTGCACGGGCAGCTCGGCGGCCTCGGGAACGTACAGATGCCCTTCCTCGAAGAGGATGTCCACCTGTTCCCCGGACAGGGTGAGTTCGCTCATCCCGGTCCAGCCGGAGTTCTCCGTGATGGCGAGTTCGGCGCGGTACTCCTCCGCGAGCAGACCGACCGAGGACGCCTTGATCCTCAGGGGCAGGTCCTTCGACACGACGGTGACGTCGTACCCCTCGGCCTGCAGGTTGCGGGCCACCGCGAGGATGCGCGAGTCGTTGTCCCCGAGGCGGTAGCCGGTGGGCAGCACGCTGGGGTCCGAGTGGTTGAGCTCGACCCGGATCGTCCCGCCGAGTTCCCCGATCGGGATGGGGGCGTCGAGGCGGCCGTACTTCACCCGGTAGTCGTCCAGCAGGCGCAGCGCTTGTCGGGCGAAGTAGCCGAGTTCCGGATGGTGCCGCTTGGCCTCCAGCTCCGTGACCACCACGACGGGGAGCACGACCTCGTGCTCGTCGAAGCGGGACAGGGCGTTCGGGTCGGCCAGCAGGACGCTGGTGTCGAGAACATAGGTGCGCCGGTCTGGCTTGTGGCGCTTTGTGCTGGTCACCACGGAAGGACGTACCCCCTCGGATGAGGTCAGGGAGCGACGAAGTGGAAGCCGGGCCGGGAGGGTGGGGGAACCACGGCCGGTGCCGGGCCCCCGCGGACGGCGGGCCGACGACCGGCCCTCCGCGGCTGCTTCCGTGCAGTGACCGCACGGTCGGGCTCGTGCAAAGGGCCTCCCGGGCGGACGGCCCCGTGCCGCCCGCTGAGATCCGACACCCGTGGTTCGGGTGTCGACCTGCTTGCTGTATGCCCTCGAACATGCACCGCCATGCAAAAGCGGCCATCGGCGTGCCGGTGAACTCCTTGTTACATCCTGCCGAACCGGGGTACGCCGAACGCCCCGCCGGCCGGGCGGCCGACGGGGCGTTCGGTGCGCCTCAGCCGCCGTAACGGCGGTGACGTGCGGCGTAGTCGCGCAGGGCGCGCAGGAAGTCGACCTTCCGGAAGGCCGGCCAGAAGACCTCACAGAAGTAGTACTCGGAGTGCGCGGTCTGCCACAGCATGAATCCGGACAGCCGCTGCTCGCCACTGGTGCGGATGACGAGGTCCGGATCGGGCTGGTCGCCGGTGTAGAGATGACGGCCGATCATGTCGACGTCGACGGACTCGGCGAGGTCCCCCACCGTCACACCCTTGTCGTGGGCGTCGAGCAGCATGGAACGGACGGCGTCGGCGATCTCCTGCCGGCCGCCGTAGCCGATGGCCACGTTGACGAGTATGCCGTCGATGTGGGCGGTGGTCTCCTCGGCTTCCTTCAGGGTGCGCTGCATGCCGCCCGGCAGCAGGTCCATCGTGCCGACGTGGTGCACGCGCCAGCGGCCGTCCGCGGCGAGCGTGCGGACGACGTCCTCGATGATGCCGAGCAGCGGGACGAGTTCCTCCTGCGGCCGGTCGAAGTTGTCCGTGGACAGCAGCCACAGGGTGACGACCTCGACGTCGGTCTCGGTGCACCAGCCGAGGAACTCCTCGATCTTGTCCGCACCGGCCCGGTGGCCGTGGACGGTGGTGGAGCCGGACGCCTTCGCCCAGCGGCGGTTGCCGTCCATGATGACGCCGATGTGCTTGGGCACCTGAGCGTGGTCCAGGTGGCCCTCCACCCGGCGTGCGTAGAGCCTGACGAGCAGGCTGCGCAGGTTGTCGCGCAGGTTCACGTGGCCCTCCGGGGGTGGCGCGGGGGTGATAGGTGGCGGAGCCGTTGAGCCTACCCCCGCTGAGGGCTTGGTTCCGGCTCGGGGCTTGGGGATGGGGCGCCCCTGGGATGGGACGCTCGGCCCCCGCCGGGAGGTTCCGGAAGTTCCCGGCAGAAGCCTCCGGAGGTCCCCGAGCGGGGCCCGCCGTCGGTGGGGAACGAAAAACGGGCCGGTCCGTGGGGGGGAGACGGACCGGCCCGAGGGGGGGTTTCCACCATAACCCTTCGTGAGGGATCGTGGGTGCATCGGCGTGGCACAACTACTCTCCGGAATCGTCCGGCGACGCCGCGGTGGCTGCGGAATGCTGGATTCAGGGGTGCCGCACGCCGATTCACAGCAGAATCCCAGGAAAATCGGCCGGATGCGAAAGGATTCGGAAGGATCCGCAGGGTTTACGCCATCTTGGGGGCGTGTCGGCGAGCCACGCCGGGGTCCCTCCGATGGGCTACCCGGCCGGCGAACGATGACTTGACCGTTCCGCTACGGCAGCGCCGAAGGATCGCTCTGCTTCAGTGGCACCGCGCAGCCCCCTCCGCTGCGCGGTGCCCCCCGCGCAGCTTTGCTGGCGCGAATTACATTGGTCTGAACTTACGTGACCGGTGAGGCGGATGTGAACCCAGTGAGATAACGATGTGGAAACCTCGGGAAGACCCGGGGCAAGGGTCTCCCCGGCCGTCAGCGGGCCGCTTTGCGGACGTCGAAGAGATGCCGGGTGCTGTGCGCCACGAACGGTCCCTCCTCCTCGATCCGCTCGTGCAGCGCACGGAGTTGCGGCTCGTACGCCTCCGCCGTGAAATCCGGGACCATCCACACCACCTTGCGCAGGAAGTGGACGACGGCGGCGATGTCGTGGAACTCCATGCGCAGGCGCTCCGCCCGCAGGCCGGCCACCTCCAGGCCGGCCGCCTCGGCGTCGGCCCGCTCCCGCTCGGGGTCCCGGCCGGCGCGCACTTCCTCCGGCTGCGGCCCGAGGAAGTACTCGACCAGCTCGAAGACGCTGGCCGGCCCGACATGCTGGGCGAAGTACGCGCCACCCGGCCGCAGCACCCGGGCGATCTCGTCCCAGTACGGGCGCACCGGATGGCGGCTGAGCACGAGATCGAAGGTCCCCGCGGCGAACGGCAGCGGCGCGTCGTCCGCGGCGGCGACGACCACCACCCCGCGCGGCCGCAGCAGGGCGGTGGCCTTGGCCACGTTCGGCGGCCAGCCCTCCGTCGCGGCGGCCAGCACCGGCCGCGCCGGCTCGGCCCTGCCCAGCGCGAAGTCCAGCACCTCACCGCCGCCGGTCTGGATGTCGAGCACGGCACCGGCACCGGCCAGCCGCTTCCCCGCCGACGCGGCGTAGCCCCACGAAGGCCGCACCTCGCTCGCCCGCCCCTCGAACCAGGAAAAATCCCACCCCTCGGTGGGTACGGCGTCGCCCTCGGCCACGAGGTCTTCGAACGAACGCTTCACTGCCATACCGTCCATGATCACAGGACGCGACCGCCCCTGGCCTGCTGTTTTTCCGCCCACCCGACGGCATGCGTGGCGGGGACCGTCCTCACCCGGTCGCCGCCGGGCCGCCGAGGACGAGCAGGACGTGCTCGTCCTCCCCGTGCCGGACGGTGCCGGCCCGCCGGAATCCGTGTCTCTCCAGCAGGCGGACGGAGGCGGTGTTGCCGCCGAAAGGGTCCGCGTACAACGGCCGTACGGGATCCATCTCCAGGAACAGGCCGAGCGCGCGGGTGCCGACGCCGCGGCCCCAGTAGGGCCGCCCGAGCCAGTATCCGACGAACCGCCGCTCGCCCTCCGTCCAGGAGACGACGCTCCCGGCGACCTCGCCGTCCAGGGTGACCGTCCGCACCAGGCAGTCCGGATCTCCCAGCACACGCTCGCGCCAGTGCCGCAGGAAGGCGTCCCGCGGGCGTGGGGTGAACCGCGACCGCCGGAGCGCCTCCGGGTCGTGCTCATGGGCGAGGAAGACGAACAGGTCGTCGTCCGTGACCCCCCGCAGGCTCACTTCGCCGTGCTCACCGCGCTCTTCGCTCATGCCGGGCAGTGTGACAGCCGCCTCTGACAATGCCTCGCCACCTGCGGTCACGGCACGAGCGGCCGGACCTCCTCGGCGGTGAACCGCACGAACCCCTCCGGGTCGGGCTCGTCCGCGGTCGGCTGCAGCACGACGGTGTCGGCACCCGCCTCGGCGAGCCGGCGTACGGCCGCCGCCACGGCGGCTGCGTCGCCCGCCACTCCCACGTCCGTGGCCGACTGCAGTCCTTCCGCGACGAGTTCGGACCGCAGCCGGGCGCCGGCGTCCGGCCCCGTGGCGGTCAGGAGGTAGACGACGACCTGATGCGGCTCGCCGCGCCCCGCCTCTTTCTGCCCCTCCTCGATGAGCTGCCGGGCCTGCCGTACGCCGTCCGGGGAGGTGGAGGCGGTGAGGACCGTACCGTCGGCCCGGGCGCCGCAGAGACGGAGCGTTCGCGGCCCGGTGGCGCCGGCGAACACGGGAGCCGCTCCCTGCGGCGGCCAGTCGAGGGCGACGTCGTCCAGGCAGACGTACCGTCCCCGCACGCTGAGCCGTTCGCCGCGCAACAGGGCGCTCAGGGCGTCGAGATGCTCGCCGAGGAGGGTGAGCGGGGAAGCGGCGCGGGCACCGACCTGGCCCATCCAGTCCTGCACGCCGTGCCCGACGACGAGGGTCGCCCGGCCGGGGAACATCCGGTGCAGGGACGCGGCCTCCATCGCGGTCAGGGCCACGTTCCTGAGGGGAACGGGCAGCAGTCCGACCCCGACGCGCACCCGCTCGGTCCACGCGAGCGCCGCGGCGGCGGTCGAGATGCCGCCCTCCCGGAAACAGTCCTCCCACAGCCACAGTTCCTCGAGCCCCGCGTCGTCCGCGAGGCGGGCGACCGCCCGCAGGCGCTCGGGCGGAAGCTGGGGGCGGAACACGACACCGAGTCCAGTCATGAGCCCCTTACTAGTGGGGAGGAAGGCGGGTGACAACCGATTTCGCCCGGCGCCGAGTCGGCGGCGCGGCAGGAGGGGACGAGGGACATGGGCAGACGCTGGCGGGACGGCACCGGAAGACTGATCGTGCCGAGCGGTGAGGCTGGGCGGGATCCGGTGGTCCTTCCCCTGGAGATCGCTGCCTCCTACCGGTTGCGGACCAAGGGGCTGCTGGGCCGGGACTCGATCGCCGGGGCGATGCTGCTGTCGCCGGCGAGCGGGGTGCACACGTTCGGGATGCGCATCCCCATCGACGTCGCCTACCTGGACCGCCACCTGACCGTCCTCGCCGTCCGCACCATGCCCCCGGGCCGCCTGGGCCTGCCCCGGCCATGGGCCCGGCACGTGCTGGAGGCGGAGGCAGGAGCCATGGCGGGGTGGGGGCTGCGGGCGGGGGTGCGGGTGGGCGTGGCCCTCGAAGGCGGTGCCGGTGGTGCGGGTGGCTCGGCTTGAGGGCGTTTCAGTGGCGCGCCCTGGCATCGCGGCATGAGAGCTTCAGGGACGTTCAGGGGCGAGGAGTTCACTGCGGCGGAGGTGCGGCTGCCGGAGCCGGGGTCGAGACGGCGGTGCCGGTCGGGGTGGCCACGATGCGGAAGCGGTACGAGGGCGAGGCCGCCGGAGTCTCGGGGACACTGCTCACCGCGGCGTACGACCGGTCCGGCGTGGTTCGAGTACGAGGTGGGTGACTAGCGGGCGGCTCCAGCCCGTTGCTGGGTCACTCCTGGGTGCGGGGGAAGGACACCTCCACGCGGCGGTTCTTCCTCCGGCCCTCCTCGGTGGAGTTGTCGGCGATGGGGTACTGCTCGCCGTAGCCACGGACCTCGAAGGTGATGTCCGGGGCGTTCAGGTCCTGGTCCAGGACGGCCTGGACGGCGTTGGCGCGTTGCCTGGACAGGATGTCGCCGTGGGCCGACGAGCCGAGGTTGTCGGTGAAGCCGAAGACGCGGACCTGGGTCGCCTTCTGTTTCTCGATCTCCTCGGCGATGGCCTGGATCCGGGACTTGGCCTCGTCGCCGAGTCTGGCGCTGTCCTTGCCGAACAGCACCTCCGCCTGCAGCGCGAACGTGACGTCCGCGTTGGTGTCCTCCCGGCGCTCGTCCCCGCTCTGGTCCTCGACGACCGACTTGATGTCCAGCACCTTCGGCGCGGCGAGGGTGGCCCCCTCGGGCAGCTTGAGGTCCGGGTCCTTGGGGTCGATCTTCACCGGCGCGGAGGCGGAGGGTTCGGTGACGGGGGGCTGACTGGGGTCCGTGCCGTCGGCGCGGGCGGGGGTGGCGGTGAGGAGGAGGGTGGCGGTGAGGGCGAAGGTGACGGTGACGGTGGGACGGGGGGTGGTCACTTTGGCCTCACCCGGAGATCTTGATGGTGGCGGAGGAGAAGGTGGGCAGCTGGAACTCCACCTCGGCCGTGTTGGCGGGAGGGGCCGGGAACTGCATGAAGACGGCCAGGGTGGCACCAGCCTTGAGAGTCGAGAACCCGGTGGTTGTCAGCGGGCGCCCCTCGGTGTCCCGCAGCACGTAGTAGCGCTTCTTGCCCTGCGGATCGACCAGTGTGGCGCCGCCCAGGGACCTGCCGTTCTTGATGATCTCGGTTTCGTTGCCGCTCAGGGCGGACGGGATCGCGACGGTCTGAGCCCCGTCGTTCTTCAACGTGCCGTTGAACGTGACGAAACCTCCCGAGTCCCGTTGCGCGGAGGTGATCTGGAGGAGCAGGCCCTCCGACCCCTTCAACTCGGCCAACGGCCGGTCGGACTGGCCCTCCTGGGCGCTCGGATCGGAGCCGGACCTCCGAGAAGCGGACGCAGAACTGTCCGGCTTCTTGTCGTCGCCGCCACCCCCGCCGCAGCCGGCCACACCGACAGCCAGACCAGCCGCAAGGGTCAATGCGGCCATCCCCCTCCGGGCCTGCGCAGTGAACCGCATGCTCATCGCTCCGCTTCCTTCGTCATTGATCGTGTGCTGGTGAGTCGGCCAGGTGAACATCGAAGAGGTCTTCGGGTCGCGGGAGTCCTGACGGGTCGTCCGGTTTCAGCACCCATACCTTGCCCCTGCAGGTGAGTTGCGGAAGGTCGTCGCTCTCGACCACGCCGTGGGGGAAACTGCAGAGGGACTGGATCACGGCCGTCGCGTGCGCCGTCGCATGCACGCCCTCAGTGCCAGGCACGACGGAGTCACCCACGGGCTTGATCGTCGTGGCCTTGACGACGTAGCTCAGTGGCGGACGGAACTCGCATTGATCCGTCGCGCCGTTATCTGCGGCGAGTTGGTCGGCTCGCGAACAGAAGTCACCGCCCCCGTGGCCTTCGAAGATGGCTTGCCACTTGGCGGGGTCGCGTACGTCTTCCACCCACATGCCCGCGAGTTGATCGCGGGTCTTCTGGGCTGCCGCGAGAGCCGCCGCGTCCGCCGCCGTCTGCGCGCTGCTCCGGTTCACCGACGCCTGACCGACCGCAAGGTAGACCAACGCAAGAAAGAGCAGGCCTGCCACCACCGTGATGTAGATGGGGAAGGCCTGCCCTGCGTCGCGACGGGGAGGGTTCAGCCGCCGGTGACCTGGGCGATCTTGTTGGTGATCGCGTCGAAGATCGTCTGCCCGATGCTCGTACCCGTGATCGCCAGCACAATCGCCACCACCACCGCGATGATGCCCAGGTACTCCACCGCCGTCTGCCCCCTGTCGCTGCGAGCAACTCGGGACTGCAGGTACGCGACGGTGGTGTTGAACCAGTTGCTCATGGTGGTCCCCTCCGGGTTCGCCTCCGATCCCGGCACCGTACGATCCGGCACTCGCGTCACCGAAGGGCCCCAGGGCCCAACCGCGGGCCCATTCCCCGCCCACCTCAAGCCACCCCCAGCCACTTGGCGGCCGCCTGGGACCGGGTGGTGGACTGGAGTTTGGCGAAGATGCGGTTGATGTGGTTCTTGACCGTCTTCTCGCTGATGAAGCACGCCGCGGCGATCTGCTGGTTGGTCATGCCGGACGCGATGAGGTCCATGATCTCCGCCTCCCTCGTGCTCAGCCGGAAACGTGAACGGAATGACTGTCCCACAGGAGATTGCAGTTGCGAAAGACTTAATGGTGGGTCTTCCCTTAAAAAATCGGGCATTTGAGGGCCCCCACGTGCAGGTGCATTCGCATGAAGTTCCGACAGCAACGCCTTCGCCGCTCCCGGAGTGACATGTGGCCGCCCCTCCCGGACGTCCCGGACCGCACGCAGCAGCTGCTCCGTCGTGAACTCGCCGTGCACCAGGTATCCCCCCGCTCCCAGTCGCAGCGCCTCCCGCACGGTCTCCGTCTCATGGCTGTAGGTGAGCATCATGACCGGCGCCAGCCGCACCAGGTGCGGCAATGCCGAGATTCCGTCGACCCCGGGCATCCGGACGTCGAGGAGGATGACGTCCGGCCGGTACCGCAGAGCCGCGTCGTACGCCTCGCGGCCGTTCGTCGCCTCCGCCACCACCGTGGTGTCCTCGCGGCCCGAGAGCAGGGCCGTCAGGCCCGCCCGGACCACGGGGTTGTCGTCGGCCACCAGCAGGCGCAAGGGGGCGGGCGTCGGCGAAGGGGCCTCGGGCCAGGTCTGACTGTGCTGCATGGCGCCTCCTCTCAGGCTTCCCGGAACATGGGGTCGGAGCTGTGCCGAGCCGGCAGGGGAAGTTCCACGCGCACCTCCGTGCCCCGTTCGTGCCCGCCCCGGCCGATGCGGATCCGGGCACCCGTCTGCGCGGCCCTCTCGACCATGCCTAGCAGCCCGAAGTGGCCGCCGGCCCGCAGCCGTTCGAGCGTAGTGCCGGATGGGAGGCCCCGGCCGTCGTCGTACACGGAGAGGCGCAGCAGGCTGCCGTGCACCGTCACCCGTATCTCCACGTGGGTCGCGGAGGCGTGTCGGTAGGCGTTCTCCAGCGCTTCCGTGGTGATGGAGAGGAGGTGGTGGGCCGTGGGGGCGGGCAGCGCGGGGAGGTGGTGCGGGCCCGCTTCGGGGCCGTCCGGCCAGGAGACGGTGACCGGAAGGCCCGTGCGGGTCGTGAAGTCCGCTGCCACGAGCTCGAGTTCGCTCCACGCGGGCGTCGGAGGCGGCAACGCGGCGGGGAGCGGGGACTCATGCGCGTCCCCGGTCCCGCACCCCCGCGCATCCCCCGTCCCGCTCTCGTGCACCTGCACGGTCCCGGCCGGCCGGTCCTGCTGCCGGCCGCGCAGGTCCGTCAGCAGTTCCCGTGATTCCGCCGCCGCCCTGCGCGCCGAGCGGGACACCAGTTCCGCCTGCTGCCGGATGCGGTCGGGGTCGGGTGCGTCGGCCGAGGCCGTCGCCGCCAGGCCGTCCGCCGCGAGGGCCACGCCGTACAGGGTCTTGGCCACCGAGTCGTGCATCTCACGGGCCAGCCGGGCGCGTTCCGCGCTCACCGCCTCCGCCGCCGCGAGGCGGGCCTGCACCGTCGTCAGGGCGTGGGTCGCGGCGCCGAAGCGGAGCATCAGGTTGCGCAGGGTCGAGCCCATGGCCCCGGCGATGACGCACAGGCCCGGCAGGAGGAGGGCCTCGGCCACCGGTGCGTGCCGGTCGGCCTTCAGGGTGGCGTGGACGAGCAGCAGGATCAGGGACTGGAGGGAGGCGAAGCATGCCGCCCCGCGCCAGCTGTAGACCAGGCCCGCGAGGAGCGGGGTGCAGACGCTGACGTAGGCCAGAGTGGTGTCCGGGCCCGCCGAGATCAGGAGGAAGGAACCGCAGACGGTGTCGGCGGCGAGCAGGCTGGGGTGGCGCAGCAGGAGGGGGCCGAAGCGTTCCCAGTCGCGGAAGAGGACGTAGGACGCCATGAAGGTGACGACCACGGCCGCGCCGACCAGGCGGACGCCCAGGCCGGGGGCCGCGTGCAGCAGGGCGGCGGGGGCGGCCAGGGCGATCATGGCCAGGCGGAAGCCGAAGACCTGCCGGCACATGGCTTGCAACGCACTGATCTGGATCTTCTCGGAGGGTTCGGCGACGGCGCGTTGCGTACCGGCCGCCGCCTCCGGGCGGCGAACGAAGCGCCCCCGGGCCCTCTTCGACCGGCTCAGCCGACCCGCGGCCCCCTTCGACCGGCTCAGCCGGGCCGCGATTCCCTTCAACCGGCCGAGCCGGACCCAGAAGGCCGCACCTCCCCCGCGCCCCTGTTCCGTCAGACCCGCCACCGTCACGTCCGCCTCACTTCCCCGTGAGGGAGCCGAAGTCCACGCCGGAGCCCAGCAGCAGTCCGGCACCCAGCAGCAGCATCGTGGCCGGGACCATGAACGTGGTGATCATCAGCGTGGCCTTGGGCACCGCGCGGGCGGCCTTGCGGCGGGCGTTCTGGGCGTCGGTGCGGCGCATGTCCTTCGCCAGGGAGACCAACGTGTCCACGATGGGGGCGCCCAGCTCCTCCCCCTGCTGCAACGCCGTCACGAACATCGCCACCTGCTCGGAGTCGTTCCTCCGCCGGAGTTCCGCGAAGGCCTGGCGGCGGCTCATGCCGAGGTCCATCTGGCGCAGTGTGATGCGGAGTTCGTCCGCCCAGGGGCCCTCGTACCGCGACGCCACCCGGTCCAGCGCCTGACGGAAGCCGAGCCCGGCGCTGACCACCACCGCCAGGACGTCCAGGAAGTCCGGCAGCGTGCGCTCGATGACGTCCTTGCGCACCCGGATCGCCGACCAGATGCCGACCTCCGTCCAGAAGGCGCCGAACAGCAGCAGCAACAGGGCCACGAACCACTGGCCCCGCAACAGGAACACCAGGCACCCGACGCCGCCCAGGGCGCCGTAGACCGCGCGGCGTGCGGCGTAGCGGTCGATGGTCAGGCCGCCGGGGTTGCCCGCGAGGTCGATCTTGCGGCGGTACCTGGCGACCAGGCGCGGACCCATCAGGCGCAGCACGGCGGGGGCGTAGCGCATGCCCATCCGGTCGATGACGGAGCCGACCGCGCCGGTGCGGGTGGCGCCGACCTCCAGGGCCACGGCCAGGTCGCCGGGGAGCTTGGCGTCCGCGCGGTACATGCGGACACCGGCGAAGGCACCCCAGACGCCGAGGCCCGTCAGCAGGGCGAGCAGGAATCCGGCCATCGGGCCGCCCCCTCACACATCGATCCGGCTCAGCCGCCGGATGAGGACGAAACCGACGGCGTACATGGCGAAGGCGATGAGGACGCAGACCTGGCCGACCGGTGAGCCGGTCATGCGGGCCAGCGCGCCGTCCTTGACGCCGTTCATCAGGAAGAGCGCGCCGACGCCGAGGACGGGGACGGCGTACGACGTCATGGTCACCTGGGAGAGCTGGGTGCGGATCTCGCGCCGGGTCTCCTTGCGCTCCTCCAGGGTCTCGGTCAGGTTCCGCAGGGCGCTCACCACCTGGCCGCCCGCGCGGTTGGAGAGGACCAGGGTGGTGACGAGGACGACCAGTTCACGGGACGGGAGGCGGTCGGCGAGTTCGCCGAGTGCGTCGTCGAGGGAGTGTCCGATGGCCAACTGGTCGGCGACCTTGGCCAGTTCCTGGCCGGCCGGAGCCTCCAGCTCCTCCGCCGCCATGCCGATCGCGGTGCGCAGGGCCAGACCCGCCTGGGTGGCGTTGGCCAGGATGCGGGCCAGCTCGGGGAGCTGGTTGATGAACCGCTCGATGCGTTTCTGGCGCTGCCAGTTGAGGAACTGGACCGCCGCCCAGATGCCGAGCAGGCCGGCGAGCGGCCCGAAGAAGGGGGCCAGGGTGGCCTGGCCGATCAGCCAGAGGGCGGCGACCGTGACGAGCATGCAGACGAAGAACTCGCCCGGGGTGACGTCCAGACCGGTGGCCGCCAGGCGCAGTTCCAGCCAGCGGCCGAACCGGGTGCGCCGCAGCCGCCGGTCGAGGTCGCGGAAGCGGCGCCTGCGCCCGGTCGCCGGAACCTGTCCGGTGTGGATGAGCCGGTCCACGAGGGCCGCGCGCTGGGCCCGGCCCGAGGCGTAGGCGTGCACGCCGGCCACCGCCAGGACGCAGGTCAGCAGCGCCACGCCGGTGGTGAGCTGGACGAGGGTGTGGAGTTCCATGGGGCCTACCTGGCTTCTCGGGTGGCGAGCTGGTCCACGGAGTGGGCGACTCCGAAGGCCTGCGGGACGGGTTGGCTCGCCATGTAGAGGCGGTCGGCGGTACGGCGGGGCAGCGGGAAGTACTGGAAGGCGCCGTACACGCGGCCGTCGGGGGTCATGGGCCGGGCGTCGAACCGGGCCACGGTCGCGATCCGGTACGGCTCCCCGCCGTGGCTGTCCAGGAGTGCGATCTCGGTGATCCGGCGGGCGCCGTCGGCGAACCGGGTGAGCTGGACGATGACGTCGACCGCGCTGTTGATCTGGTCGTGCAGGGCTACGAAGGGCACCTCGACGTCGGACATGGAAGCGAGGGTCTGGAGCCTCGTCAGCGCGTCCTCCGCGCTGTTCGCGTGCACCGTCGCCAGCGATCCGTCGTGGCCGGTGGACATCGCCTGGAGCATGTCGAGGGACTCGCCGCCGCGTACCTCACCGACCACGATCCGGTCGGGACGCATGCGCAGGGAGTTGCGGACCAGGTCGCGGATGGTGACCTGGCCCTTGCCCTCGACGTTGGGCGGCCGTGACTCCAGGCGGACCACGTGCGTCTGCTGGAGCTGGAGTTCGGCGGAGTCCTCGATGGTGATGATGCGTTCGTGGGACGGGATCAGTCCGGAGAGCGCGTTGAGGAGGGTCGTCTTCCCGGTGCCCGTGGCCCCCGACACGATGATGTTGAACTTCGCCTGTACCAGTCCCGCCAGCAGATACACCATGTGCTCGTCCAGCGAGCCGAAGGAGATCAGCTCCTGGAGGGTGAAGGAGCGCGGGAAGCGGCGGATGGTGAGGATCGGGCCGGTCAGCGACAGCGGCGGGATGATGACGTTGACGCGCTCGCCGGAGGGGAGACGGGCGTCCACCATCGGATTCGACTCGTCGACACGCCGGTTGACCGTCGACACGATCCGCTCGATGGTCTGCATGAGCTGGTCGGCGGAGACGAACCTCAGGGGCAGTTGCTCCACGCGCCCGCCGCGCTCGACGAAGATCGCGTCCGGCCCGTTCACCATGATCTCGGTGATCGAGGCGTCCTCGAGCAGGGGCTCCAGGATGCCCAGGCCCAGTGCCTCGTCCACGACCCGGCGGATCAGCTGGGAGCGCTCCACGGTCGACAGCACCGGGCCCTCGCGGCTGATGATGTGCCCGAGCACCCGCTCGAGCCGCGCCCGGCGTTCGGCGGCGGCCAGCGAACTCATCTCCGCGAGGTCGATCTCCTCCAGGAGCTTGGCCCGGTAGGAGGCGACCAGATGCCCGTCCTCGCCCCGGCTGGCGTGCTCCTCCGGAGCGCTGATGCGTGCCCGCAGGCTCATGTCGGCATCTCCTCGCCTAGTGGTCGAGCGGCATGGTGGCGGACTTGACGGCGGGGTCGAAGTGCCAGCCGGGGACGATCTGGGGGACCTCCACGGTGGCCGTGACGGTGACCGTGCCGGCATCACCACCGCCTCCCCGGCCGCACGACACGGAGAGAGCGCCGCTGACCGCCTGGGCGCACGCCTGCTGCGGATCCTGTTCGAGGGAAGCGGCCCGCGCTCCCGCCCTGGCCGCCGTGCCGGCCTGCTCGGCGGCGTAGGCGATCGCCCCGATCTGGATGCCCGCCATGGCGACGATCAGCAGGACCGGGACGAACCCGAGGTACTCGATGGCGACTTGGCCCGCGTCCCGTCGTCCGCGCCGGTACGGCATCACCGCTTCACCTCCTCGACGGCGCCGGCGTGGCCGTGCACCGTGGCCGGAAAGGAGATCACCCCGGGAAAGAGAACGGGGACCTTGAGGTAGACGTCTGCCGTGACATAGCCGGACGGACTGCAGTTCACCTTTGCGTCCCCCCTCCACGCCTTCGACAGGTGTTTCAGCCCGGCCGCCGAACAGGCCGCCTGCCGCGCGTCGCCTCGCGGTGCCGCCGTCCCCGCCCGCACCCCCTCGTCCGCAGCATTCCCGGCGAGCGTGAAGGTGTATCCCACGAGCACGGCCTGCCACACGAGCACCAAGGTCAGAACGATCAGCGGCGTCATCCCCAGGAACTCGATGCTGACCTGTCCCCGGTCCCGTCCCTCAGCCCGTTTCACGGTCCGCTCACTCCTTCCGCCGCCGGAATCCACCCGGGCCGCGCCCGCTCCCGCGATGCGACCCGTCGGCGGCCTTCACCAGCTCCAGCTCCCCCGCGAGCGCCCACAGAGCCTGCTTCACCGTGCTCCTGCCGTCGAGTTCATGGAGCCGTCCGGCGTCCACGACGGCCTGCAGTTCCTTGAAGTTGGCGGGTACGGCCGTGCGCGCGAGAGCGGTCCCGGTGATGCGCTGCACCAGCGCCGGCTGGATCTCCGCGCTGCGCGTGTGCCGGTTGACGACCAGCGTGGTCTCCTCGGCCTTGCGGATCTGCAGCCGGTCCCACATCCGTACGGTCCGCTTGGCGGCGCGGACGGCGATGACGTCCGGGGTGGCGACGAGCAACGCGGTGTCGGCCATCTCCACCGCGGCGGCGCCCGCGCCGCTCAGCTGGGCGCCGCAGTCGACGACGACCACCTCGTAGCGGGAGCGCAGGGCGCTGACGATCTGGCGGGCGGCGCGGTCGGTGACCTCCTCGCCCCGTTCGCCCTCGGCGGCGGCGAGGAGCAGGGCGAGCCCCGTGTCGTGGCGGAAGACGGCGTCGGCGAGGACGCGGGGCGAGATGTCGGTGATGGCGGCGAGGTCGACGACGGACCGCCGGAACTGGATGTCCAGGTAGGAGGCGATGTCACCGGTCTGGAGATCGAGGTCGACCAGGGCGGTGGGACGGCCGGAGGCCTGCGCGGCGAGGGCCAGCTGGATGGCCGTCAGGGTGGCGCCGACGCCTCCCTTGGCGCCGCTGACCGTGACGACCGTACCGCCGACCCCGCCGAAGACGTCGGCGCCGTGGCCGAGATGGCGCCGTACACCCGTCGACCACTGGGCGACGGCCTGGACGCGGCTGGCGAGTTCCTCGTACGACAGCGGGAGCGCGACCAGGCCGCGGGCGCCGGAGTCCATGGCGGCGGAGAACAGGCCGGGGCTCGCGTCGGTGGTGACGAGGATGACACCGACGGCCGGGAAGCGCAGGGCGACCTCGCGGATCAGTTCCAGGGCGGGGACGGGCCCGATGCGCTCATGGACGACGACGACTTCCGGGAGTTCGTCCACGGACTCGGCGGCGAGGCGGGCGAGGGTGTCGACCAGCTGAGTGGAGTCGCCGGCCGGTGGCTGGGGTTCGGCGTCGGGGAGCTGGCTGAGCAGCGTGACGAGAGAGCGGACGGCGTCGGGGTCCGCTCCGGCCGGGAGGATCCTGGTGGGCATGCCGGCCGCCTCTCACTTGTCCGTCGCGAGTTCGTAGGTGCGGTCCTTGTCCGGGACGTTGGTCTCGCTGCCCGGCGCCACCAGCGCGAGCCGGACGCGCTGGGCGAAGGACTCGGCGTAGGTGATGCGCTGGGCGTCGAGGGTGGACAGCGCGAACGTGATGGGGACGGCCTCGCCGGCCTGCTGCTGGTTCTTGCTCTGGTCCGGGTCGAGGGCGGTGATCTGGCCGACGTCGAGGACCCGGGCGTCGGAGACGATGATCTTCGACTGGTCCGGGTCGCCCTCCTTCTTGCCGGCGAAGGTGGCGTACACGTTGACGTGCGATCCGGGGGTGATCTTCCCCGCCACGCCCGTGGCCGCGTCGATCATGATGGCGACCTCCTGCTGTCCGGGCTGGAGGGCGGGCTGGTCGACGACCATGTCGGTCTGGAGCAGTGAGCCCTTGCGCAGGGTGGTGACCGCGATCTTGCCCTGGATCTGGTGGAGATCGGTGACGGCGTTGCCGGACAGCCACCGCCTGGGCATCCTGATCTTCTCGAACTGGCTGGTGTCCAGCGCGGTGTACGGCTTCACGTCGGACCTGACCCGGTAGGCGGTGACCTCCGGGCCGACCTTGGAATTCACGTTGCGGACGATGGAGAGCACACCGGCGAACGCGCCGAGAGCGCACAGGACCGACAGGATCAGCAGTATCACGCCGCGGCGCTGACGGGAGTTCATGAGCCGTGCAACCTCATTGGGGGAATCGGTCGGGCGGGATGCGTACGGGGTGGTCTGGTCAGGCGGGCGTTCGCTGTTCCAGGGCGGGGGGCGCGGCGGGTTCGTGGGCGGGCGGGGTGGCGGAGCAGAAGACGCAGCGGTCACCGATGACGTCGAGTCCGCACCAGTGGCAGCTGGACTGCCGCACCGAGGTGACCAGTTGGTACAGCACGGACAGGTCGGCGAGATAGCTGCAGAACTCGGTCATCCGGCCGGTTCCCCACCACAGCGGGGACTCGGCGGGCAGGGGGACTTCGCGCAGCCCGTGCACGCTCCACTGTCCCGCAAGGCCGGCCACCCAGTCGCCCTGCGCCTGCTGCCCCTTGGCGACGAGCATCCAGGTGCTGAACTCGGGCCCTTTGAGCGTGGCGCCGGGCTGTACGCGCACGAGCTGCGGCTCGGGATGGGCGAGTACGGCGAACTGGCTGCCGGGCACCCAGGACTTGGCGTGCGCCTTCAGCCCGACCGGCACCCGGTCCAGCCTGGCGACGGAGCCGAGCACGGCCCCGGCGTGGAGGTAGTGGGTGAGCAGGCGCCCGGCGGAGGCGAGCACGCCCGGGCTCAGGTCGCAGGAGGCGAGCTGCCGCAGCTGCCGGGCGAGCACGGCGATGCCGAGGGGCGGCAGGTGCGGCCGGAAGAGGGCGATGCGGTCGCTCTCCAGCAGCGAGCGCAGGGTGTACAGCCGTCGTACGACCGGCTCCGGGGTGGCCGTCGAGCAGACGACGACCACATGGCCGTACTGCTCGGTCAGGGCGTGCAGTTCGGTGAGGGTGTGTTCCAGCGGCCGCCGGTCGAGGCCGCTCAGCACGACGGCCGGCACGGTCCGTTCGTCCTGTGCCGGCAGTGCCAGGTCGGCACTGGTCACCGCAATGGCAGTTGGCACGCGCAGCTCCCCGCTCTTCACACCCGCCGGCCCACCGGGGTTACTCCAGTGCGCCGGGACGACTTCACTGCGTGACTACCTGAGCACTGTATCCACGGCCGTATGGCCGGAGAACAGCGTTTGTGAAGCTCGCGCGGAACTCGCTCCGTACAAGTCCCGGCAAATGCGGACAGGTTGAGCGGCCATCCGAAAACAGTTCTGGTCTGGACCTCTTGACACCCCGATTGGTCTGGACCAACTTGTAGGCCGACGGTGTCCACCGCTTCTCCCCCTCCCCGCTCCCCGCCGAGGGGCCGCCAAGGCTCCTCGCCGAACTCGACTCCCCCACCGGAGGCCCCAGTGGACCATGCACCAGGCATACCCAGACCCCGCGGACGGCGAATCACCCTGTGGTCCGCCGCCACGGCCCTGGCCCTCTCCGTCGCGGGCCTCGCCGCCACCCCCGCCTCCGCCGCCGACGTCAACAACGTCAAGAACGCGGGCTTCGAGTCGGGCCTCGCCAACTGGACGTGCACGGCGAACAGCGGCACGACGGTCTCCTCCCCGGTGCACGGGGGCGCTGCGGCCCTGAAGGCGACCCCCGCCGGCCAGGACGACGCCCAGTGCACCCAGACGGTCGCGGTCAAGCCCAACTCGACGTACACGCTGAGCGCGTGGGTGCAGGGCGGCTACTCCTACCTGGGCGTGACGGGCACGGGCACGACGGACGTGTCGACCTGGACGCCGGACACGTCCGCCTGGAAGCAGCTGTCGACGACGTTCACGACCGGCGGGTCGACGACGTCCGTCACGGTCTACACCCACGGCTGGTACGCCCAGGCGGCCTACTACGCGGACGACGTCTCGGTCTACGGCCCCGACGGCGGAGGCGGCGGCGACCCGGCCCCGACCGTCCCGTCCGCGCCGTCCGGCCTGTCCGTCTCCGGTACGACGTCCTCCTCGGTGTCCCTGTCCTGGACCGGGGCGTCGGGCGCGACGGGCTACAACGTCTACCGCGACGGCACCAAGGTGACGGCGGTGACGGGAACGTCCGCGACCGTGACGGGCCTGTCGGCGTCCACGTCGTACACCTTCCAGGTGACGGCGACGAACGCGGCGGGCGAGTCGGGGAAGTCGGCACCGGTGACGGCCACGACGGCGTCCTCCGGCACGGGCGGCGGAGGCGGCGGCGCGCTGCCCAAGCACGCCGTGACCGGCTACTGGCAGAACTTCAACAACGGCGCCGCGGTCCAGAAGCTGTCCAACGTCCCGTCTTCGTACGACATCATCGCGGTGGCCTTCGCGGACGCGACGTCGACGCCGGGCGCGGTGACCTTCAACCTCGACTCCTCCGGCCTCGGCGGCTACACGGTCGACCAGTTCAAGGCGGACATCAAGGCGAAGCAGGCGGCCGGCAAGAAGGTCGTCGTCTCCATCGGCGGCCAGAACGGCACGGTGTCGATCAACGACTCGGCCTCGGCGACGAACTTCGCGAACTCCGTCTACTCCCTGATGCAGACGTACGGCTTCGACGGCTTGGACATCGACCTGGAGAACGGTCTGAACGCGACCTACATGACGCAGGCGCTGCGCGCCCTGTCGTCGAAGGCGGGCTCCTCCCTCGTCATCACGATGGCCCCCCAGACGATCGACATGCAGTCGACGTCGAACGCCTACTTCCAGACGGCCCTGAACATCAAGGACATCCTCACGGTCGTCAACATGCAGTACTACAACAGCGGTTCCATGCTGGGCTGCGACGGCAAGGTCTACAGCCAGGGCTCGGTCGACTTCCTCACCGCCCTCGCCTGCATCCAGCTCCAGGGCGGCCTGGCCCCGTCCCAGGTGGGCCTGGGCCTGCCGGCCTCCACGAGCGCGGCGGGCAGCGGCTACGTCTCGCCGACGGTGGTGAACAACGCCCTGGACTGCCTGACGGCCGGCACCAACTGCGGCGCCTTCAGGCCTTCCAAGACCTACCCGGACCTGCGGGGCGCGATGACCTGGTCGACGAACTGGGACGCGTCGGCGGGGAACGCGTGGTCGAACGCGGTGGGGGCGCATGTGCATGCGCTGCCGTGACGTGAGCTGCGCTTAGCCACGAAGCCCGGGCCCTGGGGGTCCGGGCGTCGGATCCTTCTGGAAGATCCGGTGCAGCGCCTCGTGCGACGAGCCGACCATCAGCTCTCCTTTCCATCACGGTGATCGACGAGCTACGCCGCCGCGAGTTCGCACCACACGTACTTCCCCCGGTCCCCGAACCGGGCCGTCGGCCGCCACCCCCAGTACTCCGCGCACGCCTTCACCAGTCCCAGCCCCCGCCCGTCCTCCCACTCCGACTCCGCGACCTGCTCCAGTGGACGCGGAGGATCCGGCGGCGCGGGGTCGGTGTCCCACGCCCCGATCCACACCATGCCCTCCGGGGTACGGCGGACCCGCAGCGCCGCCGGCCCCTTCGTGTGCCGTACCGCGTTGGAGACCAGTTCCGCCGCCAGCAGCTCCGCTGTGTCCGCGATCCCGATGCACCCGTGCAGGGTCAGGATGAGGCGGAGGGTGCGGCGGCAGACCGTCACCGCTCTGAGGTCGTTGGGGACGTAGAGCGTGTAGTCCCAGGACTCGGTTTCGGACATGCCTCATCAACTCCGGTCAGTGAGTGGGGCTTCGGCGCGCGGTGGCATTGCCGCAGCCGCCATGGCAGGACGGCGCGGTGCGCTTCCGCAGCGTGAGCGTTACGTCACCGAAGGTAGACATTAGACTTAAGGGTCAGCAAGCCGATCCCGTAATCTGACCCCGAACGAGTCGCACGATCAGGCCCGTTGAATCAAGGAGCGGCCGATGGGGACCAAGCGCGAACCCACAGCGCGGCAGATGCGGTTGGCCATGGAATTGCGACGGCTTCGGGAGGCAGCGGGCCTCAGCTCCCGCGAGGCGGCCGCGATGCTCGGTGTGAACTCCGTTCAGATCAGCCAGATCGAGGCCGGCACCTCAGGAGTGAGCGAGCAGCGTCTGCGTCGCATGGCTGCCAACTACGCGTGCGCGCAACCCGACCTGATCGAGGCGCTCGTGGCCATCGCATCCGACCGGACTCAGGGTTGGTGGGAAGCATATCGAGGGCAACTGCCCACGCCCTTCCTCGATCTGCCTGAGCTGGAGCACCACGCCGCCTACCGGTGGGACGTGGAGTTCCTGCACGTCCCAGGTCTTCTGCAGACCGCGGAGTACGCTCGCGGCCTCTTCTCGTACGTGAACCCCGAGTTCCCGAGCAGCGATGTGGACCTGTGGGTCGAGCACCGGATGCGGCGCCGCGTCATCATCGAGCGCCCGGATCCGGTGCCGTACGAAGCCGTGATGCACGAGGCGGCACTGCGTATCAGGGTCGGCGACCGGCGTGCAGCGCGTGGGCAGCTCAACCGCCTCCTGGAGCTCTCCGAGGCCGACCATGTCACCGTGCGGGTCATTCCGTTCGACCTCGATGACTTCGGCGGCGCGGGCAGCGCCATGGTCTACGCGGGCGGCCCCGTGCCCAAGTTGGACACCGTCGTCCGCGACGGCCCGAACGGCCCGGTCTACATCGATGCCGAGGCCCAGCTCAGCCGCTATCGAACGCTTTTCCGTAGGGTGGAGGCGGTCTCACTCGAGCCCCAGGGTTCGCGTGACTTCATTCACCGGCTGGCGAAGGAGCTGTGAGCATGCTGACCCCCGACATCTGGCAGAAGTCCTCCTTCTCGGGCGGCGGACAGGGCGACGCATGTGTGGAAGTCGCCAACCGCCGCGCCCACATAGCCGTCCGAGATTCCAAAACCCCGGCCGGAGCCACCCTCACCTTCCCCGCCGCCGCCTTCGTCCCCTTCGTCGAGGCGTTGAAGGGGACTTCCTCCACCAGGTCTGTCTGACCCGTCACTCGGAGTCTTCGGTGTCCTTCGACTTGTCGGTGTCGTCGAAGTACGCGTCCAGGACGGCGTCCAGCTGTTCGTCCCACTCCTTGAAGCGGGCCCTGGCCGCCGCCTCGATCTCGATCGGGTACCAGCGGCGGTCCGGGGTGTGCACGGTGATCGTGTAGCGCTTGCCGAAGCGGGGCGACTCCGTCTCGACGGCGGCGATCTCGTCCCAGCGGAACTCGCAGGACTCCTCGTCGAGGCGTAGGCGGACGCCCTTGCGGTCGGCCACGATTCTGGCGCGGCGGTCGGAGGCCTCGAAGGCCGGGCCGACGGCATCCGGGCCGTCGTCGGAGTCCGTGGGCTCCGAGGCCGCCTCCTCCGCCGGCTCGGGCGCCTTCGCGTCCTCCGGTTCCGGCGCCGCCTCCGCCGCCTCCGCCGTCTTCGGCGCGGCGTCCGCAGGCTCGGCGGACCTGGCCGGAGACGGGGCCGTGAGGCCGGGGATGAACGCCGGGTCGAAACCGGCGCCCGTGACGGGCGCGGCCTTCAACGGCTCGGCTTCCGACGGCTTGCTGCTCGCTCCTATGCGCTGCTCCACGGCGGCAGTATGGACGACTTCCCTGTGCCGGAACCAGTCAGCCCGCCCATCACCTGCTTCACTCACGCCACGTTCACACCGACACGTTCACAGGAACAGGCTCCCCACCGCCGCCACCGTGAACCCCGCCACCGACAGCACGGACTCCAGGACGGTCCACGTCCGCAGCGTGTCGCGTTCGCTGATGCCGAAGTACTTGGACACCATCCAGAACCCGCCGTCGTTGACGTGCGAGGCGGAGATGGAGCCGGGCAGGGGGGATCGCGGCGCGGCGGCCGGGGGTGCGGGCCGCCGTACCGTGAATGAGGGGGCGTGCGGGGGGTGAGGGATCGTCAGGCTCAGCCGAGTACGGCGAGCGCGTCGATCTCGATGAGGAGGCCGGCCGGGAGACCGACGTAGACCGTGGTCCGGGCGGCGGGCGGCTGGGTGAGGCCCTGCTCCTCGAAGTAGGTGTTGTAGATCTCGTTCATCTCGGCGAAGTGGTCCACGTCGGTCAGATAGACGCGGATCATCATCACGTCGTCCCAGGTCGCGCCGCCCTCCTCGAGGATCGCCGCGACGTTGGCGAGGGTCTGCAGGGTCTGTTCGCGCAAGGAGGGACCGGCCGGCGTCGGGGGCCTGCCGTCCTGGGCGGGCAGGAAGCCGACCTGGCCGGCGACCTGGAGGATGTTGCCCTTCCGCACGCCGTGGGAGAACTTCGCGGGCGGGGTGGTGTGCGTCTTCGGGGTGAGGGCGATCTTCTCGGTCATGCACGGTCCTTGTCTGTCATTCGGGGTCACCCACTGGCGTTCTTCCGGAGTACTCGCTGCTGATCGCGTCCGCGGTGCGGCGGACCTGCGGGAGCAGGCTGAGGAGTTCCTCGGCGGTGACGACCACGTTCGGCGCGGACACCGACATCGCGGCGACGACCCGGCCGTCGGCGCCGCGGATGGGGGCGGCGACGCAGTTGATGGACTCCTCGTGGCCACCGAGGTCGGTGGCCCAGCCCTGTTCGCGCACCGTGGCCAGTTCCTTGACGAAGGCCTCGGCGTCGGGGGTCGAACGGGCCGTGTAGAGGGGGTAGTCGAGCTTGTCCGCGACGGCGCGGCGCTCCGGCTCGGGCAGGTCGGCGAGGAGGAGTTTGGCCACGGCCGCCACCGTGATGGCGACGGGTCTGCCGATCCGCGAGTACATGCGGACCGGGTAGCGGCTGTCCACCTTGTCGATGTAGAGGACTTCGCCCTCCTCGTACACGGCGAGGTGCACGGTGTGGCCGCAGGCCTCGTTCAGCCGTACGAGGTGGGGGTGGGCGATCTCCCGGACGTCGAGGTTCTCCACCGCCTCCTGGGCGAGGGCGAAGAGGCGGGCGCCGAGGCGGTAGCGCTGGTCGGACTGGCGGTAGACCAGGCCGTGCTCGTGCAGGGTGCGCAGGAGGCGGAGCGCGGTCGATTTGTGTACGCCCAGGCGGTCGGCGACCTGACCCAGGTCGGCGGGGCCCTCGGCGAGCAGGGGCAGGATGCTCAGGGCGCGGTCGACGGTCTGACTCATGGGGTGTTCGCCTCCTGGGTGGCCCGCCCGGCCCGTGTCCAGCCGGGGGCGAGTCGCAGTCTCCCCCATGCGGTGCCGTCCAGGGCGGTCAGGCGGTCGGCGTGGTCCCGGGCGGGAGGTGCGGCCAGGTCGCCGGGGGTGGTGAGGGCCGCTGCGGCGAAGAGGTGGCCGAGCCGGAGGCGGGTCCTCAGGGAAAGGCCGCGCAGGGTGCCGGAGAGGAAACCCGCGGCGAAGGCGTCTCCGGCGCCGGTGGTTGCCACGACGTCCACGCGGAGGGCGGGCTCGCCGACGGCACGCCCCCTCCCGGACCGGCCGCGCTCGAACGCCGTTGCGCCCTTCGCCGCCTGCTTCACCACCAGCACCCGCGGCTCCGGCAGGGCGGCTCGGATCGCCTCCGGGCCGCCCGTGACGCCCCAGGCCTGCGCCGCCTCGTCCTCGCCGACGAAGACGACGTCCGCGCGCCGGGCCAGGGCCAGCAGCGCCAGCGGTCCCTCCTCCGTGCTCCACAGCGAAGGGCGGTGGTTGACGTCGAAGGAGACGAGGGGGCGGTCCGCAGCCGGGGCCGTCAGCTCGCTCACCAGGTCCCGGCAGTCTCCGGAGAGCGCCGCCGTGATCCCCGACAGGTGCAGCACCCGCCCCGCCCGCGCCGCCGCGAGGTCCACGTTGGCCACGGACAGCGCCGAAGCCGCCGAACCCGACCGGTAGTACGCCACCTCGTGGGCGCTCGTTCCCCGGTCGCCGGCCGTGCGGAAGTAGATGCCGGTCGGACGGGCCGGGTCCCGGGACACGGACGCGACGTCGACGCCGTACGCGGCGATGCCCTCCACCAGGTGCTGCCCGAAGCCGTCCGCTCCCACGCGGCTCACCCAGCGCGCGGTGTGTCCGGCCGCCGCCAGCACGCACGCCACGTTGGACTCGGCGCCGCCGATCGCGCGGTGGAAGGTGGGCACGTCCGCGAGGCGGCCCGGCCGGCCGGGCACGAAGGTGACCATGGTCTCGCCGAGCGCGACCACGTCCACCACGTCCATGGCAGAGCCCTTCACGGCGTAAGCAGCGTCCTTGATGATGACTCCTGTCCGATGCCGGGTCACGGCTCCGTTGACCCGATGTCGGCGAGATGCTAGACACCATTCAGCAGACCATGCAATGACCGTTGCAGATAATGCAACGGCGAGAGAGGGGCTCCATGAGCAGCGAAGCGCTCGCCCGGCTGGCCGAGGAACGCGTCGACCACCGCTTCAAGGGCCTCCCGCCGGACGCCGTCGGACTCACCGTCGGCGAACTGGCCGCCCAGCGCCGCAACCTCTTCGCCGAGGCCGACGGCTTCACCACGCCTGTCCTCGCCCTGTCCGCCGAGCGCCTGGAGCACAACCTGGCGCTCATGGAGATGTACGCCGCCCGGCACGGCCTCGCCTTCGCCCCGCACGGCAAGACCTCCATGGCTCCGCAGCTCTTCCACCGTCAGATCGAGCACGGCGCGTGGGGCATCACACTGGCGGTGCCGCACCAGGTGCGCGTCGCCCGGGCGTTCGGCATCCAGCGGGTCTTTCTCGCCAACGAGGTCGTGGACGCCGCGGCCCTGCGGTGGATCGCCACCGAACTCGCCGCCGACCCGGACTTCCGGTTCGTCTGCTACGTCGACTCCGTGCGCGGTGTGGAGGCGATGGACTGCGCGCTGCAGGGCTCCGCCCGGCCCGTGGACGTCGTGGTGGAGCTGGGTGCCGGCGACGGCGCGCGGACCGGTGTACGGACGGAGGCGGACGCCCTGGCCGTCGCCGAGGCCGTGGCCGGCACCGGGACACTGCGGCTCGTCGGCGTGGCGGGGTACGAGGGCGAGGTGCCGCAGGCCGACCCGGAGCGCGTGCGGGCGTATCTGCGGCGGCTGGTGGCGCTCGCCGCCGGCCTCGACGGGGCAGGGCACCTCAAGGACGCGGAGGAGATCGTCGTGAGCGCGGGCGGCAGCGCCTGGTTCGACGTGGTGGCCGACGTGTTCGAGGAGATCCGCGGGCTCTCCTCGCCCGTGCTGAAGCTGCTGCGCTCCGGGGCGTACGTCTCGCACGACGACGGGCACTACCGCCGGATCACCCCCTTCACCCGGGTCCCGGAGGAGGGTGCCCTGGAGCCCGCCTTCCGGCTGTGGGCGCAGGTGGTGTCCCGGCCCACGCCCGAACAGGCCTTCGTCAACGCGGGCAAGCGCGACGCGGCCCACGACCTGGACCTGCCCACCGCCCAGGTGGTACGCCGGAACGGTGTCGAGCGTCCGGCCGACGGGGTCACGGTGACCGGCCTGTCCGACCAGCACGCCTGGCTGCGCACGGAACCTGGCGCGGACGTCGAGGTCGGCGACTGGATCGGCCTCGGCCTGTCGCACCCGTGCACGTCCTTCGACAAGTGGCAGCTGATCCCGGTGGCCGAGGCGGACGGGACGGTCGTCGACTACGTCCGCACGTTCTTCTAGGTTCCAGGGCATCAGGAGGCCTGGTATGGAGGACCTGGTCATCCGGGACGCCGACGTCGTCGACGGCAGCGGCGGACCGTCGTACCGCGCCGATGTGGTGCTCGACGGCGGCCGGATCGTCTCGATCGTCAAGGAGGCCGCCGCGGCCGGCTGCCAGCGCCCGCGCGCCGTGCGGGAGCTGGACGCGGAGGGCCTGGTCCTCTCCCCCGGCTTCATCGACATGCACGCCCACTCCGACCTCGCCCTGCTGCGCGATCCCGACCACAGCGCGAAGGCGGCGCAGGGGGTCACGCTGGAGGTCCTCGGGCAGGACGGGCTGTCGTACGCGCCGGTGGACGACCGGACGCGGGAGGAGGTGCGGCGGGCGATCACCGGGTGGAACGGGTACGGCGACGACCTCGACCTCGACTGGCGCTCGGTCGGCGAGTATCTCGACCGCCTGGACCGCGGCATCGCCGTCAACGCGGCGTACCTCGTTCCGCAGGGCACGGTCCGCGCGCTGGCCGTCGGCTGGGAGGACCGCGCGGCGACCCCGCAGGAGCTGGACCGGATGCGGCAGTTGGTCGCCGAGGGGATGGAGCAGGGTGCGGTCGGGCTGTCCTCCGGGCTCACCTACACACCCGGCATGTACGCTCCGGATGCCGAACTGACCGGACTGTGCCGGGTGGTGGCGTCGTACGGCGGCTACTTCTGCCCGCACCACCGCTCCTACGGCGCCGGCGCCCTGGAGGCGTACGCCGAGATGGTCGCCCTCGCCCGGGAGGCCGGCTGTCCGCTGCACCTGGCCCACGCGACGATGAACTTCGGGGTGAACGAAGGCCGGGCGCCCGAGCTGCTGGACCTGCTCGACCGGGCGCTGGACGCCGGCGCCGACATCACGCTGGACACCTATCCCTACACCCCCGGCTGCACCACCCTGGCCGCGCTGCTGCCGAGCTGGGCGAGCGAGGGCGGCCCGGAGGAGATCCTGGCCCGGCTCACCGACCCGGCGGCGACCGCTCGGATCCGGCAGGACCTTGAGGTGACCGGCTCGGACGGCTGCCACGGCGTGCCCGTGGAGTGGGAGACGATCGAGGTCTCCGGTGTCACCGACCCCGCCCTCGGCCACCTCGTGGGCCGAACCGTCCGGCAGGTGGCCGGGCTGCGGGGCGAAGCCCCCTGGGAGACCGCCCGCCGGCTGCTGGTCGAGGACCGGCTCGGTACGACGGTGCTCCAGCACGTCGGTCACGAGGACAACGTCCGCACGATCATGCGGCACCGGACCCACACCGGCGGCTCCGACGGCATCCTCCGGGGCGACAAGCCGCACCCGCGGTCCTACGGCACCTTCCCGCGCTATCTGGGGCACTACGTGAGGGAGTTGGGTGTGCTCTCGCTGGAGGAGTGCGTCGCCCACCTCACCTCCCGGCCCGCGGCCCGGCTGCGGCTGCCGGACCGGGGGCTGGTGCGCGAGGGACACCGGGCGGACCTGGTGCTGTTCGACCCGGAGACGGTGGCGCCGGGTGCGACCTTCGCCGAGCCGCGCACGCTTCCCACGGGGATTCCGTACGTCCTGGTCGACGGCCGGTTCGTCATCGAGGACGGGAAGCGGACGGACGTACTGGCGGGGCGGGCGGTCCGTCGTACGCCGGTGTGACCGACCGCCTCCGCCGCCCTTACGGCTTGGGCAGGGTGCAGTCGGCCGCGGCGAGGTCCAGCTTGTTGCCCGTGGTGAAGCAGGCGGGGATCTGGTAGGTCTCCTCGGCGTAGTTGGTGCCCTGGTGGACGGTGACGCCGCCGTTCTCGTCCACCTCGCAGGGGTTGTCCACCGTGCAGCGCTCGCCGTCCTCGTTGCCGGTGTTGTTGACGGCCACGACCTTGCCGGTGGCGGTGTCGATGACCGGGGAGCCCGAGGTGCCGCCGATGGTGTTGCAGGTGGAGGTGTAGCGGACCGAGTCCTTCCAGGTCCAGTCGCCCTCCTTCAGCCGGTACACGAACCCGTCGATGCCGCAGCTGTAGGTCCGCTTCCAGTAGCCGGACACGACCTTGATGGCGGTGCCGGCGGTGGGGTGGGTGTCGTTCACGGTTAGCGGGCTGATCCCGTACGCGCTCTTGATCTGCGCGTAGGTGGTGGTCAGCCGGTAGATCGTGACGTCCGTGTCCGTCATGGTCGAGTAGACGACCTGGTTGGCGCGGAGGGTGGCGACTCTGGAACCGGATGCGTTCAGCAGCCCGAAGGAACGGCTGGAGGACTGGCCGGTGATGACCTCACCGGCGGCCGGGAAGCCGGTCTCCAGGCAGTGGCCGTTGGTGAGCACGAGCGCGGGGTCGCTGTCGGCGGAGCCGGGGAAACGGATGACGGAGCCGGAGCAGTTGCTGAGCGAGACGGTGCCGGCGAAGTTGACGGTCACCGCGGGCCTGACGGCGGTGTGCGGTGCGGCGACCGCGGGGGTCGCGCCCAGTCCGGCCATGGCCACGGAGGAGAGTACGGCAAGGAGAGGCTTGTTCATGTGGGGGTCCCCTCTTACGACTTGGGCGGCCGGAGATTTCCGGCCGCCCGTTCGTTTGTCATGCACATCTTCAGTGCAGTGAGGGGCGGGAACAAGAAGCCGGCTCAGGTCATAGGGGTTTCCCTGTGCGCAGACCGGCTATGCAACTTGCTTGAAACTCCCCGGACTTGAACGTTCCGCAAGCCGACCGAACAGGCCTGCGTCCGCCGGTCAGCGGGGATGTTTCGTCGGGCCGTGCCCATGGCTCCGGCCGCCGGGCGAGGCGGACCAGGAGACGGTCGGGCCGGCCTTCGTCACCGTGGGAGTGGGCGCCTGGGACGTGACAGGGGCCGCGGTGGAGGGCGGGGCGGTCGAGCCGCCGGGCGCGGACGCCCGGGACTCCCCGACGGTCGGTGCGGCGGACGAGCGGGACGGTTCGCCGGAGGACGGGCCGACGGCGGACGAGCCGGTCGCGGCCGGGGAGCCGGCGTCCGTGCGGGGGCTCGCGCCGGCGGAGTCTCCGGCGGCCACCCGCCCGCCGCCGGCCCGACCGGACCCGTCCGGGGCGTGCGCGTGCGAGCCGCCCGCCATCGCGGCGATCACCGCGACGGCGCCGGCCACCCCCAGCGCCCCGGCGACGGCCGCCACCCTCCGGCGGCCGCCCGTGCGCCGCCCGGCACGCCGCCGCGCGGCCCGCCCCTCGCCGGGCGGGGACTGGTCGGTCGGCCCGGGCAGCGGTGGCAGCTCACGGGTCTCGTCGTAGGCGTTCTGCCAGCCGTGCGCGGCAGCCGGGTCGGCGTACTCGTCGTACTCCGGAGCGGCGGACGCCTGCGGGAGGTACACGTTCGACGCCACCGAGTCCGCCGGCGTGCGGCCGGCTTCCGACGGCCGCCACGCCGACTCCGCACGCTCGCCGCCCGACGGGACCGAGGCCGGGGCCGGCTGCGCGCTGCGGGCGTTCGGCAGGGCCTGCGCCGGCTTGCGGGTGTTCGGCAGGGCCTGCGTCAGTCGCGCGTCGCGGTCGTCCGGCAGGGCCTGGGTCTGCTCAGCGCCGTGTACGTTCGGCAGAACCTGCGTCGGCTGCGCGGCGTACGCATCCGGCAGAGCCTGACCCGGTGCGGCGCCGTACCCGACCGGCAAGACCTGCCTCGGCTCAGCGCCGTACCCGACCGGCAAGTCCTGCGTCGGCCCGGCGGCACCGTACCCGTTCGGCGGAACCTGCGTCGGCCCGGCGGCACCGTACCCGTTCGGCGGATTCCGGAGTGACTCACCCGGTCCGCGCATGCCGTCCGTCCCCGTCTCTTCGTGCATCCCCGCCCCACTCCGCCTCGCTGTCCGCACAAGCCGCCCGTTCGGGCCCGCCCCCCGGCAGGCCCCGCCGCGCCCGGTTCGGCCTGGCGGAGCGGCACCGCATTTTAGGGAAGCAAGTGGCTCCTGAGACAGCCATCGGCGATATCCGGGCAAACCGCCGTGTCTCACGTGTCGGAAAACACGACCCAGGAGGCATTACCGGGCCGTAAGCTCACCGTCATGCAGGTGATCCAGTCGACCAAGCTCGCCAACGTCTGTTACGAGATCCGGGGCCCGGTTCTCGAGGAGGCCATGCGGCTTGAGGCGGCGGGGCACCGCATCCTCAAGCTCAACACCGGCAACCCGGCCGCGTTCGGCTTCGAGTGCCCCCCGGAGATCCTGGAGGACATCCTCCGCAACGTCTCCAGCGCGCACGGCTACGGCGACGCCAAGGGCCTGCTGGCCGCACGCCGCGCGGTCGTCATGCACAACCAGACCCTCGGCATCGAGACGGACGTCGAGCACGTCTTCATCGGCAACGGCGTCTCCGAGCTGATCGTGATGGCCATGCAGGGCCTGCTCGACGACGGCGACGAGGTCCTCGTACCGGCACCGGACTATCCGCTGTGGACCGCCGCGGTGTCCCTGTCCGGGGGTACGGCCGTGCACTACCGCTGCGACGAGCAGTCGGACTGGATGCCCGATCTGGCGGACGTCGAGCGCAAGGTCACCGACCGCACCAAGGCCATCGTCGTCATCAACCCGAACAACCCCACGGGCGCGGTGTACGACGAGGCCGTGCTGAAGGGCCTGACCGACATCGCCCGCCGGCACAACCTGCTGGTCTGCTCCGACGAGATCTACGACAAGATCCTCTACGACGGCGCCACGCACACCCCGACCGCGAAGGTCGCCCCGGATCTGCTCACGCTCACCTTCAACGGCATGTCGAAGGCGTACCGGGTGGCCGGCTACCGGGTGGGCTGGATGGCGATCTCCGGGCCGCGCGCCCATGCCGACTCCTACATCGAGGGCCTGACGATCCTGGCGAACATGCGCCTGTGCGCCAACATGCCGGGCCAGCACGGTGTCGTGGCGGCGCTCAGCGGACGCCAGTCGATCAACGACCTGGTGCTTCCGGGCGGCCGGCTGAAGGAGCAGGTGGACACCGCGTACGAGCTGCTGACGCAGATCCCGGGCGTGAGCTGCGTCCGGCCCAGAGGCGCGCTGTACCTCTTCCCCCGCCTCGACCCCCAGGTCTTCAAGATCAGGGACGACCGGCAGATGGTCCTGGACCTGCTGCGCCAGGAGAAGATCATGGTGGTCCAGGGCACCGGCTTCAACTGGCCCGAGCCCGACCACTTCCGGGTGGTGACCCTGCCGTCGGTCGGCGATCTCCGGGACGCGGTCACCCGGATCGGGAACTTCCTGGACGGCTACAGCCAACCGTAGTCGACGGACTCCGTTCCGTGACCCAGGTCAACTTTAGACGAAATCCAAGCTAGGATGGCTTCCTGTCAGCGCACAGGAGGCCATCCCATGTACGAACCGATCCGCACCAAGTCGGTCCACAGCCCGATGGCCGGCACCACCGCGGACTTCCCGCACCGTTCGCGCGAGGAGGAGCTGGACATCCAGCTCGCCGGGCACCTCACCGCGCTGCTCGCCGTGACCGACGAGCTGCGCGCCCTGGCCCCCTCGGACGACCTGGACACGGCCGCCGAACGGCTCGCCGGCCAGGTGGCCCGGCTCCGGGGCGGACGCGCACCCCTGCGCTCGACGCCCGCCGCGACGGGCGATCCCGCGGCGGCACTGCACCGGCGCGCGCACACGCTCGCGGGCCGCGCCCTGGTGGTCGCCGCCTCGCGCGCCGACACGGCGGCGGCGATCCTCGCCGCCGAGCGGATGGACGCGCACGCCGACGCCCTCTCGGAGCCGAAGGAACTGAGCAGCACCGCCTGAGCCCTGCCGGGCCCCCGATCGGCCCCGGTCCGCGTGCACCCGCAGCGACGCGCGGACCGGGAGCCACAGACTCCGCCGCTCCGGCCGGCTTGCTGGGTTGCGGTGTGGCCGGCCCGCACGACCGGTCGGTCCACTGCAACCCGCGGTCCCCCGGATGCAGGCGTCTGCGGGTACCCCACGCCCCACGTCCGACACCGCACCCGCCGACCCCCGCCCGCCGGCAGATCTACCGCACCCTCGACGCCATCGACAGCTACAAGGTGCAGGCGACCGAGGTGATGGCCTCGACGGTCGCCTCCGCGACAACTGACCGCGGACGGCCGAGGGCCCCGCACGCCTTGCTGCGGGGCCCCGGGGGGTTGTGTCCACGACCGGCCGGGACGATCGCTGGTCAGGGCACGGCGGCCGGCCGTGGAGTCTTCGGGGTGCGGTCAGCCCAGACGTTCCACCAGCGCGTGGTACTGGTCCCACAGCTCCTTCGGGGTGTGGTCGCCGAAGGTGTTGAGGTGCTCGGGGACCAGGGCCGCCTCCTCGCGCCAGACGTCCTTGTCGACGGTGAGCAGGAAGTCCAGGTCGGACTCGGAGAGTTCCAGACCGCTGGTGTCCAGCGCTCCCTTGGCCGGCAGTACGCCGATCGGGGTCTCGACGCCCTCGGCCCTGCCGTCCAGCCGGTCCACGATCCACTTCAGGACGCGCGAGTTCTCGCCGAAGCCGGGCCAGACGAACTTGCCCTCGTCGTTCTTACGGAACCAGTTGACGTAGTAGATCTTCGGCAGCTTGGACTGGTCCTTGTCCTTGGCCACGTCGATCCAGTGGGCCATGTAGTCGCCCATGTTGTAGCCGCAGAACGGCAGCATGGCGAACGGGTCGCGGCGCAGCTCACCGACCTTGCCCTCGGCGGCGGCGGTCTTCTCGGAGGCCACGTTGGCACCGAGGAAGACGCCGTGGTTCCAGTCGAAGGACTCGGTGACCAGCGGCACCGCGCTGGCGCGACGGCCGCCGAAGAGGATCGCCGAGATCGGCACACCCTTGGGGTCCTCCCACTCCGGCGCGATGATCGGGCACTGGGAGGCGGGCGTGGTGAAGCGGGCGTTGGGGTGCGCGGCGGGCTCGGCGGACTCCGGGGTCCAGTCGCGGCCCTTCCAGTCCGTCAGGTGGGCCGGGGTCTCCTCCGTCATGCCCTCCCACCACACGTCGCCGTCGTCGGTGAGGGCGACGTTGGTGAAGACCGAGTTGCCCCACAGGGTCTTCATCGCGTTGGCGTTGGTGTGCTCACCGGTGCCGGGCGCGACGCCGAAGAAGCCGGCCTCGGGGTTGATCGCGTACAGGCGGCCGTCCTCGCCGAAGCGCATCCAGGCGATGTCGTCGCCGATGGTCTCCACGGTCCAGCCGGAGATCGTGGGCTCCAGCATGGCGAGGTTGGTCTTGCCGCAGGCGCTCGGGAAGGCGGCGGCGACGTACTTGGACTCGCCCTGCGGCGGGGTGAGCTTGAGGATCAGCATGTGCTCGGCGAGCCAGCCCTCGTCACGGGCCATGACGGAGGCGATACGCAGCGCGTAGCACTTCTTGCCGAGCAGGGCGTTGCCGCCGTAGCCGGAGCCGTAGGACCAGATCTCGCGGTCCTCGGGGAAGTGCGAGATGTACTTGGTGGAGTTGCACGGCCACGGAACGTCCTCCTGGCCCTCCTCCAGGGGGGCGCCCAGGGAGTGGACGGCCTTGACGAAGAAGCCGCTGTCACCCAGCTCGTCCAGGACGGCCCGGCCCATGCGCGTCATCGTGCGCATCGACACGGCGACGTAGGCGGAGTCGGTGATCTCCACGCCGATCGCGGACAGCGGGGACCCCAGCGGGCCCATGCAGAACGGGACGACGTACATGGTGCGGCCCCGCATCGAGCCGCGGAACAGGCCGTTCTCGCCGCTGAAGATCTCCCGCATCTCGGCGGGGTCCTTCCAGTGGTTGGTCGGGCCCGCGTCCTCCTCCTTCTCGGAGCAGATGAAGGTGCGGTCCTCGACGCGGGCGACGTCACTCGGGTCGGAGGCGGCGTAGTAGGAGTTGGGGCGCTTGATCGGGTCGAGCTTCTTGAAGGTGCCCTTGGCCACCAGCTCTTCGCACAGCCGCTCGTACTCGGCCTCGGATCCGTCACACCAGACCACGCTGTCCGGCTGGGTCAGTTCGGCGATCTCGTTGACCCACGAGATCAGTTCCTGGTGGGTGGTGGGGACGGGAGCCGCGATGTCGCGCGCCACGATTGCTCCTAAGTGAGGGATTTTTACCCTTGTAAGGGATATTTCCTTGGGGCCCCGTGGGGGCTGCGACCCGGATGCTTCGCAGTCGTTCGACTGGGGGCGCTCATCCGGTGCCGACCGCACTCATTTGATCATCCGTCGTCCGTGCGCATATGTCCAGGGGGAGTCACAGGTGAGCAGCGTGAGGAAGGCCACGGTTTTCGCATCTTTCCTGCGTACCTCCGTGTTCCTTTACGTGCACGTTGAGTTCGCCTGAAGGACTTTTTGAACACGGTGATCGAGTCCTCCGTGAGATGATGGCCACTCTGCGACCCTCCTCCGGCCGTATCGGTCCGTAACCTACGGTTCCGTAGGTACGATGCGGCGCATGACTGCGTCCGCCCCCGACGCGCACACGGAGACGCCGGCCGACGGCCGCGGCCCCGTCGCGCTCTCCTTGCCGCACCCGGTCAAACCGAGGCTCCGAGGCTGGCTGCACCTCGGCATGTTTCCGGCCGTGCTGATCGCGGGCCTCGTGCTCACCGCCCTCGCCGACTCCACCAGAGGCCGGGTCGCCTGCGGGATCTACGCCCTGACGGCCTGCCTGCTCTTCGGCGTCAGCGCGCTGTACCACCGGGGCAACTGGAGTCCCCGGATGGACGGCGTCCTGCGCCGTCTGGATCACGCCAACATCTTCCTGATCATCGCGGGCACCTACACCCCGCTGACCCTGCTGCTCCTGCCCGGCGGCAAGGGCCAGTGGCTCCTGTGGGGCATCTGGGCCGCCGCCGCGGCCGGCATCGTCTTCCGCGTCTTCTGGGTCGGCGCCCCCCGCTGGCTCTACACGCCCTGCTACATCGCCATGGGCTGGGCGGCCGTCTTCTTCCTGCCCGACTTCCTGCGCACCGGCGGCATCGCGGTACTGGTCCTGGTGGTCGTCGGCGGCCTGCTGTACAGCGCCGGCGGAGTGGTCTACGGGATCAAACGGCCGAACCCGTCACCACGCTGGTTCGGCTTCCACGAGGTCTTCCACTCCTTCACCCTCGCCGCGTTCGTCGTCCATTACGTGGGCATCTCGCTGGTGGCGTACCAGCACGGATGACCCTGCGCTCGTCGAGGGTGACTCTGTTGTGAGAGTTTCTCTCATTGTGCGGTGACTGTCACTCGCGCTGCCGGCAGATGCCGGACAATGACCGGCATGACGGCCGCACGTTCCCCCCTCTCCTCCTCCGACCGACCGCAGCCGGGCCTGCGAGAGCGCAAGAAGACCAAGACCCGGGAGGCGATCCGTGCGGCGACCTACGCCCTCGTCCGGGAGCAGGGCTACGACGCCACGACGATCGACCAGATCGCCGAGCGCGCCGAGGTGTCGCCGTCCACCGTCTTCCGGTACTTCCCGACCAAGGAGGACATCGTCCTCACGGACGAGTACGACCCGGTCATCCTGGCGGAGATCAGGCAGCGGCCCGCCGACGAACCCTGGGCCAAGACCATCCGGTACGTCCTGCACCGGGCGGTCCGGCTCGGCGCGTCCGAGGACGAGGAGGTGTCCCGGCTGCGCACCCGCCTCATGGTCCAGGTCCCGGCGGTACGCTCGCGGATGATGGAGAGCATGTCGGCCACCGGCCGCATGCTCTGCGAGGCCATCGGCGAGCGCACCGGACGCGCCCCGGACAGCCTGGAGGTCCGGGTCTACGCCATGTCCCTGATCGGCGGCCTGATGGAGACCTCCCTGTACTGGGCGGAGAACGACCACCGGGACGACTTCACGGCCTTGGTCGACCGCGCCCTGGACGTCATGGAGCACGGCCTGCCCCGCGAAAACCGCTGAGGCCGAAGCCGCCTCCCGTGCCATCCTGACACCGTGAACCGAGCCGAGATCCACGTCGACGTCGCGCCCGCGCTCCACCTGTTCGTGCCGGCCGCCCGACGCGCCGGAGCCACCCCGCTCGGCACCGACGGCGTCTCGACGCTCGGCCATGTCGTCGAGTCCCTCGGCGTCCCGCTCACCGAGGTCGGCACGCTGGTCGTGGACGGTCGCGAGGTGCCGGTTTCGCACATCCCGCAGGCGGGCGAGACGGTGCGGGTGCGCCCCGTCGAGCGTCCGCAGCGGGTCCCCGGCGCCCCGCTCCGCTTCCTCCTCGACGTCCACCTCGGCACCCTGGCCCGCCGCCTGCGCCTGCTCGGCGTGGACACCGCGTACGAGTCGACGGACATCGGCGACCCGGCCCTCGCCGCCCGCTCGGCGGCCGAGAAGCGGGTGATGCTCAGCCGCGACCGGGGCCTGCTGCGCCGCCGCGAGCTGTGGGCCGGCGCGTTCGTCTACAGCACCCGCCCCGACGACCAGCTGCACGACGTCCTCGACCGCTTCTCCCCCGACCTGAACCCCTGGACCCGCTGCACCGCCTGCAACGGCCTGCTGAAACAGGCCACCAAGGCCGAGGTCGCCGATCAGCTCAAGGGCGGCACCCGGCGGTCGTACGACGTCTTCGCCCAGTGCACGGACTGCGGCCGCGCGTACTGGAAGGGCGCGCACCACGACCAGCTGGAGGCTTTGGTGGAGCGGGCGTTGAGCATGCGTACGCACGGGGACTGAGTACCCCGGCCGATCTGCCACCGGGCCCGGGGCCACACCAGTGCCGCGACCCCGGCGACGACGGCACTCACGCTGGGCGCCCTGATCCTCAGCGGCGCCTGACGTCCCCCTTCCCGCACGCCAGCCCGTCCCGGTCCGGGTCCAGGCCCAGCGGGTCGTCACCGCCGTTCACCTTCAGCCGTCCGTAGTCGTTCCGCTGGAGCCAGGCACACCGGGCAGCGGCTGTCCTGCTCACCTCGGGCGGGAACACCGTCGGCACACACACGTTGACGGAGCCGTAGTGGCGGTCGCAGCCGGAGATGGCCGGGCTGACCTGCTGGGAGGCGCGCTTCTTGCCGGGGCCGGAGACCTTGCCGGTGAGCGAGTCGGCGAAGGCGTGGACGTGCGGGGACGCCGCGCTCAGGGCGGCCGGGCCCGTCAGGTGCACCCACCGGGCCACCGACGGCACCCCGTTGGCGTCGACCGCGAAGAGCATGTACCAGCCGGGCGGGGCGATGTCCGGGTTGTTCGTGACGTTCAGGTCGACGTTGTTGCCGTCCACCGACAGCGGGAGGTCGACGAACCGCTGGTTCGGGTCGGAGGAGTGGGTGACCGCCGCGGGACGGATCAACTCCGCCCTGGCGACGGGGCGGTCGACCGTGATCCGCTGGGTGTCGCCGTACTTCCACTCCTGGCTGATCACCGAGGTGATCGTCGGGCGGGTGCCCTTGTAGAGATAGGGCGGGGTGTAGATGGACACGTTGTGGTTCCAGCTGCCGTTGCCCGGGTTGTCGCCGGTGGCCATCACCCGGCCGTCCGGCAGCAGGAACGCCGAGGAGTGGTAGCCGCGGGACTCGGGGTCGGCGGCCACCGGGTCGAAGGTGCTGGTGCCGGGGTCGTAGAACGAGGACTCGTACACCGGGTCGGCGCGGTTGTGCAGGGCGCCGCCGGTCTCCAGCACCTTGCCGTCGGGCAGCAGGACCGCGGAGACGTACATCTTGCCCTGGTTGCCGGTCTCCGGCCGCGGCCCGCCTCCGAGGTCGACCGTGCCCTGCGGGACCGGCGGCCCGGCTACGTACGACGGGTTCGGCTGCTTGAGGTCGATCAGGTCGGTGAGGCGGCCGGCGTCCGGGTTGGAGTCGATGTTGCCGCCGCCGATCGTGAGGACCTTCTGGTCCTGCGCCGGGGGCAGCAGCACGCTCGCCGACTGGTCGCGCTCGTCCTTGTTCTGCAGCCCCGGGATCTGGGTGACGGTGTTGGCGTCGTAGTCGTAGATCGCCGCGCCGGTGCCGGGGATGTTGTTGCCGAAGACGTGGCTGCCCGTGTAGAAGAGGCGGCCGTCCTGCATCAGGATCATCGCCGGGTACAGACCCCAGTACGACCAGGTCTGGTTGACCTGCGACAGCGGCAGCCACTGGTTCTGCGCGGCACTGAACCTCTCCGCGGTCACCGAGCCGGTGGAGTCCTCGCGCAGCCCGCCGAAGGAGATGACGTCACCGTTGCCCAGCTCGGTCGCCGACGGGTACCAGTGGCCGTCGTTGAGGTCGTTGGTCCTGCTGTAGGTCTCCGTCCGGGGATCGAAGACGTAGGAGTCCTTGAACCCCTCGTAGCCGTGCCCGCCCGCGACCGGGTACGCCTTGTTGCCGCTCAGCACCAGCACCCGGCCGTCCTGCAGCTGGACGTGTCCCGCGCAGAACATGTCCTTCGGCGTCGAGATGACCTTGTACGTGCCGTTCGCCGGGTCGTACACCGCCGAGGTGAACGTGCCCGCGCCGAAGTTCTCCTCGCTGTTGCCGGAGCCGGCGATCAGCAGCACCTTGCCGTTGTCGAGGACGACGGAGTGCATGGAGCGGACCGGGTTCTGCGTCGGCAGCACCGACCAGCTGCCGTTGGCGCACTGGTCGTCGGTGCCGGTGCACCGGGCCGGCGGCAGCGGGTCCGGGACCTGGTCCATGGTGTAGTCGTCGGTGGTCGCCGAGCCGGTGCCGTAGACGGAGACACCCCAGGTGATGCGGTCGGTGCCGGCCGGCACCTCGGGGGTGCGGACGGTGGCCTGCGTCCAGGCCGAGGCCATGTCCAGGGTCTTGAGGTCGGTCCAGTACTGCCAGCCGGCGGTGATGTCGTGCCGGAAGAGGGTGATGTTGGCGTCCGGAGTGGTGGTCCTGTACCAGAGTCCCAGGTCGTACTGCTTGCCGGCGCTCACCCCCGGTGCGCAGTCCGTCGACTCGGTGATCATCGCCTTGCGGTCGCCGGAGACCCGGCGGGTGACCGTGACCTTCATGGCCCTGGACCCGGAGTGGGCGTCCGAGGTCGTCTCGAAGCCGAAGTCGTTGTCGCCCCAGCCCGACTTCTCCCAGCAGTACGGCATGTCGTCGCTGCCGGAGGTCTCGAAGCCGGGGTTCTTGATCAGGTTGGCGGCCTCCGCCGGCTGCGGCGCGGTCAGGAGCAGACCGGCGGTCAGGGCGCCCACCCCGACGAGCGCGGTCCGTCTGCGGTACGTGGCTCTCACACGGCTCTCCTTGCTCGGCTCCCCCGGCGGCGGGGGAGGTAGACCAGCGCCTCGGTGCCGACGAAACGCAGGACGAACGTCATGACCAGCGCGAGCGCGGTGGCGGGCAGGGCACCCATGCCGAACCGGCCGACGAGGAGGGCGATCAGCGGGATGCGCAGCACCAGGTCGGCGTTGGCCAGCAGCGCGAACCGGCCGAGCCGGTCCCACCAGCGGCGGTGTGCGCGCCGGTCGCGGAACAGCAGCTGCTCGATGAGCAGGAAGTTCCAGGCGACCCCGAGCTGGTTGGCGAGGACCTCGGCGGGCAGGTAGTGCATCTCGAGGGCGGTCAGTGCCCACAGCCCGACGAGGTTCGGCACGAACCCGCTCGCGCCGATCAGCCCGAAGCCGACCATCCGGGCGGCCGGGGACGCGGTGCGCAGCCCGGCGAGATGGCGCAGGAAGCGCAAGCCCTCCCGGGCGGTGGACTTGGACTCGCCGGCGAACCGGTCCTGGAAGACGAACGGCACCTCGGCGACCTGCCGGGGGCGGCTGCGGACGGCCAGCTCGAGCAGGATCTTGTAGCCGAGGGGCTTGAGGACGTCGGCGGTGACCGCGCTGCGCCGGATGGCGAAGAAGCCGCTCATCGGGTCGCTGATGCCGCGCAGCCTGCGGGGGAAGAGGGCCTTGGCGAGCCAGGTCGCGCCGCGCGAGACGGCCACCCGGTAGCCGCCGGCGAGCCCCGCCCTGCTGCCGCCCTCGATGTACCGGGAGGCGACGACCAGGGCGGCGTTCGCCCGCTCGCCGGTGGCCACCAGGTCCGGCACGAGGGACGGTGGATGCTGGCAGTCGCCGTCCATGACCACGATCCACTCCGAGGTCGCCGCCTTCAGTCCCTCGACGACCGCGCCGCCGAGTCCGCCGGCGGGTTCCTCGCGGTGCAGTACGGCCACCGGGAACGGGCAGTCCTGGGCGGCCTCGCGGATCACCTCCGGGGTGTCGTCGGTGGAGTCGTCCACGAACACGACCTCGCAGGGCAGCCGTGCGGGCACCGACTCGGTGACCTGGTGCAGCAACTGCCGGATGTTCGCCGACTCGTTGAAGGTCGGTACGACGATGGTGACGGCCCCGGGTTCGGGGACCTCGACGGCGTCCAGGCCGGGGACCGGCGCGGTGTACTCGTGGCCGGTCATCGCGCGCCTCCGACGGCCTGGACGTGCCGGATCTCGATGCGGTCGGGCCCGGTGCCGAAGGTGGCGACCGGCGTGGAGTGCTCGATCGCGGCCCTGACGGTGGGCAGGTCCTTGGCGTCGCGGCGCACGGTCGGCGAGGCGACGACGTAGTCGATGTCCCGCCAGCCGTGCGGCATCGTCCTGGTGACCGCCGGGTCGAGGTCGGCCTTGTAGAACCAGATGGCGCCGGGCCCGGGCCGGTATCCGGCGTGCACGAGGTCCAGCCAGAGGGCGTCGTCGACAAGGACGCGGGTGTCCTGCGGGTTGGCCACCTCGGTGCCGAGCCAGTGGGAGGCCTGCCGGTAGGGCTTGTTGACGTCGGCGGTGACGGCGGTGCGGTCGCCGTCGTACCAGTGCGGCACGACGTACGCCCCGGCTGCGACGGCGAGGACGGCGGCGAGCGCGTACCGGCCCCCGGTGATGTACCGCTTCTCGCCCTCGGGCCGCCATCTGCGCAGGACCGCGTGCGCGACGGACGCGGCGCCGCCGGCCAGGACCAGGGCGAGGAAGGGCAGCGCACCGATGACGTACATCGCGGGCAGATAGCCGTTCGGACGCAGTGCCACGGCCGCCAGGACGGCGACCGTCAGCGCGGGGCCGGCGAGGGCGCGGGCGGTGACCGACCAGCGCCGGGTCAGCAGCAGCAGAAGGGCTCCGGCGAGGCCGCCGAGGGGCAGCACACGGTCGTAGTACAGCCAGGAGTGCAGGACGGCGTAGGAGCCGGAGCCCCGGTCGAGGAGGAAGCCCGAACCCGGCCGGGACATCTGGTAGGTGATGCCGTCCCACAGGGACACGTGCCCGGGGCCCGGGAGCAGCTCGCCCTTGAGCAGGGCGAACAGCGGGTAGGCGAAGCCGATCAGGGCGCAGGCGGTGACGGCGCCGGTGAGGGCGAACTTGCGGGTGTCGCGGTGGCTGTGCCCCCACATGGTGACGAACAGGGCGGGCAGGACGACGAGCATCGTCTCCTTGGTGAGCACACCCGCCGCGGCGGCCAGGCCCGCGCCGAAGTGGTGCCACAGATGGCGGCTGGGCGAGGCCGCCAGGCAGAACGCCAGCAGCAGCCACATCACCGCGATGTTGTCGAGGAAGATCTCCCGGCTCAGGACGACCGCGAGCGGGGAGAGCCCGAACAGGGCCATGCCGAGTCCGGCGGCCCAGCGCGGCAGCCGGAGCCGGCGGCCGAGGACGTGGACGAGGACCGCGCTGACACCGCTGATCCCGAGCATGAGGATCCGCATGGTGCCGACGGTCATCGAGCCGGGACTGATCGCCGACGGGAGCCGGCTGAGCAGGGCTATCTGGATCCAGCCGAGCGGCGGGTGGTCGTACCAGTAGGTGTAGTGGGCGAGGCCCCGGCCCTGCTGGACGGCCCAGGCCTGGGCGAGGTAGGTGCCCTCGTCGTCGCTGAGGGTCGGGTAGTCGGCGATGTTCCAGCCCTGGACGACGAGGATCACCCCCAGCAGGGCACCGCAGAGCAGCAGGTCGGAGCGGGAGGAGCGGAGTCGTACCGGCGGCTGTGGGCGGCCGGTCGAGGGCGTTTCGGGCACACGTCGGCGCCCTGCGGGGACCTTCGCTGCGGTCACCGCGGGAAGTGTGGAGGTCACGCAGGAACGTCCTCTCGGATGGGCTCGGCCGCGGTGAGGTGTGCGCCGACGTGCGTCGTCAACTCCCAGTCGTTGCGGCCGCGTTGCTCGCGCCATACGGCGCGGATCGCGGCACCGGCGAGGAGGACCTGGTAGAAGGGGCCGCCCACGATCAGCTTCACGTAGTGGACGAAGCGGACCTTCAGGCCGTACTGCCGGCCGAAGTCGTGCAGGCCGACCACCTCGAAGACGAAGGTGACGGCAGCGGTGACCAGCGGCAGGAAGGTGAGGAAGGCGACGCCGACGGGCACGTCGAGGAAGAGCGCGACGGCCGCGTTCAGCGGGATGATCACACCGGAGAAGGCCTGCAGGAACGGTGTCATCAGCGTGTACCGGGCCAGCAACCGCTGCCCGAAGGCGGGCAGTTGCCGCCAGTCCCTCTTCCGGTACACCTGCAGGAAGCCCTGGTTCCAGCGGGTGCGCTGCTTGAGCAGCGACATGAGGCTTCCGGGTGTCTCCTCACGGGTGACCATGTCGGAGTCGTAGGCGACGACGACCTTCTTGCCGATGCTGGACAGGCGCACGCCCAGGTCGCAGTCCTCGGCGAGGCAGTTCGGGTCCCAGCCGTCCGCTTCCCTGAGGACGCCGGTCCGCACGAACACGGTGTTGCCGCCGAGCGGGATGAATCCCTTCTGCGCGTGCAGGTGCAGCCGGGAGCGGAACCAGAAGAAGTACTCCAGGCAGTTGCGCAGGCTGTACCAGCTGGAGTGGAAGTTGATGAGCTGGACACCGCCCTGGACGACGTCCGCACCGGTGGTCCGGAACGCGTGGTCGACGTGCGCCAGCAGCTCCGGATGGACCTGGTCCTCCGCGTCGAAGACCCCCACGACGTCGCCGCGGCAGTGCGGCAGCGCCGTGTTCATGGCCTTCGGCTTGTTCTTCTTCTCGTGGGTGTCGACGACGACCCGGACGCGCCGGTCACGGACGGCCGCCCCCTCGGCCACGGCCGTGGTCTCGGGGTCGTCGTGCCCGACGATCACGATGATCTCGAAGTCGGTGTGCGTGGATTCCAGCAGCCGCTGGATCGTGTGGTCCAGCACGGCCTGTTCGTGCCGGGCCGGCAACAGCAGTGAGAACGACAGGTGTTCGTCGCCGTCCGGCCTGCCGAACCGGGTGGAGGCCAGCACCTCGGGCGTGCGCCAGGCGTGCATCTGCCACCACAGGGTGAAGGCCGCCATCCAGAACAGAGCCAGTGAGACAGCGGCCAAGAAGACAGACGTGAGCAAAAGATCCCCCCAGATCCCCGATTACCCCTGTACGGGCCACGGTGAGTGATCATCCGTTGACCCGACGTGGAGAGACTAGGGGGGAAGTGTGAAACGCGGGAACTCTTCCGATAAATAGCGTGTTTCGGAACGGCGCTGCGGGTAGCGGGATCTATCCGAACACCTGCTCCCTTTCGGACAGTTCGCCTGTCCCTTCCCCCGCGCACCGCACAGCTCAGCGACCGTTCACCCGCTGTTGAGCAGGTCCCGCAGCCGCTCCGGATCGGTCGTCGGCGCGTCGCACGTGAAGTTGCGGCAGACGTACGCCGCCGCTCCACCGGCCACGAGCGGGCGGTCGGCGAGAAGCGGGAACTCGTCACTCTCCGCAGTACCGACGGCGACGACGGCGCCCGGGGCGGTACCCAGAAGCGCCGTACGGTGCAGGGCGGCCGTCCGCTCGTCCGCGAGACCGGGTCCTACGACGGCGACCTCCCGGGGCCCGTCGAGCAGGGCCTCGGCGGCGGCGAGTCCCCAGCCGACGAACCGGGGCACGCGCGGCCCGAGGGTCTTCACGATCCCCAGCGCCCCCTCGGCGGCGGCCCGATGCGACGCCGAAGCCGTGTGCGCGGCATAGGTCAGCAACGCGCCCGCCGCCGCGGTCCACCCCGACGGAGTGGCGTTGTCGGTCGGGTCCTGCGGCCGGCGGATGAGCCGCTCGGCGTCGGCGGCGGTGTCGTACAGCGCGCCGGTCCCCGGGTCGGTGAAACGGGCGAGCACATGGTCGAGGAGGAGCCCGGCGAAGTCCAGCCAGACGCCCTCGCCGGTCACGGACGCGAGCGCGAGGAAGCCCTCGGCGACGTCGGCGTAGTCCTCCAGCACCCCGGCGTTGGGGCCGACCCTGCCGTCCCTGCTGGTCCGGGCGAGCCGGGCGTGCTGGTCCAGGTGCACCCGGACCAGCAGGTCGGCGGCGGCGAGGGCGGCCTCGATCAGGTCGGGCCGGCCAAAGTAGGCGCCGGTCTCGGCGAGCGCCGCGATGGCGAGGCCGTTCCAGGCGGCGACCACCTTGTCGTCCCGGCCCGGTGCGGGGCGCTCCTCACGCGCCCGCAGCAGCCGCTCCCTGACGGAGGCGACCTTGTCGGCGTCGAACACGCCCTCGTCCTGCGGCAGCTGGAGAACGGACTGCCCGTGTTCGAAGGTACCCTCGTCGGTCACGCCGAAGTACTGCGCGGCGAGTGCGCCGTCCGCGTCGCCCAGGACGGCGCGCAGCCGCTCGGGCGTCCACACGTAGTACGCGCCCTCGACATGCCTGCCGGTGCCGTCGTCGCTGTCGGCGTCGAGCGCCGAGGCGAACCCGCCCTCGTCCGTCCGCAGTTCGCGCACCAGGAAGTCGGCGGTCTCCAGCGCCACGCGCCGGGCGAGGCCGGATCCGGTGGCCCGCCACAGATGCGCGTACACCCGGCAGAGCAGCGCGTTGTCGTAGAGCATCTTCTCGAAATGGGGCACGACCCAGTCGCGGTCGACGGAGTAGCGGGCGAAGCCGCCGCCGAGCTGGTCGTAGAGGCCGCCGCGGGCCATGCGCTCGCAGGTGTCCTGGGCCATCTGCAGCGCGCCCTCGGCGCCGGTCCGCGCGTGATGCCGCAGCAGGAACTCCAGCACCATGGACGGCGGGAACTTCGGTGCCCCGCCGAATCCGCCGCGCTGCGGGTCGTACTCGCGGATGAGCCCGAGGAGCGCCTGGGCGAGTTCCTGCTCACCGGGCGGCTGCGCGCCCCGTTGGCCGAGCTCCCGCTGGGCGAGATCGCGGACGATCTTCCCGGCGACCTCGGTGACCTCCTCGTGCCGGGTGTCCCAGGCCTGCCGGACGCCCTCCAGCACCTGCCGGAAGGAGGGCATGCCGTGCTGGGGCGCGGGCGGGAAGTAGGTCCCGAAGTAGAAGGGCTCGGCGTCCGGGGTGAGGAAGACGGTCATCGGCCAGCCGCCGTGCCCGGTCGCGGCCTGGACGGCCTCCATGTAGACGGCGTCGACGTCCGGGCGTTCCTCGCGGTCGACCTTGATGTTGACGAAGTGCTCGTTGAGATACTCGGCGGTGGTGCGGTCCTCGAAGGACTCGCGCGCCATGACGTGACACCAGTGGCACGAGCTGTACCCGACACTCAGCAGCACGGGTCTGTTCGCCCTGCGGGCCTCCTCGAAGGCCTCGGCCGACCAGGGCCACCAGTCGACGGGGTTGTCGGCGTGCTGGAGCAGATACGGGGACGTCTCATGGGCCAGTCGGTTCACCGTTCCACTCTCCCACGGGCTCGGGCACCGCGTAGAAACGCATGAGCACCGGGCGCGCCCCCTCGGGGGCCTCCTCGCGCGGGTGGCCGTAGCGGTCCAGCAGCGCCTGGTACTCGCGCATGAAGTCCAGGAGTTCCTCCCTGGTCAGCCAGGTGCCGTGGCGCTGGACCTGGGACCAGCCCCCGGGCCCGCGGTACTCCTGGTGGGCGCGGCGGTACAGGGCGGTGTCGAACTCGATCTTCAGATGGGCGAGCCGGACGGCCGCCTCGTACTCCTCGGGGGGCATCGTGGCGGGGTCGGGCGTGGTGTGCCGGAAGGGCAGCGCCCGCCACCAGCGCTCGCGGCCGCCGGACTTCTCCGGGATCTCCTCGATGAGCCGCTGCTCGGCGAGTTTGCGCAGGTGGTAGCTGGTGGTGCCGGAGCTCTCGCCGAGTTCGCGGGCGAGCACGGTGGAGTTCGCCTCGCCGTGCCGGCCGAGGTGTTCGAGGATCCGGCGGCGCAGCGGATTGCCCAGGGACTTGTAGAGGGCGGTGCGCTCCAGGCTGGTCATCTCGGGCGGGCCGTCGGTCATGGCGCAACGGTAACGCCGGGAGCTCCGAGCACCCTGAGAAGCCCCTGAGATTCGCCGAATTTTCTTTGCAGAATTTTCTCTGCGGTTTACGGTCGGGGCGGTGGGAGACACGAAGAGGCAGCTGAAGACCGCCTCGGGAAGGGGAGCTGACGGTGAGGCCGAGCAAGAAGTGGGCGCTCGTCGGGCTGGGAGCCGCGGCGGTCCTGCTGGTGCCGTGGATGGTGGTGCTGGCCCTGACCCTGCCGGGCAGCGCGGAGGTGGACCACTGGCCGCTGGCCTGGATCGGTCTCGACGTCCTCATGACGGCGGGCTGCGCGACCACGGCCGTGCTCGGTCTGCGCGGCGACCCCAAGGCCGCCCTGACCGCCTCGGCGACGGCCGCGGTGGCCGTGCTGGACGCCTGGTTCGACGTCACGACGGCAGGCTCCGGCGCCCCTCTGGCCCGGGCGCTGCTGTGCGCGGTGGCGGAGGGGGCTCTGGCGGGGGCGTGCGTCTACCTCGCGCTGGGCAGGGGGCGTGGCCGGCGGGAGGCGCCATGGGCCCTCGACGGGTCCCTTCCGGCCACCCGGCAGGCAAAGGCACCGAGCCCTCACCGCACCCGCTGATCACCACCCCCTCGCCATCCGGGCCTCCCCGAAGCACACTCGTAGCCAAGGGAGTTGCCGCCGGAGGGGGACGGGACATGCAGGACGGCCATCGGGCGGAGGCCGAGCGGCTGCTGGTGCGGGCCGTGGAGGAGGAGGTACGGCGCTCGGGCGGACGGATCGACGGGCAGCTGCTGCTGACGCGGGCGCGCGGTGCGCTCGACGCCATGGCGGGGGCGGCCGGCGAGGAGTACGAGGCCTACGCCCGCGCACTGGACGAGACCGAGGCGGGCCGGCTGACCTTCGGGCAGCGGTACGCCCGCGCGGGCGCCGGAACCGCCCTGCTGGTGGCGGCCGTCGGCGCGGTGGCGGCCGCCGTGGCCGACCTCTCGCTCGGCACCGGTGCGGGTACGGCTGCCGGCGCGGGCGTCGCCGCGGGCGTGGCCGGTGCCGCCGCCTCGGTGGCGAAGGTGGCGGGCGCGCATCTGCCCGCCGCACATCACCGCGCGGGCGCCGCCGGCCAGCCGGGCGGGGCCGAGCAGCTGCGGCTTCAGTGGCTCACCGCGCTGGAGGTGCGCGGCATCCGCCCGTTCCTCGACCAGCAGCGGGTGCTGAGCGCGTCCACGGCCGCGCAGAAGAAGGGCGGTCCGGCGCTGCGCGGTGCGGACAAGAGCGCGGCGGCCCGGCGGCGCACCGTGCTGGAGCAGTCTTTCGGCCAACTACCGGACGAGGAGGGTCCGTTCGCGGGACGCCGGGCGGAGCTGGCACGGATCCGGCAGTGGGCGCAGGCGGCCCGGGCGGCCACGGACACCCGGGCCACCGTGGTGGTGCTGCACGGTGAGCCGGGCTCGGGCCGCACCACCCTCGCGGTGCGCGCGGCGCACGAGCTGCGCGACCACTTCCGCGGCGCGGTGGTGGTGGATCTGCGCGGCGGCAGGCGGGAGGAGGCACCGCTGTCGACCCGGGACGCCCTGTTGCACCTGCTCAACCGGCTCGGCGCGCCCCGCGAACAGCTGCTGTTCCGCGAGCGCTCCTCCCCCGACCAGCAGGTCAAGCGGCTCGGCGAGCTCTACCACCGGCATCTGACCGGCCTGCCGGTGACGATCGTGCTGGACGACGCCTCGGACCCGGAGCAGGTGCGGGCGCTGGTGCCCGAGCGCTCCGACAGCCTGGTCCTGGTCACCGCCCGTACGGCCCTCGACCTGCCCGCGGACCTGCCGGCCTGGGTGCACCACCTGCCGGTCGAGGCGCTGGACGCGGCGGGCGCCGAAGAACTGCTCGCTGCAGCCGCCGAGGACGCGTCGGGGCCGTACGACGCCGAGTCCGCCGACCGGATCCGGGACCTCACCGGTGGCCTGCCGCTGGCGCTGCGGATCGCCGGTTCCGCGCTCGGCCCGCGCTCGCCCCGGCAACTGGCCGCGGACCTCGCCGCGTACGGCCCGGTGGAGCCGGTCGAGCGTGCCCTGTGGCTGCGCTACACCGACCAGCCGCAGTCCTCACGCCGGCTGCTGCGCCGGCTCGCACTCGTGGGCCGCGCCTCGCTGGGCGCCGCGGCGGCCGCCGCCCTGCTCGCCACGGACGAGGGCCAGGCCACACGCCACCTCGCCGACCTCGCCCGCGCCGGCCTCGTCGACCACGTGCGCGGCAGCCGCTACCGGCTGCACGACCTGGTGCGCGGCTTCGCCCAGGCCCGGCTGCTCGACGAGGAGGACCCCGCCGAGCGCTCGGCCGCGCAGGAACGCCTGATCGTGAACTACGCCGAGCTGGCCGACTCGGTGCTGCGTCTGGTCGACGGGAACATGTCGACCCGCTCCAACCGGTTCGGCTCGCACGGCTTCACCTCTCTGGAGGAGGCGCTGCGCTGGCTGGACGACGAGTCCAGCTTCATCACCGCTGCGCTGCGCCACGCCGAGGGGGTGAACCAGTCCGCGGTGCAGAACCTGCTGGGCGCGCTGTGCGACTACTGCCTGCTGCGCGGCGACCTGTACCGGCTGGGCGAGATAAGCGAGCTGGCGCAGGCGGTGGACCAGGGGCTGCTGGTGCGCTCCGTGCAGTGGCGTACCGGTATCGCTGCCCGGCAGCTGGGCGAGCTGGACAAGGCACGCGCCACGCTGGCCTCGGTGGTCGACCTGTACCGGGAGGCGCACCACGACGCGGGTGCGGCCCGCGCCCTGGCCTCGCTCGGGATCACCCTGCACCACCAGGGCAACCTCGGCGAGGCCGCCGCCAAGCTGCAAGAAGCGCTGGATCTGCAGGGCGCGCCGGAGCTGGCGACGGACCGGGCCTGGACGATGCACGCACTGGGGGCCGTCCAGCGCGACCGGGCCAGGCCGGCGGAGGCCCTGGAGCTGCTGACCCGCTCCCTGGTCCTGCACCGCGAGGGCGGTTCGGTGCACGGGGAGGCCTGGGCGCACTTCCAGCTCGGCCAGCTGGCGCTCAGGATGGGGGACGTACCGCGCGCGGAGAGCGAGCTGCGGGCGGCCCTGGAGCGCTACGGCCGCACGCGCGACGCACGCGGAGAGGCGTGGGCGCTGACCCAGCTGGCCCGGGCCCGTCTGGTGGCCGGCGACGCCGCACCGGCCGTGGAGAGCCTGCGGCAGGCAGCCGCCCGGCACCGGGAGAACGAGGACGCGCGCGGCCAGGCGTGGACGCTGTACTACCTGGGCCAGGCGCTGGAGGAGGCCGGCGACCTGGACCTCGCGGTACGCGACCTGGAGCGGTCCCGCACGATGTTCTCCCGGATGCGGGACGTCTACGGCCTGGCCTGCGCCCGGCACCACTCGGCCCGGGTCACCCGCGACCAGCGGGCCGCCCAGACCGGTTCGCTGCGCAACTCCGGCTTCGCCCGGCAGCTTCTCGTGGACGCCCGCGCCGACTTCCAGCGCATCGGCGTCGCGCACGGCGAGGCCTGGACGTGCCTGGAGCTGGCGGTGGTCGACGCGGGCAACGCCCGCACGCAGGCGGCGCTGGCCCTGTGCGACGAGGCGCTGGAGTCGTTCGGCTCCTACGGCGACCGGCGCGGCGAGGACTGGGCCCGCTTCCTGCGCTGCACGCTGCTGCCGTACGCGGCCCCCGGCGGGGTGGAGGTGGGTACGGCGGTCGCGCAGGAGGAGCTGGCACAGCTGGCCCGCGCCGGCCACCCCCTGCGGGACGAGAAGCTCGCCGACTGCGTCCCTGCCTACGCCCTGCTGCTGGAGCGCGGAATCAGCCTGGACGACGGCTGGCAGGCGTGGCGCCTGCGCATGACTCCGGACCGCCACGCCCGGGAGGTGATGGGGGTGGCGGTACCGGCCGCGCGCTGAGCCGCCGCCTCAGCCCCGCTGTGCCGGGGAGCCGGTCTTCTCGGCCGGCTCCGCTTCGGGGTCCGGGGTCTCTTTGAAGTCGACCTTGTTCATGTGCTTGCTCATCGACTTCATCAGGCCCCACACCGCCAGGGCCATCACCGCGAAGACGATGAAGCCGAGGACACCGGGGGTGACCTTGTTCTGGTCGAGGTCCTTGGCCAGGGGAACGAGGTGCGTCACTGCCAGGTTCGCGCTTGCGCTCATGTCAGGCATTGTCGCGGATGCCCGCGAAGAGGTCGTCCTCGGGGAGGGAGGTGTCGACGAGGGACTTCGCCAGCTCGTACTCCTCCGTCGGCCAGACCTCCCTCTGCAGCTCCATCGGCACCCGGAACCAGCCGCCGTCGGGGTCGATCTGCGTGGCGTGCGCGATCAGCGCCTTGTCGCGGATCTCGAAGAAGTCCGCGCACGGAATGTGCGTGGTCAGCGTGCGCTCGGTGCGCTGCATCTCGCTCCAGCGCTTGAGCCACTCCCCGTACGGCGACTCCAGGCCGCGCTCGAGCATCGCGTTGTGCAGCGCCTCGGTGCGGGGGCGGTTGAAGCCCTGGTTGTAGTACAGCTTCAGCGGCTGGTAGGCGGGGCCGAACTCGGCCTCGGGGTACTTCTCGGTGTCCGCCGCGCCCTCGAACGCCACCATGGAGATCTTGTGGGTCATGATGTGGTCGGGGTGCGGGTAGCCGCCGTTCTCGTCGTAGGTGGTGATCACCTGCGGACGGAAGGAGCGGATCTGCCTCACCAGCTCGCCGGCCGCCTTGTCGACGTCCTCCAGGGCGAAGCAGCCCTCGGGCAGCGGCGGCAGCGGATCGCCCTCGGGCAGCCCCGAGTCGACGAAGCCGAGCCACTCCTGGCTGACGCCGAGGATCTCGCGGGCCTCGTCCATCTCCTTCTTGCGTACCTCGTGGATGTGCTCCTCGATGTACCGGTCACCCTGGAGCTTGGGATTGAGGATGGACCCGCGCTCTCCGCCGGTGCAGGTCACCACCAGCACGTCCACCCCCTCGGACACGTACTTCGCCATGGTGGCCGCGCCCTTGCTCGACTCGTCGTCGGGGTGCGCGTGAACGGCCATCAGTCGCAGCTGGTCAGTCAAGACTCAATCCTCGGTAAGTCGGCGCCCCCGTGCCTTCGGGCGCATTCGGCGGCTTCTATAGTGACGGAATCGGGGGGCGAATAATTCCGGGTCCGGTTCTGCCGAGAGGACGATCATGAGCACGGCGAGCGCGCGGCTGCCCGAGGGCCGCTACGGCCGGTCCTCGGACGAGCGTGCCGACCGCAAGCTCAGGGTCGCCGGTGCGGTGTTCGGCGCGGCCCTGCTCGCACTGGTCGCCTACTTCGCCTACCACTACGTCGTGGAGAGCAAGATCAGCGCCCAGGTGATCACCTTCGACGCCACGGACAACGCGGTCAAGGTGCATCTGGAGGTCCACAAGGACTCCGGTGCCTCGGGCTACTGCACCCTGCGGTCCCAGGCGGCGGACGGCTCCGAGGTGGGCCGGGCCGACTTCCGCTTCACCGGGTCGGCCACGCGCATCGACCGGGTCGTCACGCTGCGTACGACGCAGAAGGGCACGACGGCCGAGCTGCTCGGCTGTCACACCGGCTGACAGGCCGGACGCTGTCCGGCTTCACCCGGAATACGTACACGCTGACCTGCGTTGATGTGATTCTGATGGCTTATGTCCTCCCCCTTGCGGCCTTGAATTGTTAGGCTCGTGGTTTCGCCCATCCAAGAGGGAACATTCTTCTGGGTAGGGCGATGCTTTGTATTCCCAGTACCGACGAGGAGCACCCTGTGACCCAGACCAGCGAGAACGTCACCTGGCTGACCCAGGAGGCGTACAACAAGCTCAAGGACGAGCTTGAGTACCTTACTGGTCCTGCGCGCACGGAGATCGCCGCCAAGATCGCGGCCGCGCGCGAGGAGGGCGACCTGCGTGAGAACGGCGGGTACCACGCGGCCAAGGAGGAGCAGGGCAAGCAGGAGCTGCGTGTGCGGCAGCTGACCCAGCTCCTCGAGAACGCCAAGGTGGGCGAGGCCCCGGTCTCCGCCGACGGTGCCGTCGCGCCGGGCATGGTCGTCACGATCGCCTTCGACGGTGACGAGGACGACACGCTGACGTTCCTGCTCGCCTCCCGCGAGTACGCGAGCGCCGACATCGAGACGTACTCGCCGCAGTCTCCGCTCGGCGCCGGCGTCATCGGCCACAAGGTCGGCGAGGACGCGGAGTACGAGCTGCCGAACGGCAAGAAGGCCTCGGTGCGGATCCTGAAGGCGGAGCCGTACTCGGGCTGATCCCCCACCCGCAGTGACCTCGAGCCCCTGGTGCCCGCAATGCCGGGCACCAGGGGCTTCGCCGTACCCGGGGGCGGTGCCGTGCCCCGGCTGCTGTGCCGTGTCCGCAGCCGTCAGGCGGTGGCCGAGCGGTACTTGCGGACGGCCAGGGTGCGGAAGGCGGCGATGATCAGAACCGAGTAGATCAGCGAGGCCCAGACCGGGTGCACCATGGGCCAGGCGTGCGAGGTGGACCGGCCGGGGTTGGCGAAGAGCACGCGGCAGGCCTGCGCGGTGGCGCTGAACGGGTTCCACTCCGCTATGTGCCGCAGCCACGGCGTCATGTGGCCGGGGTCCACGAAGGCATTGGAGATGAACGTCACCGGGAACAGCCAGATCAGCCCGCTGGACGTGGCCGCCTCGGGAGTGCGCACGGACATGCCGATCAGGGCACCGATCCAGGTGAACGCGTAACCGAGCAGGAGCAGCAGACCGAAGGCGGCGAGCACCTTGCCGGCATTGGTGTCGCCGTCGGACCCGACACGCCAGCCCACCAGCAGGGCGACCACGGCGAGCACGACCAGGGTCACGGCCGTCTGCACCAGGTCGGCGAGGGTGCGCCCGGTCAGCACCGCGCCGCGTGCCATCGGCAGGGAGCGGAAGCGGTCGATGAGCCCCTTGTGCATGTCGTCGGCGATACCGGCGCCGGAGCTCGCGGTGGCGAACGTGACGGTCTGCGCGAAGATGCCCGCCATGAGGAAGTTCTTGTAGTCGACGGCGCTGGTACTGCCGCCGATCTGCATGGAACCGCCGAAGACGTAGGTGAACAGAACCACGAACATGATCGGCTGGATCAGCCCGTAGATGATCATCTCGGGGATCCTGGACATGCGGATCAGGTTGCGTTTCGCCACCACCATCGAGTCGCGGAACGACCGCACGACGGGGTTGCCCGGCGGTGCCACCCGCACCGATTCACTGACGGCGCTCATTTCACGGCCTCCTTGCCGTTCGACTCGTCCTGGTCGGCGGCCTCGGCCACGTGTCCCGTCAGCGACAGGAAGACGTCGTCGAGGGTGGGGCGGCGCAGCCCGATGTCGTCTATCTCGATCCCGCGGGAGTCCAGCTCGCGGATGATCTCGGCGAGCAGCTTGGCGCCTCCGGTGACCGGAACCGTGAGCTGGCGGGTGTGCTCCTCGACCGTGACGTCGCCCTTGCCGAAACCGCGCAACACCCCGGCGGCGCCCGCGATGTGCTCACGCTCGTGCACCACGACCTCGACGCGCTCGCCGCCCGTGCGGGCCTTGAGCTGGTCGGAGGTGCCCTTGGCGATGACCCGGCCGTGGTCGACCACCGCTATGTCGTGCGCGAGGTGGTCGGCCTCCTCCAGGTACTGCGTGGTGAGCAGCAGGGTCGTACCGCCCAGGACGAGCTGCTTGATGACCTCCCACAGCTGCTGGCGGTTGCGCGGGTCGAGACCGGTCGTCGGCTCGTCCATGAACATCACCGGCGGCGAGACCACCAGGGCCGCGGCGAGGTCGAGCCGGCGGCGCATGCCTCCGGAGTAGGTCTTGGCGGGGCGGTCGGCGGCGTCCGCGAGGTTGAACTGCTCCAGCAGCTCGGTTGCGCGCTGCTTCGCCGCCTTGGACCTCATCTGGTACAGCTGCCCGACCATCTGCAGGTTCTCCCGGCCGGTCAGATACTCGTCGACCGCCGCGAACTGGCCGGACAGGCCTATGGACCGGCGCACGGCGTCGGGGTCCTTCAGCACGTCCACGCCCGCGACGACCGCCCTGCCGCTGTCGGGGCGCAGCAGGGTCGTCAGGCAGCGGACGGCCGTCGTCTTGCCGGCGCCGTTCGGCCCGAGCAGGCCGAGCACCGTGCCCTCGGGCACGTCGAGGTCTACGCCGTCGAGGGCCCTTACGTCGCCGAAGGTCTTCACCAGGCCTTCGGCATGGATGGCGCCTGGCATGTCTGTCTCCACGTCATCGGGGATTCTTCGGGAAAGGCTAGGTTTGCGCGCACGAATACGCCTGGGGTTTTCCACATGTGGTCCTGTACATGCGGCCACACCATAACGCGATGTATCGCGTTCCTCAATGAACCTCATCCGATGGGTCGTCGGAGAGATGCCAGAGAGACGACAGGGAGAGGTCAGAGGGACGACAGAGGGACGACAGAGGACGACAGAGGGACGCCGGAGAGATGGAGGACGGGCAACGGCCTCAGCCGATGACGGTGTAACCCGCCTCCCGGAGGGCCTGGCCGACCTCGGCGCAGTGCACCGGGCCCTTCGTCTCCAGGTGCAGCTCCACCTCCGCCTCCGTGAGCCCGAGCCGGGGGCCGGTCCGTACGTGGCTCACGTCGAGGACATTGGCGTCGACCGCCGACAGCACCCCGAGGAGCGTGGCGAGGGCGCCCGGCCGGTCGGTCAGCCGGAGCCGGACGGCCAGATACCGGCCCTGCGCGGCCATGCCGTGCCGCAGTACGCGCTGCATCAGCACCGGGTCCACGTTCCCGCCGGAGAGGACCGCGACGACCGGTCCCTCGAAGGCGTCCGGCGCGGCCAGCAGCGCCGCGACCGGGCTCGCCCCGGCCGGCTCCACGACCAGCTTGGCCCGCTCCAGGCACAGCAGCAGCGCGGCGGACAACCGGTCCTCGCTCACCGTGCGCACCTCGTCTACCAGGTCCTCGATGATCCCGAACGGCACCGCGCCCGGCCGCCCCACCTTGATCCCGTCGGCCATCGTCGCCGGGTTCTCCACCGACACCGGGTGACCGGCGGCCAGCGAGAGCGGATAGGCCGCCGCGCCCTCCGCCTGTACGCCGACGATCCTGACGTCCGGCCTGATCCCCTTCACCGCCACCGCGATCCCGGCGGCGAGCCCGCCGCCGCCGACCCCGACGACGACCGTGCGCACCTCCGGGCACTGCTCCAGGATCTCCAGGCCGACCGTGCCCTGGCCGGCGATGACGTCCGGGTGGTCGAAGGGGTGGATGAACACCGCGCCCGTCTCCGCGGCGTACTCCTCGGCTGCGGCCAGGGTCTCGTCGACCACCTGTCCGTGCAGGCGCACCTCCGCGCCGTAGTCCCGGGTCGCGCTGATCTTCGGCAGCGGGGCGCCCTTCGGCATGAACACCGTGGAGTGCACACCGAGCAGGGAGGAGGCCAGCGCCACGCCCTGCGCGTGGTTCCCCGCGCTCGCCGCCACCACCCCCGCCGCCCGCTCCTCCGGCAGCAGCCCGGCGATGCGCACATAGGCGCCGCGCAGCTTGAACGAGCCGGTGCGCTGCAGGTTCTCGCACTTCAGGTGCACCGGCGAGCCGACCAGCTGGGAAAGGTGCCGGCTGCCCTCCATCGCGGTCACCCGAGCCACGCCCGAGAGCATCTTCTGGGCGCCGCGCACATCGTCGAGCGTGACGGAGTGCAGGATGTCGGCCGTGCCGTAGCTCATGACTCCAGCATCGCAGTTCACGGTCGTACACGACGGGTGTGACCAAGCTCCGAGACCGGTTTGCGCAGCGCCGGTACGGCCTGGCGCCGGGCCGCGTACCCTGTCCCCCAACCAGCAGCCCTTCATGAAGCGAGCCTCCGGCCATGCCCACAACACCTGAAATGTCGATGGACATGTCGACCGTCGGTGACCCCGGTCTCCTCGACACCCTCCAGCACGAGGTGGCGGTGTTCGCCCGCCGTGCCGAACAGACACGGCTCGGCGGGGTCGGGCAGGTGCGCAACTCCATGGACCGCGCGGCCTATCTGCTGCTCAACCGCCTCGACAAGGAAGGCCCGATGGGCGTCAAGGCGCTCGCCGCGAGCATGGGCATCGACTCCTCCACCGTCACCCGGCAGGTGGCTCCGCTGGTCGACACCGGGCTCGTCAAGCGCACCTCGCACCCCGAGGACGGGCGCGCCGTCGTCCTCCAGCTGTCCCCGCGCGGCGCCGCCCGCCTGGAGGAGGTGCGCTCCTCCCGGCGCCAGCTGATGGCCGAGCTCACGCAGGACTGGGCACCGGAGGAGCGCGAGCAGTTCTGCACGCTCCTGACCCGGTTCAATCGCGCGCTGTCCGCGCGGATGTCCGTGGGGGGCCCGACCGCGGAACAGCCGCCGGCGTCCTGACCGCTGCCGCCCGCCCACACCGGCGCCGCCGAACACCGGCGGGTTCCGGACTCTTGACCCCGGGCCGCCGCTGGCCTCATATGAGACCGGGACCCTGTGTCGTACGCGGTTGGACCGTCCCGTGCCGGACAGGGCCCCTCCAGGGGGAGGTGCGGTGCGTGATCGGCAAGGGTCCGGAAGTGCCCACCGGGCCCATGAGTTCGAGGCGTTCGTCGCGGGCGCGGCCGGACGTCTGCTGCACACCGCCACGCTGCTCACCGCGGAGGCGACGGACGCCAACCCGCGCGCCCGGCGCCTGCTGACGCTCGCGCTCGCCCACACCTACGCGCGCTGGGACCGGTTGCACGGCGAGGACCCGTACGACTGCGCACGCCAGCACCTCGCCACCCGCTTCGCGCGCGCGATCTGGCACCAGTGCGACGCCCTCGGCCGCTCCCGGCCGGACCCGCACAGCCCGCTCGCCGTACTGACCTCCCAGGAACGCCTGGTCCTGGTACTGCGGCTCTACGAAGGCGTCGCCGAGGAACAGACAGCGGCCCTCCTCGGCCTCCCGGTGGAACGCGTACGCGCCATCTGCAACCGCGCGACGACCGGCCTCCTCCATCCGGCCCGCCGGCCCACGGCCCGGCAGGCGGGCAGGAAGGTGGCACCGTCGTGAGGGACGCGGGAGGCACGGGCGGGCGGATCTCCGGGGCCGCGAGGGGCGGTCGGGGCACGTGGAACCCGGGGGTCGGGGACACGCGGCGTCGTGGTGCGCGTGATGAGCGTGCCAGGACTGGTCGCGGTGCGCCCCGGCCGGGCGGTCCTCGGGGCGCTGGGTACCTGCAAGGTGGCGGGGACGTGCGGGACGGTGACGGCGACCTGCAAGGTGGCCGGGACGTGCAGGACGGTGACGGCGACCTGCAAGGTGGCCGGGACGTGCAGGACGGTGACGGCGACCTGCAAGGTGGCCGGGACGTGCAGGACGGTGACGGCGCCATGAAGCCGGACGGCCCTCGGGACGGTGACGGCGCCATGAAGCCGGACGGCCCTCGGAACGGCCATGGCCGCCGGGTCTCCCTTCGCCGCGTGCTCCGGCGAAGGAGTGCGGGCAGCCCTCGGCCACCGCGACGCACGAGCGGCGGCGATGGCCCGGATGCCCCTCGCGCCAGGCGTAAACCGGGATCTCGGCAGTTCGGGAGGGCACGATGAGCCGGCCCGATCGGGAGGCCGCCGTGCGGCAGATCATGGAGCGGGCCCCGGTGTCGGTGCCTCCGGATCTGTGCGCGGAGGCGGTGCGCCGTGGCGAGCGCCTGCTGCGGCGCAGGCAGCTCGTCCGGCGTGTGTGGTGGCTGCTGGTCTGCTTCGCGATCGTCGCGTTCAGCGTGTGGGCGGCCCGGACACAGCCGTGGACGCAACCCCCTTCCCAGACGACTCCGCCGGTCACCGGCTGGTGAGCGGACCGGTCGACAGCGGTTTGGGGGGCGACGTGGTTGGCGGGGCGACGACGGTTGGCAGGGCGACGGCGACTGCTCGTACATCTACGGGGCCGACAGCCATCAGCGCTCACGCCGACCGGCCGACGGCGACCGCCGGTACGCCGACGGGCCGACGGCGGTCGCCGCACATCCCCGGGTGGCCGGTGATCTCTGTCCCTCCATGGGCCGCCAGGGGGCGTACGGCGCACCCCGCGCGCCGGCGGGCAGGTCCTCCGCCCTCGGCGCACGCGATCCGGCGGTACTCCTCATCTGCCGCCCCAGCCATGTGCGACTGCGATCATTCGGCTGTCGCCCGTGACTGCCACCGGCCACCGGCCGCCGCCCATCGGCCACTGACGACCGACAACTGAGACCGACAACTGAGACTGGAGACTGGCGACTGGCGACCGAGAACCGGCGACTAGCCACCGGGGTTGGGCGACAGCCCACGGGTGATCGGCGACTGGCCGGCGGTGATCGGCCACTGGTGATCGGCGACTGGCCAGCGGTGATCGGCCACTGGTGGCCGGCGACCGGTGGCCGGCCTTCGCGCGTCGGTCATCGTCGCCGCCACCGGTCGGGCCGCCCAGGCACACACGCGTGCCCCTGCTGCCGGCTGCCACCGGCCCCGGGGCAGACCGCCTGTCGCCGCGCGCTAGCTGCAGGGCTAGCCCAGCGCCTGCTGGATGTCCGCCAGCAGGTCGTCGACGTTCTCGATGCCCACGGACAGGCGCACCAGGTCGCCCGGGACCTCCAGCGCGGAGCCGACCACGGAGGCGTGCGTCATGCGGCCGGGGTGCTCGATCAGGGACTCGACGCCGCCGAGCGACTCACCGAGGGTGAACACCTTGGCGCGGTTGCACACCTCGACCGCGGCCTCCTCGCCGCCCTCGACGCGGAAGGACACCATGCCGCCGAACGCCTTCATCTGCTTCACCGCGACCTCGTGGCCGGGGTGCTCGGGCAGGCCCGGGTAGAGCACGCTGGTCACGCGCGGGTGCCGGGTCAGCATGTCAACGATCTTGGTGGCGTTCTCGCTGTGCCGGTCCATCCGCACCGCAAGCGTCTTGGTGCCGCGCAGCACCAGCCAGGCGTCGAAGGGGCCGGCGACGGCGCCCATCGCGTTCTGGTGGTAGGCCAGTTCCTCGCCGAGCGCCTGGTCGGCGGTGATCAGCGCGCCGCCGACCACGTCGGAGTGGCCGCCCATGTACTTGGTCAGGGAGTGGACGACGACGTCCGCGCCGAGCGCCAGCGGCTGCTGCAGGTAGGGCGTGGCGAAGGTGTTGTCGACGACGAGCCGCGCGCCCGCGTCGTGCGCGACCTGGGCGACGGCGGCGATGTCGGTGATGCCGAGCAGCGGGTTGGAGGGCGTCTCCACCCAGACGGCCTTGGTCTTCGGGGTGATCGCGGCCCGTACGGCGGCCGGGTCGCTGGTGTCGGCGACGGACCACTCCACGCCCCAGCGGGTGACGACCTTGGCGAAGAGGCGGAAGGTGCCGCCGTAGGCGTCGTTCGGGATCACCACGTGGTCACCGGGGCTGAGCAGCGTGCGCAGCAAGGTGTCCTCGGCCGCCAGGCCGGACGCGAAGGCGAGGCCGCGACGGCCGCCCTCCAGCGCGGCGAGGTTCTCCTCGAGGGCGGTACGGGTGGGGTTGGCGCTGCGGCTGTACTCGTAGCCGCCGCGCAGCCCGCCGACGCCGTCCTGCTTGTAGGTCGAGACCTGGTAGATCGGCGGGACGACCGCGCCGGTGACGGGATCCGCGGTGTTGCCCGCGTGGATCGCGAGGGTCTCGAAGTGCTGACTGATGTGCCTGTCGCTCATGTGCACCGAGCGTAGTGCGCCCGACCGGATCCTGACGCCCTCCGGGCTCGGGCGGCCCGGGTCGGAGGGTTTTCCCTGTGTGGACACCACCGGCTCCGCCCTGGACCGCGGCGGGCGGCCCGGGGTCGTCCTGAACCGACCTCGGCCGGCCTGAGCCGCCCTGAACCGACTTGGGCCGTCCTGGGCCGCCCTGAACCGACCTGGGCCGGCCTGGGCCGACCTCCGACCTGGGCCCTCCTCGGCCGCCCTCGACCCTCCTGGCCACCTTCGGGCCCTCCTGTCATGATCGCGCCCAGAGTTTTCCACATACCCGAGGTGGGGTTGGCCATTTGCCGAGGGCGTCTGGTTCGCTTGAGGCATGGCGATTCTCTGGCTGCTCATGGCGCTGCTCATGATGAGCTTCGTGCTGCTCTCGGTGGTGCGGCGCAGGCGCGGGGCGATAGAACAGGTTCCCCCGGGCCACCCGGACGCCGCCGATCCGGCGGCCTACGGCTTCGTGCGCCAGGAGGAGCTCGACGTGCGCATGCCCGGCCCGGACCAGGACCTGCTGGACGTCCTGGAGTTGGTGCAGCGCACTCAGGACCCCCGTGCGGCCGCCCAGCTGCTGGCCGGCACCGAGACCGTCGGCGAGCAGCGCTGGCAGCGGGTGCAGGCCTTCGCGGGCGCCGCCGCGCTGGAGCTGCAGCAGCGGCCCGGCGGGGTGCACGAGACGCCGGGCGGCCAGTGGCTGCGGGTATGGCGTGCCGAGCAGCCCAAGGACGCCGGCTGCGCCGCCGTCTACGCCGAGTTCCTGGTGCAGCAGGCCTGGCGGACGGCGACGCCGGGCACGGACGACTTCCGGATCATCATGGAGGAGGCCCGGGACGCGTGCGCCCAGGCGGCCCTGCTCGCCCCCGGCGACCCGGTGCCGTACATCGTCGAGCTGTCCATCGCCCGCGGACTGGCCTACTCGCAGGCCGAGTTCGACCAGCTGTGGCTGAAGATCCTCGACCGCGCCCCGCACCACATGGGCGCGCATCTGGCAGCGCTGCACTACTCGTGCGAGAAGTGGCACGGTTCCCGCGAGCAGGCGTACTCCTTCGCCGAGGCCGCCGCGGCCCGCGCCCCGCAGGGCTCGCTGCTCGCCGCGCTGCCGCTGTTCGCGGTCTTCGAGCACCTCCCCGAGGTGAACCTGGTGGCGGGCTTCTATCAGAGCGAGGTCGTCACCAAGGCGATGCACGGCGCCCTGCACGCGGTGCACTCGGCCCGCCCGGACGACCCGATGCTGGCGCACGTCCGCCATCTGCTGGTCTTCTTCCTGGTCCGAGCCGAGCGCTGGCAGGAGGCCATGCACCAGCTGATACACATCGACGGCCACGTCGGCGCACTCCCCTGGATGCTCTCCGCCGACCCGGCCGCCGAGTTCGCCCTCTACCGCGCACTGGCGGTGGCCGGTTACGAGGCCAACGGCGGCAGCCCGGCCACCCTCCCCGGCTGAGACCGACGGCGGCCGTCCGCCGGGGCCCCGGGCGGCGAAAGGCCTGACGAAGCCCGCCGGAATGCGCCCGCCCGCCCGTGCGTTCCAGCAGGTGCCGGCCCCTGGGCCGGCCCCCTCCAGACCGACAGGGAGACCCCATGCTCTTCGGCCGCACGCCCCGGCTGCCCACACCCGAGCAGGCACTCGAGGGCCGCCCCTCGCTCGCGTACGAGGTCCCCGAGCGCCATACCGTCCTCGGCACTCCGCTCCTCGGTCCCTACCCCGATGGCCTGGAGGTCGCCGACTTCGGCCTGGGCTGCTTCTGGGGCGCCGAGCGCAAGTTCTGGCAGCTGCCGGCGGGCGTGTACACGACCCTGGTCGGCTACCAGGGCGGTTACACGGAGAACCCCACCTACGAAGAGGTCTGCTCGGGCCTGACCGGCCACACGGAGGTGGTGCGCGTGGTCTACGACCCCGAGGTGATCTCCTACGGCCGCCTGCTGAAGACGTTCTGGGAGTCCCACGACCCGACGCAGGGCTTCCGCCAGGGCAACGACGTGGGCACGCAGTACCGCTCGGCCGTCTACACCCACACCCCGGCCCAGGCCACCACCGCCGAGTCCTCCCGCACCGCGTACCAGAAGGTCCTCACCGCCTCCGGCCACGGCACGATCACCACAGAGATCCTCCCGGCGGAGGGCCGCACCTTCTATCCGGCCGAGGCCTATCACCAGCAGTACCTTTCGGACAGCAAAAACCCGGGCGGGTACTGCGGGCTGGGCGGCACCGGGGTGTCCTGCCCGATCGGCGTCGCGAATTTCGCCGAAGAGTGAGTGACTCGCTTTCGGAAGATCAGATCAGGCGGTACGGCCTGATCCCCCGATTCCGCGGGGCGGCCGACGACTAGTCCGCCCGGACGGCCGCGAGGTGGGCGTCCACGGCAACGACACCGTCGACGCCCTGGCACAGGCCCACGGCCACTGGGACGAGACGCGGTTCCGGGACATTGCCCCGCAGCGTGACGACGCCCTCCCGGACCTCGACCGCGACAGTGCCCTTTTCCAGACCGAGGATGCGCCCCAGGACGTCCCGCTCGACCTCGCCGCGGATCTCCACGTCGGAGCGGACGAAGGTATCCAGCAGGTCGCTGCGGCTCACGATGCCGGTCAGGACCCCGTGGTCGCCGACCACCGGCAACTGCTTGACGTGCCGCCCGAGGAGTTCCCGCGCGGCCCGGGGGATCGTCCAGTCAGCACGGGCCGTGAAGACGGGGCTGCTCATGAGCGCGCCCGCGGTCCGGGCCCGAGCCTTGCGCCATGCGTGCTCGTCATCCCCGTCCTGAACCTGCGGGTCGGGCATGCCGGTCTCGTGCCGCAGCACGTCGGACGCGGACACGACGCCGATGGGAGCGCCCTCGTCGTCGACAACCGGGGCCGCGGCGATGTCGTTGGCGTCCATCAAGGCGGCGATCTCGTGGACCGGTGTGTCCGGGCGGAGGGTGATGACCTCCTCGGTCATCACGTCACCGACCGTGCGGCGGTGCAGCATGGCATCGGCCTCCTCCACTTCGCGACGAGGCGGAACCGCGGCCTCCCCGGCCGCTCGCCCACCCGTCTCCCTACCCATGACAACACCGCGCCGCTCCGGCAACCAGTGACGTTCGGCCTCGCGGGGAGGGCCGGCCGTCCCACGGCGGCGTCCATCGGGCCGCCCGCCACACGGCCGACGCGCTTCACCGAGGGATGAGCAGCCGACGGCGCGGGCCCAAACACCCAGCCTGGTCAAGCGAGAGCAGGCACCAGCAGTACCTCGACAAGAACCCGGCGGGCCACTGCGGACTCGGCGGGACGGGGGTCAAGCTGAGCACCCCGTTCGAGACGAACGGGGGAGCGGCCTGCCCGACGGGCATCGCTCCGGCGCCGGAGGCCATGGACAAGTAGCCGGTAGACGGCAGGGGAGCGGGCGCCGTGCCGCCGGCGGTCCGGCACGGTGCTGCGGCCGGCGCTCTCCGTCGCGGTGAACGCCGGCCGAAAATCAGTGGCCGCCTGAACCGGCTGACTCCACGCTGTACGCCATGGAACAACCGCAGCGCGAGATCCGTGCGGCCTACGCGGACTCCACGATCACCGTCTACCAGGCGTACACCCCGGAAATCGGCCTGCCGGCCGTCCACGAGTGCCGTTTCCCCGCCGCGTGGAAGCGCGACAGGATGACGTGGGTCGTCAAGTCGCGTTCACAGACTCCTTTCGTGACCGAGACGCTGTGAGCGAGGCAGGGGATCAGGCGTCGTGTCGCGTGGGCACGCTCGGCACAGCGCCTCCGCGGTACTTCGGTCCGCCCTGCGCACTCTCGCTCTCACGGCCCCGCACGCGTGTCGAACCTTCTTCCGTAAGATCGTTGAGTCTGTTGAGACATGAGACGCCGACAGGACGAAGGGAAGCGACATGGGGGCACCCGGCGCAAGCGCGGGTGGCCGTGGCCGCCCCGACCTGCGCGTGTCGTCGAAGGACCTGACGAAGCTCGCCGGGGACCTCGGCGACATGCAGGACCACCTAACCAAGCAGATCGAGCGCATGGACGCGATCGTCGACCGCATCGAGGCCGGCTGGCGCGGCCCGGCGGCGACGGCGTACCGCGAGTTCCACCGGGCGGCAGCCAAGGACGCCGTACGCATCCGTGAAGTGATGAAGCTGCTGGAAGAAGCCGTACGGCTGAGTCGTGACGGCTTCAGCGAGCAGGACATGGAGGTGCTCGAACAGATGCGACGCGTCCAGGTGGATATCAACAGCCAAGTCGACACGCTCTCCACGCCCGCCCCGGAAGCCGGGAGGGACGGTGCGCCGTCGCCCCCACGCAGCAGCCTCGACTCCTTCTGACCTGAGGAGCGCGCCCAGTACGCACTCCACTCACCACGTACTTCTACGCGCAACCAGTTGTCGACATCAAGGGGGATCATGCCGGCCGGACCTGCCAGTGCCGACGACGGCCACATAACCGTCTCCTTCTCCGCCCTGCACGAACTCGACGCGGAGCTGGAGGACATCCTCACACAGCTCAATGACAAGCTGGAGGGCCCCTACGAGCGGGGCGAACCCGTCGTGTTGTCGTGGACGGGCGAGGCACGCGAGGTCTTCGTCGAGAAACTCGACGAGTGGGACCGCTCCGCACAGGACCTGCAGGCCGCCCAGAAGTGGCTGCACGCCTACGTCACCACCGGCCACACCAACTATGCGGAAGCACACCGGGCAGTCCTGCGTGGCTGGGGAGCCGCCTGATGACCACTCCGCCGGTGTCCCAGAACGGGACGATCGACGTGACCCCGTCCGTCCTCTACGGGGTCTCCACGGGGGTGGCGGGCCAACAGGACCCGCTGGACCGGGGCATCAAGTCGTTCCTCGACGAACTGGCTCGGTATCCGGACGGCGGCGGCAGAGGGTCGGCCATGAAGGACTTCACGACCGCCTACCTCCAGATCGCCGACAGGTTCCTCGAGGTATGGGCGAAGTCTGTGGTAAGTGTCGGCGGCGCCGCTGTCGGCTTCACGACCACCGCCAACAACTACGCGGCGGCCGACGCCGCCACACACCCCTCTCCGGCGGGGCACACGACGCACCGGCCCGTCCCGCATGTCATCGACACGGTCCCGAAATACGGTCCGGTCACGGACTTCAAGTGGGGCGACATCGACGCGGGCCAGGACTTCATGCAGGAGGCCCTGGAAGGCCTGGAAGCCGCCGTTCTGACGGTCATGCGCCCCTTGCTGGAGCACGAGTGCCGTTGGGGCAAGGCAGCAACGATCCTGCCGTTGCCCAACCACCAGCGCCTCTACTCGATCTCCCAGGCCTGGCGGATGCCACAAACCACGCTCAGCATGGTGGACGGAACGCTCACGGGCCTCATCGGCACCATCACCGACCAGACCAACCAGGACTGGTACAACGCGATGCGCACCTTCTGCAGCACGCTGTGGGGAACCTCCGCCTGGGGCAGGAACCGCGAGGGATACGACTGGTCCAACGACGACGCCAAAAGGAGAGGGACCAGCCACCCTGTCTTCGCCGTCCTGTTCGACACCTGTGACGCCATGGTCGACGTGGTCTACGCGGTCGCCAAGGCAGCCGAAGACGTCCGCAACGATCTGCACCGGATCTACCGCCAAGCCGTCATCGACAGTCTCAAACAACTCGATCCGAGCGACCTGGACATCACGGACGCCAAGAGCCTGATGAGGGGGCTGTGGGAGGCGGGCAAGGGCTTGGTCGCGGACGTCTCGGTCGGCATCGTGCTGGACATCGACGAGGGCGCCATGAACGACGCCGTGTCCGCCTACAACAACCGGGTCCATCGCCAGGCCCGTGAAATCAGGGCGCTGCTGCCGGCACTCGACGAGGCTTACACGAGCGCTCCGACCTTCAACGCCGAAACGGCCAGGGCCGAGGCGTTCGGTGCGCGGGCGTTGACGGAATTCAAGGGTGATCCTCTCTACACGGTTCCGGGGGACAGTGAAGCCAATCACGCATATCCAATTGACCTGGCGAATCAGGAGGGAGTCCACGGGAGCCACATCATCGACAAACACGTGGGCAAGAGCGATGAGCAACTTGCGCAGCGGCTCAGGGATCAGCCGACGATCGACGCCGCTTCCAGCTTCAGTGATCTGCCATCGGCCCAGAAATACACGCAAGATGCGTTGGAATACGTGGGCCCCCCGGCGAACTCAGGTCAGCAGAACGCCGGTATTGACAATCAGGAGAAGATCAAGAAATGGCTCTCCAAGCCGCGTAGCGACAGCTCGATTCTGACTCTCGATCCGGTGGAGTTCAACTCTGTAACAGGGCGTACCGTTGAGGCAGGCAACCCTCAGGCGAGTGCGGCACAGGACACGCACACGGTGAAGGTCGTACTCAAGTACAAGAATGGCCTTCACCCGCCCTATGTGGTCTACACATCCATGCCGACGTTGCCGTGAGCACACCGTGGGAGAAGCTGTGACAGAGAGGAAGACGGGTCTGCCCGCCTGCGCGCAGGGGCTTTTTGACGAACGTCAGGCCTTCGCCGCGCTCGCAGCCCGCCGAGGCCCGGACTGGTACGACACCGTGATGGAAGCAATCCGGGGAAATCTCATACTCAGGCAGGTCGACCGCAGCGAATTGCGAGACGCCATCCTGGAGGTCTCACCCGCCCATGCCCTGGATCTGGCCCGGCTGATTTCCCGTGGATCTCTTCTGCACGGCCCCCACGCATCTCTTCGCACACCAGACGTGGAGCGCGACGCTTGTCTGCGGGACATCCTGGAAGCCGTAGGGACCAGCGCACGCTTCTTCACGAATCATGGGCATGCAGAAGACGGTGAAGAGGCTGACTTCCTGGCCTCGTCATTTCACGCCCATACTCTTGTCGGGACCACCATCGACATCTGTCTCATCGGAGTGTCGGATGACAACGTCTTGGTGCTCTGGCGCTTCGAGGAGGATTAGCCGTTCGCGACCATCCACCCGCAGTCCCACAGCACCCAGAAAGGACCAAGGTGCGTACCCGTTCCGCCACCTATCCCGACCGCGAGACCGCCCAGTGGGCCACCCAGCAGGTCGTCACCGCGAACGAGCAGGCGATCCACCGCTGGCTGGCGCAGTCCACGCGTCCACGCCTGACCATCGAGGCGTCCTGGCCGTCCCGGTCCGAGCCGGTCGGCCGGGTGCTGCTGCAGGCGATGATGCTGGCCGGACGGGAGCCCGTCGATGTGCGGACCGCTCGTGTGATCCTCAAGCGCGACGCCGCCCGGCCCCATGGCTTCACCGTCCACGCCACCTTCCCGATCTACCTGTAGAGACTAGAGGCTGATCACCGTGCCCCTGAGCCCTCTAGAACACGACCGGCGCCACGGCGAGCTCGACCAGGTGATGCGTGCCTACGTCGGGCAGCCCGCCGACGACACCCCGGACAAGCCGAGCGCGGCACTGACCGCCTATCTGCGCCAGACCTGGCACAGCCGCCCCTGGGCACTCGCCACCGCCGAACGGCAGCTGCGGGAGTACGCCGACCACCCGCCGGGACGGCTGCGGCTGCGACTCGGCGAGTTCTACGCCGTCCCCGACGTCGGCCTACCCGAGCAGGACATCCAGCAATGGCTGTACTGCCTTGCCGACCACATCAAGCACAGCCTCGAGGAAGGCGAGGTCCCGCCCTCGGCCGCCCCAGCCACCCACTGGGAGTGGCACGCCCGGTTCCCGGAGACGGGCCAGTTCCTCGGCGGCTGGTTCTCCCAGGACATGCCGGACGAGTTCGACGACCGCGATGCCGCCGTAGAGGACTACCGGATCTCGGCCGATCCCCACCTCCTCGCCCGGCTCGTCGGCGAGCTGCACGAACTGCTTGCGCTCCGTCTCGACGAGTCCGACTACGCCCTCGCGGTCGCCGAACTGGGCATGGAGGTCGATCCGCCCACCCCATACTCCCCCAGCGCCTGGCTGGTACATGTGGCCGGCCGACTCACCGACCCGCAGGCCGAGTACGGATCCTGAGCGGAACTGCGGAGCGACCTGACACGGCGTCGTCCCGGCGTCGCGCGCCGTGCCGCTCGCCGCGAAAGGTGGCCACTCGCGGTTCCGCCGGCCGGGAAGAGGCCTCGGCCGGGCCGAGTTCAGGAGACCTTAGACGTCAGGTACGTCAGGTAAACCCCTCCCTCGCAGTCGGGCATCTTCCGCAGTGTCCAGCGGCCCCGGACGGTCGTGGAGGAGAAGTTCGACTCGGCGTCGTCCTTCTCCACCTCCCCGTCCGTCGGGGCGTATCCGGCCTTGGTGAGCTGCTTGTGCAGAAGGGCCAGGGTGGCGTCGAAGCCGCTCCGTACGACCGTGGCGACGATCAGCCGGCCGCCGGTGCGGTGCTCCACAGAGGTCACGACCGTGCCCTCGGGCATCGGCAGATCCGCGGGGAAGTCCTTGGGAAGCGGCAGTGAGGCGGCGGTGGGGCAGCCGTCGGGCACGGAGGCGGCCGTGTACGGCGTCGCACGCAAGGGTCCGGCGTTCCGGGTCGCGGGCGAGCATCCGGTGACGGCCGCCAGACCGAGGACGGCGCCGACCAGCACGGCAGCCGGGGCGAACGGCTTCACCTAGCGGCCTCCCTTGGGCTTGTTGTGCTTGCCGACGACCACGGCGTCGTACGCGCCGTACAGCGTGTTGCCGGAGGACTGGCGGGCGATGGAGGCCAGTGCGTCGTAGTTCTGCGCGCCACCGGTGGCGCAGGTGCCGGTGCAGCCGTCGGCGTAGGCGGCGAGCACGCGGCCCTGGGCGTCGAGGGTGACGTCGATGAAGTCCAGGAGGTTGCGGTCCTGGCCGCAGGTGGTGCCGCCCGTGCAGATGGACCCCTTCTGTACCGGGTCGGTGGGGGTGGCGTCGACAGTGACCCAGGACTGGCCGCCGTCGTAGGTGGTGGCCACGTACAGGTGCCAGACGCCCTTGAAGCCGGCCGTGTCCTGGTAGTTGCCCCCGGTCGTGGTGCCCAGGAAGGCGAAGGCGGCGCGGTTGTCGTCGCCCGCGGTCATGGCCGGAAAGACGATGTTCTTGATGCCGAGGGATGCACCGACGTTCTGGTCGTACAGCCACGTCTTGCCCTTGTCGTGGCTGACGGCGATCCGCGCGGTGCCGTCGCTGTTCTGGTAGCCCATGTACACGGTCCCGCCGGCGCCGATTCCCACGCTCGGGTCGGAGTCACCGGGGGTGCTGGAGGGGTTCTTGCGGACGGTCCACGTCAGCCCGTTGTCCTCGGACACGGCCACGGCCTGGTTGCCGCCGCAGCCCTTGTTGGGCACGTACACCGTGCCGTCCGGGGCGACCTTCACATGCCCGTGCAGGCCGCCACAGTCCAGAAGCGAGTACATCGGAACGGCGGGCCCGTACGTCAGCCCGCCGTCCCGGCTGACCGCGCAGGAGGCGTCGGCGATGTCCTGGGAGCAGTAGTACACGGCGTTGGGGTACGACGTGATGGCGCCCGGCCCGCCCTGGGCGAAGGGGCCGCCGCCGATGGTCTGGTGGTCCACACCGGAGTTGATGCCCGAGCCGCCCGTCGGTGTCCACGTGTCGCCGTCGTCGTCGGTGTAGCAGGTCAGGGCCGTCTTGCCGGCGAGCTGCGACTCGAAGGTGCGGTGGGTGGCCGGGTCGGTGAACAGGATCGGGTCGAGGCTGGTGGTGCTGCCCTGGGGACAGCCGCTGGTCGCGTTCGCGCTCTTGTCCTGCCAGGTGGCGGCGCCGGCGCCGTCGTAGCTGACCTTGAGCGTCGAAGTGTACGCCTGGAACATCGCGGCACCGGTCGCGCGGTCGACGCCGATCGAGGGTTCGCCGGCGTTGTGCGCGTCCTTGATGCTGTCGGGCGCCGAGGAGTTCGCGTACGTCGGCGGGGTCGCCGTACTGGGCGGCGGATCGGCCGGATGGGGGACCAGGCTCGCGGTGCCGGTGAAGCTGTCGCCGAGCGGGGCGTACGGCACCACACGCACGGTGTACGACGCCGTCACCGCCGGAAGCAGCACGGTCTCCGGATCGCTGGAGGAGGCGGAGGCGGCCACCTCGCGGCCGTCCGCGTCGAGGACGTACAGGTCGAAGTCGGCGGTGGAGTCCGGCCACTTGACGTCGACGCGCAGGCTGTGCCCGGCGTCGTAGCCCACGGGCACTGACACCTTCAGGGTGTAGTCGTCGCAGAGTTGTGCATTCCCGCAGCTCACCGTTCCGGCAGCGCCGGAGACGTTCGGGACGGCGAAGGGACCGGCGCTCCACGTGGTCGTGGGCCCGGTGTCGCTGATCGATCCGGAGGACGGGGTGGCGGCGTCGGCAGACACACTCGGCAGGGTTCCGGCGATGAGTGCCAGCAACCCGACGGCGAGACGCCCCCGCGACCGCGGTTGGCGGTGAAGACGGAGTGTCGAGAGGAGAGCCACAGGTACCTCGTGGGTTCGCGAGTCGGACCAAGGGTGGTGGTGCTGCGGTACAGGTGGTGCCTTCGTCTGCTCTACGAGGAGGCAGGCGGTGTCCGTCGCGAGAAACCGAACTCTCTTCGAAACGGGCCGAACACTGCGCACGGGTGCACCAGAAAGGACTGTGAACAAGGCTTGACATAGGTCATCGAGTCGGGCTCGCGCTCGCCCACGAGATCCATGCCCTGGTCAACGGTGGCGATCTGGACTCCGCCGCCCAGCTGCTGCCCCCAGAACGTCCCTATCCCGTCGGGGACGAACTTCTTGCCCACCTACGCGGCTGACGGGCTGCTCCACCCGGCGGCCGGCTCCGGCCCATGGGGCACCTCACCACCGCCACAGTGAGTATTTCGTATGATCCTTAGATCAGTTGAGACGCGAGATGCCGACACGGTGGGGGAACGGCATGGGGGCACCAGGCACAAACGCGGGTGACAGCGGCGGACCCGACCTCCGCGTGTCGTCCACGGGCCTGACGAAGCTCGCCGGCGACCTCGGTGAGATGCAGGACCACCTCGACAAGCAGATCAAGCGCATGGACGAACTCGTCGACCGTATCGAGGCCGGCTGGCGGGGCCCGGCGGCAACGGCGTACCGGGAGTTCCATCGTGCTGCCGCCAAGGACGCCGTACGTATCCGGGAAGTGATGAAAGGCCTGGAGCAAGCCGTACGGATGAGCCGTGACGGCTTCAGCGCCGACGAGCTGCATGTGCTCGAACAGATGCGTCGTATCCATGTGGACGTCGACAGTGAGGTCGACAGACTCTCCACGCCCCATGCCGCAGCCGACGACACGCCGGCTCGCCCGCACAGCAGCCTGGACGGTTTCTGACGCCCGCAGCGCCCCGTGCCGGCCTCGCACACACGGTCACCGACTCCAAGGGGGAATCATGTCGACTGGTGCCGACGGCGACCACATATCCGTCTCGTTCGCCGCACTCCACGAACTGGCCGTCGAGCTGGAAGACATCCTCAAACAGCTCAACGGCAGTCTGGACGACCTCTACGACCGCGTCGAACCGGTCGTGCTCTCCTGGAAGGGTGAGGCCCGCGAGATCTTCGTCGAGAAGCTCGACGAATGGGACCGCTCCGCACAGGACCTGCAGGCGGCCCAGAAGTGGCTGCACCAGTACGTGACCACCGGCCACGTCAATTACGCGGCAGCACACAAAACGGTCCTGCGCGGCTGGGGAGCCGCCTGATGGCCACCCCGGCGGCCCCTGGGCAGGGGAAGATCGATGTGACGCCATCGGTCCTCTACCAGGTCTCCTCGAACGTGGCCGGCCAACAGGATCCTCTCGACCGGGGGGTGAAGGCGTTCCTCGACGAGTTGGCGCGGTATCCGGACGGCGGCGGCAACGGTGCGGCCATGAAGGACTTCACGAAGGCCTATGTGAAAGTCGCCAATCGGTTCCTCGACGTGTGGGCCAAGTCCGTGGTGAGCGTCGGTGGTGCCGGCGTCGGATTCACCAGCACCGCCAACAACTACGCCGCGGCCGACGCGGCCACGGACCCCTCACCAACAGGTCAACCGACCCAGCGGCCCCTCCCCCATGTGATCGACACACCGCCCAAGTACGGCCCGGTCACCGACTTCAAGTGGGGGGACGCCGACGCCGGCCAGGACTTCGCGCAAAAGGCCCTGGAGGGACTGGAAGCCGCGGTACTCGCCGTCATGCGCCCTCTGCTGGAGCACGAGTGCCGTTGGGGCAAGGCGGCGAAGATCCTCCCACTGCCCGACCACCTGCAGCTGTACAAGATCTCTGAGACCTGGAGGATGCCGCAGACCACGCTCAGCATGGTGGACGGGATGCTGACCGGCTTCCTCGGCAGCATCACCGACCAGTCCAACCAGGAGTGGTACGACGCCATGCGGCAGTTCTGCAGCACGCTGTGGGGAACGTCCGCCTGGGGGCAGAACCGGGACGGCTACGACTGGGCGAACGACGGCGCGCGCAAAAGAGGAACCAGCCACCCTGTCTTCGCCGTCCTGTTCGACACCTGCGACGTCATGGTCGATGCCGTGTACAACGTGGCCCAGGCGGCGGAGGACGTTCGCGACGACCTGCACCGGATCTATCGACAGGCCGTGATCGACAGCATCAAGCAGCTCGATCCGCGAGAGTTGGACGTCACGGACGCCAAGAGCCTCGTGAAGGGGCTGTGGCACATGGGAAAGGGACTGGTCGCCGACGTGTCGGTCGGTATCGTCCTGAACATCGACGAAGACGCCATGAACGACGCCGTCGCCACCTACGACAACCGGGTTCACCGTCAGGCTCGACGCATCGAGGACCTGATGCCGGCGCTGGACGAGGCCTACACGAGCGCGCCGACCTTCACTGCGGAATCCGCCAGGGCCGAGGCATTCGGTGCGCGAGCTCTGACCGACTTCAAGGGCGACCCGCTCTACACGGTGCCGGGAGATGACGAATCGCACCACCGGTATCCCGTGGATCTCGCCAATCAGGAGGGGCTGGCGGGCGCGCACGTGATCGACAAGCACGTGGGAAAGACGGACGCGCAGTTGGAACAGAGACTCCGCGACCAGGCGAAGATACGCCCGGATGGTACGGTCGCCCCGATCGCCGCATCGACATTCACCGACCTGCCCTCAGCCCAGCGTTACACGCAGTCCGTCCTCGACGACCCGCGCAACCAGCAGAAGATCACAAACTGGCTGGCGAGCAATCCGAACCCGGACCGATCCACGCGAACGGTGGGCCTCACCTTCAACGATGTCGTCGGCAGGACCTGGACCCGAGGCGACTCCTCCGCCCACGACTCACATATCGTGAATGTGACGTTGCGACCCCGCCCAGGGGGTCATCCGCCCTATGTCGTCCTCACTTCCATGCCGAGCGACACGGTGCAGCAGTGAGGCTGCTCATCTCGAGCTGCACCTGTCACGGACCAACAAACCCGAGGAGGGACATCGGATGATCGATTCGACTTCTTGGCAGTCGGCTCTGCTGGAACTCTTCGGCGGGGCTTTCTCCTTTGCGGCAGCCGGCCCCCGGAGACATGAGGACTGGCGCCGAGACGTGCAGGCCGTCATGACGCTGAAGGTCTCCGACCCGCGGAAGTGGGAATGTCTCAACTGCCCGCCTCCCTCCTCTGCCGTCGAGAAGACCGAAGAGAAACCGTTCGCCGACCTACGCGTCGACGAATTCGATTCACTTCTCTACAGAGTCGGAAAGCGATCAGCGACCCAACTACTCGTCGCTCTGCAGGGTCTGCACTACCAGGCGACGAACATCCCGGACTTCGAGTCCCGCAAAGAGCGGCTTTTCGACTGCGCCGAACTGATTCTTTCCCGGTTCGGGCAGGAGGCCACCTACTACACCAATGCAGCCGAGGCTCGAGACAACTCCGACCCGAACCTGCTCAACCCGGACACGGAATGGAACCGCCTGTCCGACTTCACCACCGACTGTGGCCTGATTGTCGTTGCAGCCTCCGAAGTGGGGGTCTTCTGGGCCTTTGACGAGGATTGAAAGCGATCCATACATGCGTACTCGTTCCGCCACCTACCCCGACCGCGAGACCGCCCAGTGGGCCACCCAGCAGGTCGTCACCGCCAACGAGCAGCTGATCCACCGCTGGCTCGCCCAGTCGACACGCTCGCGCCTGACCATCGAGGCGTCGTGGCCGTCCCGGTCCGAGCCGGTCGGGCGCGTCCTCCTGCAGGCGATGATGCTGGCCGGGCGGGAGCCCGTCGATGTGCGAGCCGCCCGCGTCACCCTCAAGCGGGACGCCTCCCTCCCCCACGGCTTCGCCGTCCACGCCACCTTTCCCATCTACCTGTAGCGATCGCAGAGGCTGACCACCGTGCCCCTGAGCCCCCTCGAACACGACCGCCGGTATGGCGAACTCGACCAGGTCATGCGCGCCTACCACGGACACCCGGCGGACGACACCCCGGACAGGCCCGGCGCGGCCCTGACCGCTTACCTCCGGCAGACCTGGCACACCCGACCGTGGGCTCTCGCCGTCGCCGAACGACAGTTGCGTGACTACGCCGAGAATCCACCGGGGCGACTGCGGTTGCGGCTCGGGGAGTTCTACGCCATCCCCGACATCGGCCTCGCCGAGGGCAAGGTCCAGCAGTGGCTCCTGTGCCTCGCCGACCACATCAAGCGCAGCATCGAGGAGGGTGAGGTCCCGCCGCCGGCCGTCCCCGCCACCCACTGGGAGTGGCACGCCCGTTTTCCCGAGCTGGGCCAGTTCCTCGGCGGCTGGTTCTCGCAGGACATGCCCGACGAGTTCGCCGACCACGCCTCGGCCGTCGAGGACTACCGGGCCTCGACGGACCCGCATCTCGTCGCCCGGCTGATCGGGGAACTGCACGAGCTCCTCGCACTCGGTCTCGACGAGTCCGACTGCGCCCTCGCCGTCGCCGAGTTGGGCATGGAGGTCGACCCCCCGGCCCCCTACGCACCGGATGCCTGGCTCGCACTTGTGGCCGACCTGCTCACCGGGCCGCGTGCCGGCTAGTGCTGTGGCCGGGAAGGTGAGCCGGTGAACCTTTCCGGCCACAGCACTGGGAACGCCTGCACCACGACAGCCGGGCACGGCAACCGGCCCGCCTGCACGTCTGCCTCGGCAGCTGTGCCACCCCCCACCCCTGAGCACCGCGTCGCCCGAAGGGCCGAGCAACCTGTGCGTCACCCGTACGGCGGCCCTGGCGTGCAGCCGATTGCCACAACCGGAAGCCTAGGATCCGTCACCGAGAAGCGAGGAAAACATCCATTTTGTTCAGGTAGAGGCGGGCTCGCGCCATGACCGAAGGAGACGGGATGCCGCAGCGCGTCGGCAGAACCCGCTGGCGGCGCTTTGCGGCAGTCCTGGTCCCCAGCGTCGCAGCCTGCGCGGCCCTCGGCATCGCCATGGGACAGGGTGTACTGGCCGCGTCGTTCCTCATCTCCGGCAAGAAGTTCGAGGTCAGCGCGGACACGCTGACCGCTCGCGGGTTCAGCAGTTACAGCATGCTGGACGTGACCAGGCAGGGCGAGACCGTGCCGGTGCTGGTCACGGGATCCCGGCACTCGACGATCAGCGCGCTGTGCCAGTCCGTACTGGTCGAGGTCCCGGTGCTGGGCGTGCAGACGCTGAAGCTCACCGGGGGGAAGAAGCGACCGATCGAAGCATCGAACCTGTTCCTCGACACGACGTTCCAGTCGGCCGGGCAGGCGAATTTCAAGGGCCTCGACCAGGGAATCGCGCAGGGGGAGATCACCAAGGGCCCGATCAACCCGGGCGACAGGAAGTCGCGCTTCTTCGACCCCAACGGGTTCGGGCAGCAGGCCACGTCGGTCGTCCTGACCGATGTGCGCGTGACCGCGGTCGCGCTCACTGCCGGGACGTTCAACATCCCCGGCCTGCGCGTGCAGATCGAGCACGGCCGTCACGAATGCTTCTGAGTCCTGGGCGGGCCGAACCTGCCGAGCACCCCCGCAGCCGCCTCACACGGCCCGTGCGCAGGCCACACCGCTGATCGGGAAGACACGTGATCACCAACTTCTTCGGCAGACACCCCCGACCGCGCGTCAGCGCAGCGCGCGCCCGGCACAGATTCAGGACCTGGCGTGGCGAACGGCCCTTCTGGGCGGGGCTCTTCACCTCGACGGCGGGATTGCCCATCCTCTACTGGCCGTACGCGGATCTGGACCTGAGCGGGATTCCGCTGGCCATGTCGACCACATCGGGTGCCGCATCCCTGGTCATCGGAGTCCTGCTCATCACCCTGGGGCTCACCCTCTGGTACCACCCGCACCTGCGCCTGTTCGCCGGGATCGCCGCTCTCCTGCTCACCCTCGTCTCCTTCCCCGTCGCGAACTTCGGCGGCCTCTTCCTCGGACTGATCACCGGTCTGATCGGCGGCTCCCTGGCCTGCTCCTGGACTTCCGTCGTCATCGAACCGCCGACGGCCCCGGCGGACTGCGCGACCACCGACGTTCCGGCAGGAGAGAGTCGACCTCACACAGCTCGCGATGCGGCCCCTACCTCCCCGTGCAGTCCTCGGCGGCGTCGACGCTCAGGTTCTTGACCGCCTGCGGCTGGGCGGCAAGGGAAACGTGCGAGGAGCTGATCTCCACCGTCCTGCGGGCATGCGCCTGCTTCGCTTCGTACAGTTCCAGGCTCGGATCGATCGCCCGGTCCTGTCTGCCGCCAAGGGCGTCGGAGCCGTGCTCGTGACCCACGGCCACCTCGCGCTCCGCAGCCCGTCCACCCTGCGTGCGCCGCTGCACCTGGCCCGTTCCGGTGCCCCGAACACGGCCGTGGTCCCCGTCCCCCGGTCCTTCCAGGACGGCGGCATCCTCGACGTACCCGGTCGTCCGAGGGCGGTGCACACGCCCGGACGCGCACCGGTGATCCGGAAGGGGCGTCGTCGGTTCCGGCCGGCCTGTGCGGGCCCGGCGGCCGGCGTCTCCTGCGACTGACCGAGGAGGAGGTGGCCTCCTCGGCGGGCCGGGCGAGGGCGCCGCCCGGCCCGCCACCGGGGCGCCCGGTGAACGGCCCACTCCGTGCAGCCGGGTGCCGGGGCGCGGGGCCAAGAGCGGGAGAGTCGCGTACGGAGACCACGGGGAGGAACATCGGAGTCACGGAGGCAAGGTGGTGGCTATGGGGACGCCGTCGATGCATTTCAGCGAGAGCCCTGAGGATCCGTTCGCCCTGGGGCGCGGCGCCTCGGCCGTGCTCGACGATCGAGGCACCGTGGTCGGCTGGAGCGTGCCCGCACAGGACCTGCTCGGCTATCCGGCCAAGGAAGTGATCGGACGGGCGTGGCAGGACCTCCTGGTCGACGCCCGTGACCTGCCTGTCGCGCGGTCCGTCGTCGTGGACGCCGTGAGGGCGGGGGGATGGTTCGGTGTCCTGCCCGTCCGGCACCGCGACGGACGTCGCGTGGAGATGGGGTTCCGGGCCCGTGCCGTCACCCGGGAGGGGGGCGGCCAGGAGTGGCTGCTGGTCGGTGCTCCAGCCGCCGACGTCATCGCCTGGGAACGGGACCGTGCGCTGCTGGACGGCCTCTACCGCCGCTCCCCGATCGGGCTGGTCACCTACGGTCCGGACAGGAGAGTGATCCGGGTCAACCGTGCAGTCGCGAAGGCGAGCGGTGTCCCGGCCGAGGCGCCGGTGGGCCACCGGCCCCGCGAATTCATGGTCGACGAGGACGCGGGTCCGGCAGATGAACGGGTACGGCACGTCCTGGAGACCGGCGAGCCGTTGATCTTCACGGAGCAGTCCGCCCGGGCACGCCACGATCCGGGCCGGGAACGGATCGTGTCCGTCTCGGCGTTCCGGATGGAAGACCCCTCCGGCCGGGTGCTCGGCGTGGCCGAGACGATCGAGGACATCACCGACCGCCACCGGGCGCAACGCCGGCTCGCCCTGCTGAACGAGGCGAGCGCCCGGATCGGAACCTCCCTGGACGTGACACAGACCGCTCGGGAACTGGCCGGGGTGGCCGTCGAGGGCCTGGCCGACTACTGCTCGGTGGACCTCCTCAAGCCTGTGACGCTGGGTGACGAACCGGTGCACGGTGCGGCAGGTCCGCTGCTGCGGACCGCCCTCTCACCACCGGAACCCCGCATACCGTTCCGGGAAGGCGATGTGGTGCCGCTGCTGCCGGAGTCCGCGCAGGCACGGTGCCTGGCCGAGCGTCGCCCGATCCTCGAAGGGCTGCTGTCACTGCGCCCCGAGTGGTACGCCCTGGACCGGCGGCGGATCGAGCTCGCCCTGGGCCTCGGCGTGCATTCGCTGATCGCGGTGCCCCTGGTCGCGCGCGGACTGGTACTGGGCGTGGTGAGCCTGTGGCGGTCGCGCAATTCGGAGCCTTTCGAGGACGACGACGCCGCCGTGGCCCGGGAGCTCTCCTCACGTGCGGCCGTCTGCATCGACAACGCGCGCCGCTTCACCCAGCAGCAGAACACGGCGCTGACCCTGCAGCGCAGTCTGCTGCCGAGCGCGCTGTCCGACCTGCCGGCCGTGGAGGTTGCCTGCCGATACCTTCCCGCGTGCGGTGAACCGGGCCTCGGGGGTGACTGGTTCGACGTGATCCCGTTGTCAGGGGCCCGGGTCGCCCTCGTCGTGGGGGACGTGGTCGGCCACGGGATCCACGCCGCGGCCTCGATGGGCCGGCTGCGCGCCGCCGCGCGCACCCTGGCCAGCCTCGACCTGGGACCGGACGAGGTGCTGGCGCGGCTTGACGATCTGGTCGGGCTGCTGGCCGCCGAGCTGGAGGCGAACACTGACGGCAACCCGTCGGCGAGCGAGCAGGTGCTCGGCGCCACCTGCCTCTACGCGGTCTACGATCCGGTCTCCCAGCGCTGCTCCCTGGCACGCGCCGGCCACCCGGCGCCGGTGGTGTCCGCCCCGGACGGCGAGGTGACCGTGATCGATCTGCCGGCGGGTCCACCGCTGGGCCTGGGCGGCCTGCCCTTCGAGACGTACGACCTGGACCTCCCCGAGGGCAGCCTGCTCACGCTCTACACCAACGGCCTCCTGGAGGCGGGCGACGGCGACGTGGACACCGCGCTGGAGCACCTGGGCGCCTGCCTCACCAGCACCGCGCAGCCTCTGGATCGCACCTGCCACGCCGTGGTCGAAGCGCTGCTGCCCAAGGGCCACCTCCCCACCGACGACGTCGCGCTGCTCATCGCCCGTACCCGGGTGCTGCCGCCACAGAACGTCGCCTCGTGGCAGCTGCCCCTGGAGGCGACCGCCGCCGCCCGTGCCAGGGAGCTGACCACGGCGAAACTGACCGAATGGGGGCTGGCCGACCTGGCCTTCACCACCGAGCTGGTCGCCAGCGAGCTCGTCACCAACGCCTACCGGTACGCAGCCGGTCCCGTCACCCTGCGCCTCATCCGTACGCACTCCCTGATCTGCGAGGTGTCCGACACCAGCCACACCTCCCCCCACCTGCGACGGGCCCTCAGCACGGACGAGGGCGGACGCGGGCTCTTCCTGGTCGCGCAGCTCACCGAGCGGTGGGGCACCCGCTACTCCCACGACGGCAAGACCGTCTGGACGGAGCAGCCGCTGGCGCCCGCATGAGCCGCGACTGCGTTCGTCACCGGGCGCGCCGGCTGGGACAATGTCAGTCCCCGCCGGGTGAAGGTGGTGGCCATGCCCGCTTGGCATCTGCGCGACTATCGCGACGACGATCTCGATCAGGCCATTCAGATCTGGGACCAGAGCCGCCGCGCCGACGAGGACCGGGTGTTCCCGGTCTCCGAGGTGATGGCCGCGGCCAAGGCCGGTCAGACGGCGGTGGTCGCGGTGGTCGGCGAGGAGCTGGTCGGCATGGCCGTGGCCCAGGCGCACGGCAAACGAGGGTGGATCCTGCTGGTGGCACTCGCATCCCGGTGGCGCGAGCGCGGGATCGGCAGTGCTCTCCTCGCCGAGTTGGAGCGGCGGCTGCGCGCGCAGGGCGTGCGCCACATCAGTGCGCTGCTGCCCGCCGGTGCCGCCGGGACGAAGGCCCTGGAGAACTCCGGCTACCGGTGCCGTGACGGCCTGACCTACTTCGAGAAGCTGGAGCCGCCCGGCACCGCCAACGCCGACGTTCTCCAGGCGCTGGGCGGCCGCATGCTGCCCGAGGGGCTCTGGGACGCCATGGCGGGCATGGAGCGCGAGAAGCAGGTGGTCGAACGCCGTGTGGTGCTCCCGCTGACGGAGCCCGCGCTGGCCGACCGTTACGGTGTCGCCCCTCCCAAGGCAGTCATCCTGTTCGGCCCCCCGGGCACCGGGAAGACCAGCTTCGCCAGAGCGGTCGCCTCGTGGCTCGGCTGGCCGTTCGTGGAGCTCTTCCCGTCCCGGCTCGCGGCCGACACGAGCGAGGGGCTGGCCGCGGCACTGCGCGAGGCCTTCGCGGATCTGGCGGAACTGGACTCGGTGCTGCTCTTCATCGACGAGGTCGAGGAGATCGCCGCCGTGCGGTCCGGGAAGGCGGTCGATCCGGGGCACGGGGTGACCAACGAGTTGCTCAAGCTGATCCCCGGCTTCCGTGAGCACGACGCACGGCTGCTGGTCTGCGCCACCAACTCCGTGCGTTCGCTCGACCCGGCCTTCCTGCGGCCGGGCCGCTTCGACCACGTCATTCCCATCGGCCCACCGGACCCGACCGCTCGCGCGGCGATCTGGGCCCGCTACCTCAGGGCCGCCGACGCCAAGGTGGACCTCGCGCAACTGGTCGAGGCCAGCGAGCTGTTCACCCCGGCCGACATCGAGTTCGCCGCCCGCAAGGGAGCGCAGGCGGCGTTCGAGCGCGCGGTCACCGAGCGGTCGGGCCGGCCGGCCACCACCGACGACTACATGACCGCCATCGCCGACACCCGGCCGACCCTCACCGCACAGGCGATCAAGGAGTTCGCCGAGGACATCGAGAAGTACAGCCGCCTGTGATCCGGCCGGGGCCGGTGTCCCACCGCCGGAATCCGGTGGACCGAGGTCGCTGACCCGCAGATGGATCCGGCAGGCCGCTGCGCCCTCGGCCGTCTCCGGAAGAGCTCCGACAGACGGATGATCACGGGGCGGACGGATGATCGGGATCGTCCGGGGCAGCCCGGCCAGTGGGTCCGGATCGGAAGCGTATCGGAAGCGCGAAACCGGCTCCCACCCGCCCGATCTCGGGCAAGGTGACTCTCGCCACGCCGTTGGAACGAGCCAAACCCCGGCATCCGCCGGGAGTTGCGAGGGCCCATGAACCACACCCACGAGCCGCCGAGCCTCATACCCGCTCCGGGACAGGAACGGACGTACACGCTGGTCATCGCCGGTGTTCCGCTTCTGCTGATCCTGCTGATGGCGGTCCTGCCCCACCTGGTGTCCGGCGGCACCGACGCGTCCGGAACCACCTCGGTGGACGGCCAGGGCGGCTACTCCTCCTTACCCCCGCTGACGGACACGCCGACACCGGACACCTCCACGGCGTACGGCACGGACCCGTCCACTCCCGTCGGCGGCGACTCCACGGACCTGTTCCCCAGCCCGCTGGACACGGAGGCGACGGACGACAGCACGCCGGGCACGGACGGGGCCACCGGTCCCGCCGACACCGTCACCCGTTTCTTCGACGCCATCAACATGCGTGATTTCCAGACCGCCTGGGAGCTGGGCGGCAAGAACCTCGACGCGTCGTACGACTCCTTCGAGTCGGGCTTCGCCACCACCGAGCACGACGAGGTCACCATCGAGTCCGTCGACGGCGACACGGTCTCGGTGAACCTGGCCGCCCAGCAGACGGACGGCACGGAGCAGTCGTACAGCGGTCAGTACACCGTGGTCGACGGGGTCATCACGCACGCCACGATGACCTCGGCCGGCTGAGGGGAGCGGAGAGCAGAGCCATGGCCAACGACATCCTTTCCGTTCCCGCTCCGTCGCCGGAACCGGCCGATACCGTCGTCGGGCGCCCGTCCGTGGACGCGACGAGCGACGCCACCCGGCTGCTGTCCGCCGGCACGTATCTGGACCCGGTCTACCGCGCCACCGTCATCCGCGAGCTGCTGACCCACCGGTTCCGGGTCGTGGCGCCGTCGTACGGGTACGACGCGGTCCCCGTGCTCGCGCACGCCCTGGCGGCGCGCCGCCTGCACCGCCTTCGGCTGGTCCTGCTCGGGGCCGGCTTGCTCGTCACCTTCCTCCTCATGGTCGTCGGGGCGCTCAGCGGCTTCGCCGCGCTGCTGGTGGCGCTGTGGCTGCTGTGGGCCACCGCGTTCCTGCGGCGGGTCGTCACCCTCCAGCAGCTGTCGACCCGGCTGGCACGCCGCACCGGCGCGGAAGGCCGCGGGAGGGGGTTCAACGGCTCCTATCCCGAGCATCCCGAGCTGACGGACCTGCTCATCGCCAAGATCAACCGGGAGCAGACCTCGGACAGCAGTCAGATCTGCTACGGCGGCTACAAGCCGTTCGTCGGCGCGGGTGATCAGGTGCGGCGCTGGTCCACCGCCGAGCTGCTGGTCGGCGCGCCGACCACCGTGTTCGAAGGCCGGCCGGCCCCCGGCGTGCCCGGCACGCCCACGACACTCGCCGCGAACGGCACCGACCACACCGCTGCCGTGAACGGCACGGCCGGCGCGGCCGGCCAGGAGTCGCGGCGCAAGGAGATCGTCCCCTTCACCGTCGAGGAGATCACCGACTACGTGTCGGCCCGCATGACCGCCGGACTGCGCGACGAGGCCGACCGGCTGGCGCGGATCGAGGGGCTCGCCGTCGAGCGGAGCACCTTCACCACGGCCGTCACCACCCTGCACGGCGCGCTGACGGCGATCCCGGCGCAGAGCGTCAGCCACTGGAAGGACGCATACGGCTCCGGGCGCGCGTACCTGTGCATCCGGGTGGGTTCATGGAACCAGGAGCTGGTCACCACGGCGTTCGTGGGCTTCGACCTCAAGGGGAGCACCCTGCACACCGAGTTCTACTCGTATGTGCTGGGGCCGATCCGGGCGAGTTTCCATCTGGTGGACCGGCTCCCCCCGAAGCTGGACGGCCGGACCCTGCTCAAGGTCGCCTGGCACACCCTGCGGGCCACGCCCGAGGCCGCGCTGCGGTCCCTGGTCTCCCGGGCGCCCTCGGCCCTGTCCGGGCTGCTGCCGTGGAAGCGGAACCGGATCGAGCTGCCGAAGCCGCTCGACACCAGCGAGTTCGGCCTCGGCCGGTACGCGGACACCGTGGTCAACCGCGGGGCGCTCACCAGCATCCGGGAGCTGGCCGCCGGCAGCGCCTTCCACGTCTTCTTCCAGGAGACGGACACGATCAAGTACACGCAGATCGTGGAGCGTCAGCTCCTGCACGTCATCCGTGAGTTCCTGCAGGAGCACAACGTGGACGTGGCGGAGCACGAGGCCCGCCAGACGAACATCCTCAACTACGGCAGCAACAACAGCTTCGTGAACGGCAACAACAACACCACCAACTCGGGCACGCAGAACCACTTCGGCGGCTCCGACGGCGGTCGAGGGGCGGGAGCGGCATGACGGACACCTCCGCAGGCGGCAACAGCAGCAACTACGGCAGCGGCAACACCTTCGGCACCAACAACAGCTTCGTGACCGGCGACAACAACACCACCAACTCGGGCACGCAGAACCTCTACGGAGGGGCCCCCTCCGGTCCCCGACCGCTGCACGGGAAGCAGGACGGTCGTGGCGGTGCGCAGCCCTCCCCCGACCGTCGCCGCAACGTCTTCGTCGTCCACGGCCGGGACGAGGAGGTCCGGACGAAGATGTTCGGTCTCCTGCGCCGGCTGGATCTGCGCCCGCTGGAGTGGGAGGACCTGGTCAGAGCGACCGGCAAGACGGCGCCGTTCCTCGGCGAGGTCGTCGCGAAGGCGCCCGAGCAGGCCCAGGCCGCCCTCGTCCTGCTCACCCCGGACGACCTCGTCGAGCTCCACCCGGAGCTGCGGGGCACGCACGAGCCGCCGTACGAGACGGAGCCCACCGGTCAGCCCCGGCCGAACGTGCTGATCGAACTGGGCATGGTCCTGATGGCCTACCCGGAGCGCACGCTGATGGTGGAAGTCGGTGCGCTGCGCCCCATCGCCGACATCGCAGGCAGGAACGTCATCCGGTTCGACGGCTCGGAGGCCGCCCTGGGCAAGATCGTACAGCGGCTGAAGCTGGCGGGCTGCACGGTCGACGACACCGGCTCCGAATGGCGCCAGACCTGGCCGTACAGCCATCTGTCGGCGTACGGCCGCACCGGGCGGGGTCTGCCGCCGACCCGCTGAGCCGCGGTACGGGCCCGGTGGCCGGTCGGCCGTGTTCCGGGGGAGGGCCCGTACCGCCCGTCGCCGGACCGCCGGTGGCAGTCGGCGGCCACCGCGGTCCGGCGGCGTACCGCGGGTTCTGCGCGCCGTACCCCCCGGCGTCGTCGTCGGACCGCTGATGACCGTGACGCTGCGCCGTACCGTCGGGACGGACGGCGCCCGGTGTCAGACATGGCGCCGGGCGCCGGCCGCCAGGCCGGCCAGGAACGCGCCGGTCTCCGGCAGGTCGATCCGCCGCAGCTCGCCGGGGCGGACCACCACGTGCAGCTCACGGCAGACCATCCGCTCCCACGAGTGCGCCACGAACGACAGCAGGATCAGCCGCAGCAGGCTGTCCTCGTCCAGGTCGTGCAGCCGGGCGAGCCCCGCACCGGTCAACGGCATGGTGACGCGTTCGAGCTGACCGTGCCGGTGCACGGCCTCCCACAGCCGGTCCAGGCCGAGCCACAGCTCCCGGACCCCGGAGGAGGCGACGCAGTCGTTGCCCATCCTGCTGTAGGCGACGGCGAAGACGAGCTGGGGGCGGGCGCCGAGGACGGCGACGGTCCCGACCGGGTACCGGGCGCGCTTGCCGCGCGGCTTGTCCTGCGCGCTCTCCCGCGTCACCGGGGCGCACCCGTCCAGCGAGGCGGCCAGCTCCGCGTCCAGCAGGGTGGCGTCCCCGGCGTAGCGGCGGGCGAGCAACTGTCCCTGGACGCTGTCGTCGTTGATGACGACACCGTCGTCCACGCGGGTGTCGAAGGTGTCGGTGAATCCCACCACCAGGTGACCGGGCTGGTCGAAGAGGTCACCCTCCTCGACCACCACGGTCATGTGCGGACGGGTGAACTCCTGCCGCACGGCGGCCTGCGGACGCGCCCGGGCCAGCCCCCAGGTCAGACACAGCGCCACGGAACCGGCCAGCACCGGTCCGGGCCGGGACAGGACCTGCGGGAACAGCTGGCCGACGAACTGCACGACGGCCGACATCCCGCCGAAGGCCGCCAGCACGTTGCCCAGGAACACCCGCCACCCGCGCCAGGACCGTGGCAGCCGCGATCGCACGGGACGGGGCGCGGGGCGTGGGACGGTCAATCGCATACTTCCCCCAGGGCATCTTGGTACGCTGACAACGCTGTTGACGGGGTGTCATGCGGCGGAGGGGGCGAGGCGGGTGCAGACACCGCCCGTACGCGTGCACGTCCTGGGTCCCGTCCGGCTGGAGGTGAACGGCGCTGCGGTCCGCCTGACCCCGCTGACCGCCCGTCTGCTGCTGCGTCTGGTCGCCGCCGAGGGCGAGGCCGTGACCGCGCGCCGGCTGTACCGGGACGTCTGGCAGCAGACCGTGGAACTGCCGCACCAGGGCCTGCGCAACCGCAACGAGGTGCAGAAACGGATCCTGGAGCTGCGGCGCGCGTTCGACCTCGCGGGGCCGGGTCACGGGGCGCGGATCGTGCGGACCGGGCAGAAGCCGACCGCGCGCGGCGCCGAGAGCACCTACCGACTCGACCTTTCCGTCGAGGAGTTGGACAGCACCGAATTCACCCGGCTGGTCGGTGATGCGCTGCGCGCGGCACCGGCCTCGGCCGTGCGGCTGCTGGGGGACGCGCTGGCGCTGTGGCGCGGCCGGCCACTGGCCGAGGTGGACGGCGAGGAGTTCGCGACCACGCCGGTGCGGCGGCTGACCCAGCTCAAGGAGACCGCGCTGCGCGAACTGATCGGCGCACACACGGCACTGGGCCGCTACGACCTCGCGCTGCCGGTGGCCGAACAGAGAGCCCGGGACCGGCCGGACGACCCGGAGGCCGGCGCCGTGCTCGCCCGGCTGAACGCCCGGCTGCGCGAGCGGCACGGCGACGAACTGCTCCGCCACACCCTGCGCGGGCTGCGGGTGGACGTCGTCGTGATGCGCGGCGACCTGTTCGACCAGGACGACGCCAACCTGGTGGTGGGGTTCTGCGACACCTTCGACACCTTCCCCGACGACGTGGTGATCAGCCGGGACAGCGTGCAGGGCCAGCTGGTCGACCGGCTCTTCGAGGGGCGGCACCGGCTGCTCGACGACAAGCTGCGCCGCAGTCTGAAGGAGTTCACCCCGCTGGCCACGGAGAGCGTCCAGGCGAAGCGGCGCGGCCGGCGCACCCGCTATCCGATCGGCACGGCGGTGGCCGTCCCGGCCGGTAGACGCCGGATCTTCGCGCTCGCCTACTCCCGGCTGGGCAACGATCTGCGGGCCCGGTCCGCCCCGGCGGAGCTCCGGCTGAGCCTGGAACGACTGTGGCCCGCGGTCGCCCGGCACGGACTGTTCAAACCGGTGGCGCTCCCGCTGATCGGCGCGGGTCTGTCCCGGATCGTGGAACTCGACCGCACGCAGCTGCTGTCGCTGATCGTCGAGACCTTCGTCCGGAGCCTGCGCCAGGACCCCGCCGTCTCCCCCGAGCTGCGCGTCGTCATCCGCGCCGACGAGCTGGCACGGACCGACCTGTCGGCGGTCGAGGCGTTCCTGCGCGGGATGGACGAGCGGGGCCTGGCACTCCCGCCGACCGCCACCGGTTGACCTCTCCACACCCCCAGCAAAGATCCGCCACCCCTTCCCCCGACAGCCACCGCCCGCTTCCCGAACACTTCCGAACCGCTTCCGGACGGCTCGCGGCAGGCCGGCCGGGTTCGCCCGTCCCGGCCGTCCGGGCGTGCCTCCCGGGTCCGGCGCTCCGCCGCGCTGCGGTAATTCGCGCGACGGTGGGGGGTGCTTCGCGTACATCGCCGGTCGCCGAGCCCGGGCGAACGGCTGCCGGGCGCAGGGCCGAACGGCTGTCGGGCGAAGGGCAAGGGGAGGAGACCGGTGAGCACGTTCTTGATCGGCGGTGGCTGGGACACGGCCGAGGTGTACGAGCCGTTCGTCCGTGCGGTCGGCGGGGGCCGGAGGATCGGCTGTCTGATCGTCGACGAAGGGGACGGGACGACGCTGTTCGAGCGGTATGCCGAGGTGCTCCGCAAGGCGGGGCCGGACAGCACCCCGGTGCCGTTGCTGGTGCCGCTCGGGAGCCGGTTCGAGCCGGACGACGCGCTGGACGGGGTCGACGGACTGCTGGTGTGCGGTGGGCTGACGCCCGCCTACCAGGAGGCGCTGGCCGGCTGTCTGGAGCGGCTGCCCGCACTGCTCACCCGGCGCGGGATGCCGTACGCCGGCTTCTCCGCCGGGGCCGCCGTCGCCGCGCGGCGGGCCGTGGTCGGCGGGTGGCTGGCGGGGGGGGGCCGGTGTGCCCGGAAGAGAGCGGGGAGGACCTGGCCGAGGTGGAGGTACGGCCGGGGCTCGGCCTGGTGCCCTTCGCGGTGGACGTCCACGCCGCCCGGTGGGGGACGCTCGCGCGCCTGATCGCGACGGTCGGACAGGGATCGGCGCCCTACGGGGTCGCCCTCGACGAGAACACCCTGCTCGAGGTGGTGGGCGCGCAGGCCCGGGTCGCGGGCCTGGGGCGCGCCCATGTCGTACGGCCGGGCGGGGACGCAGGCGTCCTCGTGCGCTCCTTCGGCCCCGGGGAGGGCTTCGCCGTCGGCTAGGCCTCCGGGATGTCCCGCCCGCCCACCTTGCGGCCGACCGCGACAGGCGGGCGGGCAGGACCCCCGCCCTCTCAGATCGTGGCCGTGTCGATCACGAACCGGTAGCGGACATCGCTGGACAGCACCCGCTCGTACGCCTCGTTGATCTCGCCCGCGCCGATCAGCTCGATCTCCGCGCCCAGCCCGTGCTCGGCGCAGAAGTCCAGCATCTCCTGGGTCTCGGCGATGCCGCCGATGCCGGAGCTGCTCAGGCTGCGGCGGTGGCCGAAGAGGGACTGGAGCACGATCCGCACCGGCTCCTCGGGGAGGCCGACGTTGACCAGCGCGCCGTCGGTGCGCAGCAGGGACAGGTACGCGGCGAAGTCCAGCGGGGCGGAGACGGTGTTCAGGATCAGGTCGAACGTGCCCGCCAGCTCCTCGAAGGTCTTCGGATCGCTGGTGGCGTGGTAGTGGTCGGCGCCCAGCTTCAGGCCGTCGTCCTTCTTGCGCAGGGACTGGGACAGGACGGTCACCTCGGCGCCGAGCGCATGGGCGATCTTGACGGCCATGTGACCGAGACCGCCGAGGCCGACCACGGCGACCTTCTTGCCGGGGCCGGTGTTCCAGTGCTTCAGGGGGGAGTAGGTGGTGATGCCGGCGCAGAGCAGTGGGGCGGCCTCGTCCAGGGACAGGCCGTCGGGAATGCGGACGACGTAGTTCTCGTCGACGACGATCTTCTGCGCGTAGCCGCCGTAGGTGGGCTGCCCGTCCTTGCCGGTGTCGTTGTAGGTCCAGGTGGGGCCACCGCCCGTGCAGTACTGCTCCAGGCCGGCCTTGCAGTTGTCGCATTCACGGCAGGAGTCGACCATGCAGCCGACGCCCACCCGGTCGCCGACGGCGAACTTCGTCACGCCGGGGCCGACCTCGGAGACGACACCCGCGATCTCGTGACCGGGCACCATCGGGAAGGTGCCGGGGCGCCAGCCGTCCCGGGCCTGGTGGATGTCGGAGTGGCAGATACCGGCGAACTTGATGTCGATCAGGACGTCGAACTCGCCGACCGCGCGCCGCTCGATGGTGGTCCGCTCCAGCGGAGCCTTCGCGGCGGGCGCGGCGTACGCAGCAACAGTGGTCATGCCGGGGTTCTCCTAGCAGGGGTCCTCGTGGCCGGCTGTCTTGCGCCGGGCACCTTTACAGCCTCCCGCACCTCTCAGGAATCGCCCAGGTCACGGCTTTGCGTACGACTGCCGTGCGTACCACTGGCGGGGTCAGGCTGGCGTGCGTACGACCAGGAATACTGGACGTATGGAACGCAGGGACCCGGAGCCGGAAGCCGTTGCCGCCGCAGGGCACGGGCTGGACCGGCGGGCGGAGCTGAGCGAGTTCCTGCGCAGCCGGCGGGCCCGGCTGAAGCCGCAGGACGTGGGACTGGCGGACTTCGGGCGGCACCGGCGGGTGCCGGGGCTGCGCCGGGAGGAGCTGGCGCAGCTGGCCGGGGTGTCGGTGGCGTACTACACCCGGCTGGAACAGGGCAACGGGCGGAACGTCTCGGCGGAGGTCCTGGACTCGATCGCCCGGGCGCTGAGGCTGTCGGACGCCGAGCACGCGCATCTGACGCATCTGGCGAAGCCGAAGTCGCACAAGAAGAAGCCTGCGGCGCGGCAGCAGCAGGTACGCCTCGCGCTGCGGCAGCTGCTGGACACGATGGACGGCGTACCGGCGTACATCGCCGGGCGCCGCTCGGAGATCCTCGCCTGGAACCGGATGGCGGCGGCCCTCTTCGGCGACTGGGCGCAACTGCCGCCGGCGGAGCGCAACTGGGCGCGTCTGGTGTTCCTGCACCGGGACTACCGGGAGCTGTTCGTCGACTGGGAGCAGAAGGCGATCGACATCGTCTGCTCGCTGCGCATGGACGCGGGCTGCCATCCGGACGATCCGCGGCTGTCGGCGCTGGTCGGCGAGCTCTCCGTGAAGAGCGAGGAGTTCCGCCGGCTGTGGGCGACGTACGACGTCAAGGAGAAGAGCCACGGCGTGAAGTGCCTGCACCATCCGGTGGTGGGCGATCTCTCCCTGAACTTCGAGTCCTTCCGGCTGACCGGCGACACGGACCAGTCCCTGATCACCTACCACGCAGAACCGGGCTCCCCGTCCGCCGACTCCCTCCGCCTCCTCGCCAGCTGGGCGACGGACGCGAGCCACCCGGTACGGCCGGCCCAGTCGCCGACGTGACCCGTGGGAAACGGCCCGCCGGAAGCCGATGCCTCCGGCGGGCCGCTGGTGGTGAGGGCTACCGGCTCACTTGCCGAAGTACGCGTCGTAGATCGTGGTCTGCGACGTGTTGCCCTGCCTGTCGGTGATCTCGGAGCGGAAGGAGAGGGACTTGTCCTTCTGCGGGTTCTTCACGGTGATCCTGCCGTCGTGGACGTCGACCTTCTCGAAGGTCTTGCCGTCGTAGGAGACGTACACCGCGAGGGACTTCAGATTGCCGGCCGCCGCCGAGCCCTCGACGGTGACCGGGAAGGTGACCGTCCTGCCGGCCGGGACCCGGCTGTCCAGGCCGGTCATGGCCCCGTAGTGCAGGTCGGAGGCAGGGAGCTGGACGGCGTCGCCGGACGCCTTCTTGGAGCGGAAGGTCCAGGCCGCGTCGATCCGGGAGGAGACCCGGGCGACCTTCGCCGGGCGCGTGACCGAGGTGGTCAGCCTGTAGGCGGCGTCACCGGCCGGGACCTTGAAGGTCTTGTCACCGAAGAGCGGGTCGTCGGTGGAGCCGACCTCGACGCCGTTGCGGTACAGGGTCGTGTTCACCGAGCTGAACTCCGAGTATCCCGCGTGCTTGCCGGAGTCGGCGAACAGCGGCAGTGAACCGTAGATCTCGTTGCCGGCGCGGTACAGCCCGAGGTCCTTGTTGACGTGCGGGCCGAAGACCGCGGTGTTGACCGTCTTCGTGTAGGTGTGGCCGGCCTTGAAGGAGAACTCGCCGAGCGAGTACGCGGCCACGGGGATCGGGAAGCCGTCCTGGTCGCGCCCGCCGTCCTGGGCGAAGTCCAGGTCCCACAGGACGCCGCCGCCCGCGGACAGGTGCAGGGTGCGGGTGCCGGGCAGCTTCTGCTCGAGGCCGATGGAGGAGGCGCCCACGCTGCCGGGCAGCCAGCCGGTGGCGCTGATCGAGCCGGTGCTGCCGGTCGTGGCGGCGCCGAGCCCGGCCTTGACGGTGGCCAGCTCGCTCGCCCTGTAGTGCTTGGTGTAGCCGGTGGCGAGCCGCTTGACCTGGGCGCCGGAGGTGACGTCGTACTCCTCGGTCGAGCCCTTGCTCCAGTGGCTGTCCCACTGCTGGAACAGCCGGCCCGCGGGCAGCTGCGGGCCCAGGTGGGCGGTGCGGAAGTTCTTGTACGAGTCCATCAGCCAGCTGTAGCTGTACTGGTTGTCGCCGATGGTGAGGCCGAAGCCCGGCGAGGCGAACTCCGACTTCGCGCCCGGGGCCGGGACGGTGATGTCCACCGGCTCGGCCTTGCGGGCGTCGATCGTGACCGTCTGCTTCCTGGCGACGGTCAGCTTCGGCTGGGCGATCCAGTCGGTGCCCTTCAGGCCGTTCTTGTCCACGAAGACCGAGGAGTTGAGCAGGTACGTGCCCTTGGGCACGCGCACCTTCACCGTGCCGGACGGGTCGTACGGGCTGAGCTGTGTGCCGTTCGCCAGACCGGCCACACCGGTGAGGTCGGCGTTGTAGTACGGGGCCGGCTTGCCGTTGCGGCCGACGAACTTCAGCGTCACGTCGTACGACTCCACCTCGCGCTGCACCCCGGCGGCCGTGCGGACGGTCTGGCCGGCGCCGGTCGCGGTCACGTACGCGGAGTAGGCGCCGTCGAGGGTGCCGCCCAGCTTGGTGTCGGCGGTGAGGGCGACCGAGGCCTTCCCGTGCGCCGGTACCGTCACCTTGGTCGCGCCCAGCTTGAAGAAGCCCGACGGGGCCGCCTTGCCCTTGGGGTCGAGGGCGGTGCTGCTCAGGGTGAGCGTGACGTCCTTGTCACCGAGGTTGCGGTATGTGACCTTCTTGGTGACCGGCTTGTCGTCGGTGTGCGGCCACTGCTGCATCCCGAAGTTCACCGAGACCGGGTCGGCGATCACCGTCTGCTTGTAGGCCTTGTCGACGGCGATCCGGCCCGCGCCCTGCTGGAACGGCGTGTAGTCGCCGCCCTTGGCGGATCCGGTCAGGGCGCCCTTCAGCTCGGCGTAACCCCAGTCCGGGTGCTCCTGCTTGAGGATCGCGGCGGCGCCCGCGACGTGCGGGGTGGCCATCGAGGTGCCGGAGATGGTCAGGTAGCCCTCGGGCTTCTCGCCGACCTCCTTGTCGATGACGCTGCCCTTGGCCGCGGCGGCGGTGATGTCCACGCCGGGCGCGGTGACGTCCGGCTTGATGGCGTAGTCGCCGACGCGGGGTCCGGTGGAGGAGAAGTCGGCGAGCTTGTCCTTCTTGTCGACGGCGCCGACGGTGAGCGCGGCGTCCGCGCTGCCCGGCGAACCGATGGACTGCGGGCCGTCGTTGCCCGCGGCGATCGCGAACAGGATGCCCTTGGTGGCGGACAGCTTGTCGACCTCTGCCTCGAGCGGGTCGATGCCGGGGCTGTCGTAGCCGCCGAGGCTGAGGTTGACGACGGACGCGCCCTGGGAGGCCGCCCACTCCATCCCGGCGAGGATGCCGGAGTCGTCACCGGAGCCGGTGTCGTCCAGCACCTTGCCGTTGAGGATCCTGGCGTCCGGAGCGACACCCTTGTACTTGCCGCCCGACTTGGCGCCGGTGCCCGCCACGATGGAGGCGACGTGGGTGCCGTGCCCGAAGTGGTCGGTGGCGTCGGCGGCGGCGGAGAAGTTCTTGGACGCGACCACCTGGTCCTTGAGGTCCGGGTGGCTGGTGTCGACGCCGGTGTCCAGGACGGCGACCTTCACGCCCTTGCCGGTGTAGCCGGCCTTCCACGCGACCGGTGCGCCGATCTGCGGCACGGACTTGTCGAGCGCGGCCTTCCGGACGCCGTCGAGCCAGACGTGCGCGATGCCGGCGGCCGCCCTGCCGCCGTCGGTGACGGCGTGCCACAGCCCGGCGGTCTCCTTGACCGGCGCCTGCACCGCGTCGGCGTCCAGGGCGCCCAGGCTGCGGCGCAGATGGCCCGCCTTCCGGACGTCCGCCTTGGCTGCCGCGGCGGAGCCGGTGTAGCCGACGATGACCTTCAGGCCGTCCTTCTGGGCCCGGCGGGTGGCGGACTTGTTCAGTTCGGTGACGTCGAACAGGCGCTGGTCCAGCTTGCCGGAGGCCACCAGACGGGCCGCGTCGACCGGGACGACCAGCGTGTGGCCGTCGGTCCTGCGGACCTGGAAGGGTATGTGCTCACGGCCCCTGGCCCGCTCCAGGCCGACGATCCGGCCCTTGGCATCGAGGGCGACGCGGTCACCGGTGATGAGCGTGACATGGGTCTTCGCGGTGAGCGCGGAGGCGGCTGCCGGGGCGCGCTCGGCGGGCTTCGCCGACGCCGGGCTGGTCATACCCGCTGCGAGGGCGACGGCTGCGGCCGTGGCCACACTGGCCGCAGCAGCTCTCTTCACTTGTCTGCGCAAGATCTCCCCCTGGAGATGGTGGACCGGGCGAATTCCCCGTTCACCCGGCCGGGAGGAGTCTCGTACGTGTGCACGACACCCCCCGGGATCACGCAGTATGCCGGGGGTGATCAGACGGCTCAATAGATGAAAGGACGGTAAGAAAGAGCGACGGGAAACTGTAACGCCATGGGCGGGCCACCGTTACACAACCGCGAAGTCCCCCTAGGACAGGCGGTGTTGCAGCCCGTCAGGCGCCGGCGTTCTCCCTTACCGTGATCTTTCCCTTGCGGATGGTGGCGAGCCGCGGGGCCTTCTTCGCGATCGAGGAGTCGTGGGTGACCATGATGAACGTCAGCCCGTGCTCCATCCACAGGCGTTCGAGCACGTCCATGATCTCGTCCCGCATGCTCTCGTCGAGGTTGCCGGTCGGCTCGACGGCGAGCAGCACCTTGGGCTTCTTCACCACGGCCCGGGCGATGGCCACGCGCTGCTGCTGCCCGCCGGACATCTCCCCGGGGAGGTGGGCGAGGCGTTCGCCGAGGCCGACGGAGTTCAGCGCCTCGGCCGCGAGTTCGCGGCGTTCCCGCACCTTGATGCCGAGCGGGACGAGAGCCGTCTCCACGTTCTCCTGGGCGGTGAGGGTGGGGATGAGGTTGAAGGACTGGAAGACGAAGCCGATGCTCTCGCTGCGGACGGCGGTCAGCCGGGCTTCGCTGAGCTTGGCCAGGTCGACGCCGTCCAGGACGACTTCGCCCGAGGAGGGGCGGTCGAGACCGCCGAGCATCTGCAGCAGGGTGGACTTCCCGCCGCCGGTGGGGCCCTGGATGACGAGCCGGTCCCCGTCGCCGATGGTCAGGTCCACGCCGTCCAGGGCGTGGACGGTGTCCTTGCCGCGTGTGTAGTGCTTGGTCACGTTGTCGAGTTCGTACATGGTGGCTCCTGGGGAGGGTTCGGAGGTGGTGCGCTTCGTCGTCGAGTGCGGTGATCGGGGGTCGCTCGCCCGGTTCGCCGCGCCCCGTCAGGGCGCTTGGCTACTCGACCCGGCGCAGCGCGTCCGCCGGACGAAGCCGGGACGCGCGCCAGCCGCCGAACGCTCCGGCGATCAGGCCGCCCGCCACCGCGAGGCCCACCGCCAGGGCGATGGTCGTCACGCTCACCGGGGCGGTGAGGGCGACCTCCAGGGTCCTCGCCGCCCGGCGGCCGGGGAAGCCACCGCCGCCGAAGCCGCCGCCGGCCCCGCCGAAGCCACCGCCGCCGAAGCCGCCCCCGCCGCCCGTACCGCCGCCCAACTGGGCCTGCAGCGTCGGGCTGACGGCCGTGACGGCGTACGCGCCCGCGAGGCCGAGAGCGATGCCGAGGACGCCACCGACCAGGCCGTGGACGAGGGCCTCGCCGGCCACCTGCAGGGTCACCCGGCCGGACTTCCAGCCCAGCGCCTTGAGCGTGCCGAACTCGCGGACGCGGCGGGAGACCGCCGAGGAGGTGAGCAGGCCGGCGACCAGGAACGCGGCCGCCAGCACCGCGATGGACAGCCACTTGCCAACCTTGGTGGCCAGGGAGGAGGCCGTGGACAGCGAGCCGGAGACCGTCTTGGCGAGGTCGGAGGAGGTGGTGACCGTCGTACCGGAGACGTTCTTCTGGATCGCGCGCTTCACCGAGTCGATCTGCTGGGAGCCGGTCGCCTTGACGTAGATCGTGGTGACCTCGTCCTTCTCGTCGGCGAGGGTCTGTGCCTGCCGCAGCGGGATGTACAGGTCGGCCGCGGAGTCGCCGCTGTCGGCCGTGGCGATGCCGATGATCGTGAACTTGGTGCCCTTGACGGTGACGGTCGAACCGACCTCGTACCTCTTCTCCTTGGCGTAGGCCGAGTCCGCGACGGCCACCTCGGCATCCGTCTCGGTGGTCTTGAAGGTCCGGCCGCTGGTGAGCTTCGAGGAGGTCAGCGGGCCGATCCCGGTGTGGGTGACGTCGGTGCCGCAGACCGTGTACTGGTTGATGTCGAAGTTGGCGCCGCCACCCTTGACCTCACCCTGCGGCTGCCCACCGCCGCGCCGGAACCCACCGCCGCCGCTCTGCTCGAACCGGCCGCGGGTGAACCGGCCGTTGACGCGGAAGACGTTGAGGCTGAGCCCGCCGGCGGCCTGCGACACACCCGTCTGACCCGCGACCCTGCCCACCGTCGAGGAGGGCAGCGTGGTGAAGCCCTGCACCATGACCCGGTCGCTGCTCTGGGAGGACTTGTCGTCGTTGCCCCGTGCGCCGAACTGGAAGCGGGGCCGCTGCGAGGTGCCGCCACTCGGCGTCTGCGCCTTGGTGACCGTCATGTCCGTGCCCAGGCCGTACAGCGACTGCAGGACCTTGTCCTGGGCCTTCCCCATGCCGCTCGACACGGAGTCGACCACGATGACCAGCGCGATGCCCAGGGCGAGACCGGAGGCGACGACGAGGGCCGCCTTTCTGCGGCGGCGCAGTTCGCGCCTCAGGTAGGTGAAGAACATGGACGCAAGCTAGGAACGGACCGTGACGGCACGCTAAGTCCGGCATAAAAGAAAGATGAGAACGAGAACGCTGTGGGCCGGCCCGTGAAGGGCCCGGAAACGCCGGTGCCGCCCACGAGGGGCGGCACCGGGAAGCTGTGGGCGAACCGTCAGACGGCCGAACCCGCCTTCCACTGGGACCAGTCCAGGTTCCAGCCGTTGAGGCCGTTGTCCGGGGAGACCGTCTTGTCGCCGGTGTTCTGGACGACGACCACGTCACCGATGAGGGAGTGGCTGTAGAACCAGGCGGCCGGGGTGTTCGCGTCGCCGGCGCCCTTGACGTCCTGCAGGCCGACGCAGCCGTGGCTGGTGTTGACGCTGCCGAAGACGGACGGCGCGCCCCAGTAGTTGCCGTGGATGAAGGTGCCGGAGTTGGTCAGGCGCATGGCGTGCGGCACGTCCTTGATGTCGTACTCGCCCTTGCCGTCGGAGTCCTTGAAGCCGACCGTCGCACCGTTCATCCGGGTCTGGGTGAACTTCTCGGAGATCACCATCTGGCCCTCGTACGTGGTGTGCTCGGGGGCGCCGGCGGAGATCGGGATGGTCTTGATGACCTTGCCGTCCTGCGTGACCTTCATCTGGTGGGTCTTCGCGTCGACGTAGGAGACCTGGTTGCGGCCGATGTGAAAGGTGACCGTCTTCTGCTGGACGCCGTGGAGGCCGGGCGCGCCCTCGACGCCGTCGAGCGCCAGCTTGAGGGTGACGGTGGAGCCTTCCTTCCAGTACTGCTCAGGGCGGCAGTCCATGCGGTTGGCGCTGAACCAGTGGCAGGCGACGTCCTGGCCGCTGCTGGAGCTGACCGTGATGCCCTTCTGCACGGCCGCCTTGTTGGTGATCGCCTTGTCGAAGTTGATCGAGACCGGCATGCCGACACCGACCGTGGCGCCGTTGTCCGGGGTGAAGGTGCCGATGAAGCTGTTGGCCGGGGAGACCGTGGTGAAGGAGGCGTTCTCGTGGGCTATGCGGCCCTGGGAGTCCTTGGCCTCCGCCGCGATCTTGTAGGTGGTGGAGCGCTCCAGCTGGGTGCTGGGCTTCCAGCTCTTCTTGTCGGCGGAGAGCTGACCGGCGACGGCCTGGCCGGCCTCGGTGGTCATGGTGACGCCGGTGAGGGAGCCCTTGGTGACGGTGACGGTGCCGGAGTTGTTGATCGACGCGTTGTCCGAGCCGTCCTTCGGCGTGACCGTGATCTGCGCCTCCGAGGACTTCTTGGCCGCCGCCTCGTCCGCCTGGGCCTGCGAGCTGTCGCCGGAGGACGCCTTGGTCTTGCCACCACCGCCGGAACAGCCCGTGAGGGCCAGGACGCCGCCGAGCAGAGCGGACGCGGCCATCAGGACCTGGCGCCGCTTACTGTCCGTCATCACACGCTTCTCCATCGTTGCCGAGTCGCCGGAAAACCCCGAGTGTCCCCGTAAGAACGTTCAACGCTACGGCCGTGTCGTCCCGTTCCACATCCACTGCTTCTGTGGGCCACACCACGTCCGGGCGTGAACGGTGCGGGAGTCGGTCCGTGCGTCCCCCCGGGACGACGAAACCCCGGACGGCGGTTGCCGTCCGGGGTCAGGAGTTCCCCGCGACGCTCAGCCGATGCCGTCCTCTTCGTCGTCGCCCCCATCATCCTCGTCGAGTTCCCAGTCGGGCGAGTCGGGGTCGTAGTCGATGCGCTCGCTCGACCAGGACGCCTGCTGGAGCTCCACTCCGGGAACCTCGCTGACCAGGTCGAACGGGTCGACGAGATAGGCGAGGGCCTCGGCGGTGTCTTCCGTCACAGCGCCCTCGGCGTGGGCCCGTTCCTCCTCCGGCAGCTCAGGATCGGCGGCGATCCGGCTCAGCGCGGCCTTGGTCACCTCGTCCCCTTCCTGCACCTCGAGGACCAGCTCCACACGAAGCCGTACAAAACGTGATGTCTCTTCAGCGCTCATGGCGGGAGCGTACGACCGAAACCCCCCGTGACTTTCCTGTGACCCGCGACTTTCACTAACATCGCTCCCCACGGCCAATTCGCCAGCGTCACAAGGGGATCGATATTCCGTGTCATCCGCTCGCCGTCCGCTGCTGACCGCCACCGCCGCGGGCACCCTGCTGTGCGCGCTGTGGTTCGTCCCGTCCGCGAAGGCCTCGCAGGTCTCCCCGGCGGACTCCGCGATGAGAACGAGCACGTCACAGTCCTCGTCGGCACGGGTCGCCCAGCAGGCCTCGGCGGTGTCGCAGGCGACCGCGGAGACGGCGCGGGAAGCCGCGGACGACACCGAACTCGCCGACACCGGAAGCGTCGACACCACGCCGTACGTCGTCGGCGGGACCCTCTTCCTCGGGCTGGGCGCCGCCTTCGTCGTCTACTCCGTGCGCCGCGAACGCCTGGGCCTTTAATTTCCCTTGACGAGTCCTTGACGGTACCCACATAGTTCGCCCCATGAAGAGATCATCGGGCGTGCGGCTGTGCGCCACCGCGGTCGTGGGTGCACTGTCGCTCGCCCTTGTCACGGGGTGTTCCGGAAAGAATGCGGCGGAGCCTGCCGCGAAGGCGCACAGCACCGCCGAGTTGAAGAAGCTGATCATCGCCGAGGGCGAGGTGCCCGGGTACAAGGTGGGGCCGGTGCCGGCCACCCGGTCCCGGGCCATCACCGCGGACAGCGCGCCGTGCCGGCCGCTGGTCCGCGTGATGAGCGCGCTTCCGCCGGCCGACGCGGCGGCCAGGACGGGCCGCCTGGCCATGGAGAACCGGAAGAAGTCCCCCTCGGCCAAGCCGACCTCGCTGGACGACCTCGACGAGAAGAAGGTCGAGGAAGCGATGCGTACGTCCCTGGACCGGGACGTCACCACGGTCACCCTGGCCTCGTACGACGGGGACGGCGCCGAGAAGGCCCTCGCGTCGGTCTCCACGGCCGTCAAGGCCTGTGCGGGCGGATTCTCCGGCAGGCAGGCGGGGTCGAAGCTGCGGTTCACCAAGGTCGCCGAGGAGAAGGCGACGGGTGCCGGGGACGGGTCGGTGGCGTTCACCGCGACCATGGACTCCGGCGACGGGGACGCGGCGCCCGTGCACGCCGAGGTCGTCCGGCTCGGGAGCACCCTGTCGGTGTACTTCACGTCGAACCTGGGCGCGATGATGGCCAAGAAGGCCTACGCGGTGTCGCCGGAGGTCGTCAAGGCCCAGCAGGCCAAGTTGAAATGACCCGGCGACAGGGGCCCGACCGTGCGGGGCCCCTGTCCTGGTGCCAAGACGTTACTGCAGCGGGCCGGTGACCGACTCCGCAGCGGCGACGAGGTGCCCGCCGCGGACGAACGCGTCGGCGGCGGCCAGGTCGGGTGCCAGGAAGCGGTCCGGGCCCGGGCCCTGCACACCGGCTGCACGCAGGGCCTCGATGACGGCCTGCGAGGCGGGCGCCGGGGTCAGGCCCTCGCGCAGCTCCACCGCGCGGGTGGCCGCGTACAGCTCCACGGCGATGATCCGGGTGAGGTTGCCGACGGCGGTGCGCAGCTTGCGCGCGGCCGACCAGCCCATGGACACGTGGTCCTCCTGCATGGCGGAGGACGGGATGGAGTCCGCGGACGCCGGTACGGCGAGCCTCTTCATCTCACTCACCAGCGCGGCCTGCGTGTACTGGGCGATCATCAGGCCCGAGTCGACACCGGCGTCGTCGGCGAGGAACGGCGGCAGGCCGTGGCTGCGGTTCTTGTCCAGCAGCCGGTCGGTGCGGCGCTCGGCGATGGACCCGAGGTCGGCTGCGGCGATGGCGACGAAGTCCAGGACGTAGGCGACCGGGGCGCCGTGGAAGTTGCCGTTGGACTCCACGCGGCCGTCGGGCAGCACCACCGGGTTGTCGACGGCGGAGGCCAGCTCGCGCTCGGCGACGAGCCGGGCGTGCGCGAGGGTGTCGCGTCCGGCGCCCGCGACCTGCGGGGCGCAGCGCACCGAGTAGGCGTCCTGGACGCGCGGGGCGTCGTCCTGGTGGTGCCCCGTGAGCTGCGAACCCTTCAGCACCGCCAGCATGTTGGCGGCGGAGGCGCCCTGGCCCGGGTGCGGGCGGATGGCGTGCAGCTCGGGCGCGAGCACCTTGTCCGTGCCGAGCAGCGCCTCGAGGCTGAGGGCGGCGGTGATGTCGGCCGACTTGTAGAGGGTGTCGAGGTCGGCGAGGGCCATGATCAGCATGCCGAGCATGCCGTCGGTGCCGTTGAGGAGGGCGAGACCCTCCTTCTCGCGCAGTTCGACCGGCTGGATCCCGTGCTCGGCGAGCAGTTCGCCGGCGGGCCGGACGACCCCGTCGGGGCCCTCGGCCTCGCCCTCGCCCATGAGGGCCAGGGCGCAGTGGGACAGCGGGGCCAGGTCGCCGGAGCAGCCGAGGGAGCCGTACTCGTGCACGACCGGGGTGATTCCGGCGTTCAGCACGTCGGCCATGGTCTGCGCGACCTCGGGCCGGACGCCGGTGTGCCCGGAGCAGACGGTCTTCAGCCTGAGGAACATCAGCGCCCGTACGACCTCGCGCTCGACCCTCGGGCCCATGCCGGCGGCGTGCGAGCGGACGATGTTGCGCTGCAGCTGGGCGCGCAGTTCCTGGCTGATGTGCCGGGTCGCCAGAGCGCCGAAGCCGGTGGAGACGCCGTAGACCGGCTCCGGCTTGGCCGCCAGCGCGTCCACGATCTCACGGGCCGCCGCGAGGGCCGTCACCGCATCCGCCGACAGTTCGACGCGCGCACCGCCGCGCGCCACGGCGAGCACGTCGGACGCCGTGACACCCGACGTCCCCACCACCACAGTGTGCATATCCATATTCAGGAGCGTACGCATTGAATGCGGAGATGTCACTAGTGGTGCACGGGAGTGACCCTTACCGATCCGTGTGGGCTTCGCCTCACGGCCGGCGCCCCCGGAACCGGCGCCGCTCGGCCGGCGCCAGGTGCGGCGGCTCGTCGGCCAGCCGTACGACCGGATCCTCCGGTCCCTCCCGGCCGGCCACCACCGGCCGTTCGGCACGCAGGGCCTTGGCCCGGTACTGGGCTGCGTCGGCGAGCCGGAACAGCCGCCGGGCGTCGCCCACTTCCCCGATCGGATCCTCGGTCGAGGCGACCCCGCACGCCACCCCCTCCCCCGGCTCCAACTCCCCTGCCCTGCGGCACAGTTCGTCGGCCGCCTTGACCACGTCGTCGGCGGCCGGGCCGACCGCCAGGAGGCAGAACTCGTCCCCGCCGAGCCGCGCCACCAGCGCGCCCGGCACCATCGCGCCGCACAGCGACAGCACCGAGCCGAAACGCTCCAGCAACCGGTCGCCGACGGCGTGCCCCAGGGTGTCGTTGACCCGCTTCAGCCCGTTGAGGTCGCAGACGACCAGGCTGACCACCACGCCCTCGGCGCGGTGCCGCTCCACGGCCTCCTCCAGACGCACATCGACGGCCCGGCGGTTGGCGAGTCCGGTGAGGGCGTCGGTGTAGGCGAGCCGGCGGGCCTCCTCCAGCTGCTCGGTCTGCGCTAGCCCGGCGGCGACGACGGAGGCCAGCACGGTGGCGAAGTCGGCGTCGCCCCGGTCGAACACGGGCGCCCCGACGGCGCGGGCGACGTGCAGCTCGCCCCACGCCCTGCCGTGCAGCACGACGGGTGCGACGACGCAGCAGCCGCGGCCCCGGCGGCGCAGGGCGGCGACGCGGTGGTGGAAGTAGCCCGGGGTGCCGGCGGCGGTCCCCTCGGCCGTCTCCACCCACGCGTTCGGGCCGCCCCCGCCGGCCCACCGCTCGTGCAGGAACTCGGTGATCTCCGGGAACTGGTGCACCGGATAGGCCTCGGCCTCGGGGAACTCCTCCTCGTCCGGGCGCCGGTCCCCCACGTTCACCAGGACCCGCAGCCGGCCCAGCTCCCGCTCCCACACCGACAGCGCGGCGAAGCTGCCGTCCAGCGCCCGGCAGGCGCCGAGTGCGGCGGCCTGCCACGAGTCCCGCGGGGTGTGCGCCGCCGCCATGCCCTGCGCCAGCGCCACGACTGCGGCTAGCCGCCTGTCCTCGCCCATTCCTCCAGGTTAGGGAGGATTTGAGGGATTCGGGACATTGGTGGGGCGATCAGGTGGACGGCCCCGCGGCCACCGGCTCGGGAGCGCGGACCGTCTTCATTCGCCGGGCCACTGCGGCTTGCGCTTCTCGTTGAAGGCCGCCACACCCTCCGCCCGGTCCCCGGAGAAGGCCACCGTCCGCCACGCCGCGTCCTCGACCTCCAGGCCGGCGCGCAGATCCAGCCCGTGCCCCAGCCGCAGCGCCCGCTTGGCAGCCCGCAGACCGACCGGCGAGTTACCGGCGATCCGGGCACCCAGCGCCAACGCCTCCTCGCGGTCCCGGCCGTCGTCCACCAGCTGGTCCACCAGCCCCAGCTCGGCCGCCTCCGCCGCCTCCACCCGCCGCGCCGAGAAGATCAGTTCCGCCGCGCGCGCCGCCCCGATCCGCCGTGGCAGCAGCTGCGTGCCGCCGCCCCCGGGGATCACGCCCACGGACACCTCCGGCAGCCCGACCACCGCCGTGCGGTCGGCCACGATCAGGTCGCAGGACAGGGCCAGTTCGAAGCCGCCGCCGAGCGCGAACCCGTGCACCGCCGCGATCGTCGGCATGGGCAGCTCCAGCACCCCCGTGTACGCCCCGCGCGTCACCGGCCGCTGCCGCCGAAGATCCGCGTCGCTGAAGGAGTTCCGCTCCTTGAGGTCCGCCCCGACGCAGAACGCCCGCTCGTGGGACGAGGTCAGCACCACCACGCGGGCGTCCTGGTCGGCGGCCAGCGCCGCGCAGGCACCGGAGAGGGAGCGGGCCATCTCCGTCGAGACGGCGTTCATGGCTTTGGGCCGGTCCATGACCAGTTCCGCGACATGCCCGTGCCGCCGCACCAGCACGAACTCCCCGAACCGCTCCTCGCTCATGACACCCTCCGGCTCACCGTGTTAACGCGGGTTAACGTCTGTCGGCCCGATCATCGCAGCCGTACTCCACCTCGGGAAAGTCCAGGGGGCTACGCCCGTTCGAGTGACATCCCGGCCGTCTCACCCCACATCGCCCACAGGAGCGCATAGCGTGCGTCCGCCACGGCGCGCCCGGGGCGCGCGGCGGGAGGGGAACCATGTCACCGATACGTGCACAGTCCCGTACGCGAGATGCGGGAGACACGGAAGACACGGCGCAGGCGCCGGCCCGGAGGCCCGCACAGCGCGGCGAGCCGGACGGCGGTGCGTTCGGCGTACGGCGTGGGCGCCACCGCAAACCACGCCCCCGCAAGGTGCTGCTCGCCGCCGGCGGTCTCGCGCTCGCGGCAGGCGTGCTCAGCCTGGTCCGGGTCGCGCCGGAGTCGGGGGCCGGCTCCCCGGGCACGGCGGAGGCCGAGCCCCGCCTCGGCGCGGGCGGCGGCGCCACGGACCACGCGGCGAACACCGCCGCCACGCTCGCCGCCGGCCCCACCGCACTTCCCTCGGCGACCTCCGTCATGGGCGGCAGTAGCCCCGCCCCGAGCGGCACCGCCGCGGCCCGGGCCACCACCGGCCCGGCCGCGCCCACCACATCCGCCGGCGGCACCGCCGTACCGGCCGCGACCACCGTCCCGACCGGCCCGGCCGCCCCACCGCGGCCCTCGGCGACGGTGTCCGCGCCACGCCCGGACCCGACGGCCTCCGCGCCCGCGTCGACCACTCCGGCACCCGGCCACAGCACGGCGGCCCCGGGCCCGGGCGGGCTGTGCGTGCCGGTGCTCGGCCTGTGCGTGGACCTGCGCGGCGGCACGGGGCACTAGTGGGCCGGGGCGTCACGAGCGGGGCGGGCCCGGTGTCAGGCCCGGCTGTCGCGGCGGGCCCGGTGTCAGGCCCGGCTGTCGCGGCGGGCCCGGTGTCAGGCCCGGCTGTCGCGGCGGGCCAGCAGCCAGGGCTCGACCACGCCGAGGCCGCGCACCGGGCGCTGCCACATCGGCTGGAGCGCGAAACGGTAGGTCGGCGGCTCCTCGCCCTCCTTTTCGGCGGCCGCCGCGGCCTCGGCCGCCTCCGCCTCGGAGGCGGGAGCCTCCCCGGTGCGGATCAGCTCCTCGGCGAAGGCGCTGTCCACCAGCACGGCGTCCCGCGGGGCTATCGACGTCAGCCGGGAGGCCAGGTTCACCGTCGTACCGAACACGTCGCCCATGCGCGTGGTGACCGTCCCGAAGGCCATGCCCACGCGCAGCTCCGGCATGGTCTCGTCGTTCGCCAGCGTCTCGACCAGCCGCAGCGCGATGTCCGCGGCCGTGCCCGCGTCGTCCGCCGCGTACAGCACCTCGTCACCGAGGGTCTTGATGAGCCGGCCGCCACGCGCCGCCACCAGGTCGGCGGCGGTGGTCTCGAAGGCCTCGACCAGCTCCCCGAGCTCCTCCTCCTCCATCCGGCGGGTCAGCCGGGTGAACCCCACCAGGTCGGCGAAGCCGACGGCCAGGCGCCGGTCGACCATCTCCTCGTCGTCCGCCGACTGCACGACCCGTCCGGCCGAGGCGGCGAGCTGCCGCCGCCACACGTACACCAGGAACTCCTCCAGCTCGGGCAGGAGCAGCTCCACGATCGGGTACGTCACCTCGGTGCGGGTCATGCCGGGCTCGGGCGGCTCGGTCAGGCCCTCCAGGAAGGAATCCATCTGCCACTCGGCCAACCGGGCGGTGGTCTGCCCGGTGGACCGGGCCACCTGCACCGCCATGGCCTCGCTGAGCAGTCCGGCCTCGACCAGACCGGCGAGGCGGCGCAGCGCGAGTACGTCGGCCTCCGTCAGCGCCTTGGCCTGGCCGATGTCGGCGAAGCCCATGGCCCGCCAGAAGCGTGACGCCAGCTCCATGGAGACACCGGCGCTGCGGGCCGCCTGGAACGGCGTGTACCGGCGCTCGGCGCCCAGGATGAGCTGTTCGAGGCGCAGGGCCAGCGGGTCCTCGCCGGGATCGGCGGCGTCCGCACCCGCGCCGGAGCCCGTGTCGTCGACGGTCACGCCTGCTGCCCTTCCGATCTGCCGCGGTCACGTTTCGACCGGCCTCAACTCTACGGCAGGTGTGCGCCAGCTCACTCCGTCGGGTTGGGCCGCGAGCATGTGCTCGGTACCGGGTGCATGGTCCTTCGCCCCGGTGGATGTGCTGGTCAGGTCCGGGTGGCGGGGCACCGTCGCAGGGCCGGGCCGCAGGTGGCTGGTCGCGCGGGTCCCCGCGCCCCTTCGGGGCGCGGCGGCAGCGGCACCCGCAAGCGGCAGCGCACCTCCGGCGCCGCGCCCCTACGCGGGTCGCAGGTGCACGATGTCCCCCGCCCCCACGGGCTCCTGCACGCCCTCCGCCGTGGCGATGACCAGCCGCCCGTCCCCGTCGACCGCCACGGCCTCGCCCACGATCGACCGGTCACCCGGCAACTCGGCCCGCACGGAGCGCCCCAGCGTCGCGCACCCCGCCGCGTACGTCTCCTGGAGCCCGCACGCCGACGGATCGCCTCCCGCCGACCGCCACCGCCCGTACCAGTCCTCCAGCGACCGCAGCACCGCCCGCAGCAGCGGATCCCGGTCCGTGCCCACCGCCCCGGCCAGCGTCAGCGACCCGGCCTGCGGCACCGGCAGCTCCTCCGCCCGCAGCGTGACGTTGATGCCGACGCCGATGACCACACCGTCCTCGCCGGCCCGCTCCGCGAGGATGCCGCCCGCCTTGCGTTCCTCCCCGCCCACGGTCACCAGCAGGTCGTTCGGCCACTTCAGGGCCGTGTCGACGCCCGCCGCCCGGGACAGCCCGGTCGCCACGGCGACGCCCGTGAGCAGCGGCAGCCAGCCCCACCGGGCCACCGGGACCCCGGCGGGCCGCAGGAACACCGAGAAGAACAGGCCCGAACGTGCCGGCGCCGTCCACCGGCGGTCCAGACGGCCCTTGCCCGCCGTCTGCTCCTCGGCCACCAGCACGGCCCCCTCCGCGGCCTTCCCCGCGGCGACCAGGGCGACCAGGTCGGAGTTGGTGGAGCCGGTGCGCTGCACCACGTCCACCTGGCTGTACAGGCTTCCCTCCCGGACCAGCGCCCGCCGCAGCGCCGCGGCGTTCAGGGGCGGGCGCTCCAGTTCGGACCAGCGGCTGTCATCTGATGCATTGTGCGGCGTCATGCAAGCCACCCTAGGTGTGGGAAACGCCGCACTGCCGACCCACAGGCCCAGCACTACTCTACGGATGAGTAACCGTCCCCCCTTTTGAGCAGGCAGGGAGCCGCATCCCGATGTCCGAGCCGGAAGAGCGTCAAGAGATCCACGAGACTCGAGGGATCGATATCCACACGACCGCGGGGAAGCTCGCGGATCTGCAGCGTCGCATCCATGAGGCGACGCACGCCGGCTCGGAACGCGCCGTCGAAAAGCAGCACGCCAAGGGCAAGCTGACGGCCCGTGAGCGCATCGAGCTCCTCCTCGACGAGGGTTCCTTCGTCGAGCTGGACGAGTTCGCCCGGCACCGGTCCACGAACTTCGGGCTGGAGAAGAACCGCCCGTACGGGGACGGGGTCGTCACCGGCTACGGCACCGTCGACGGCCGCCCGGTCGCCGTCTTCTCGCAGGACTTCACCGTCTTCGGCGGCGCCCTCGGCGAGGTCTACGGCCAGAAGATCGTCAAGGTCATGGACTTCGCGCTGAAGACCGGCTGCCCGGTCATCGGCATCAACGACTCCGGCGGCGCCCGGATCCAGGAGGGTGTCGCCTCCCTCGGCGCGTACGGCGAGATCTTCCGCCGCAACACCCACGCGTCCGGCGTGATCCCGCAGATCAGCCTGGTCGTCGGCCCGTGCGCCGGCGGCGCGGTGTACTCCCCGGCGATCACCGACTTCACGGTCATGGTCGACCAGACCTCGCACATGTTCATCACCGGCCCGGACGTCATCAAGACGGTCACCGGCGAGGACGTCGGCTTCGAGGAGCTGGGCGGCGCCCGGACGCACAACGCGACCTCCGGCGTGGCGCACCACATGGCCGGGGACGAGAAGGACGCCATCGAGTACGTCAAGCAGCTGCTGTCGTACCTGCCGTCGAACAACCTGTCCGAGGCCCCGGTCTTCCCCGAGGAGGCCGACCTCGCCGTCAACGACGAGGACCGCGAGCTGGACACCCTCGTCCCGGACAGCGCGAACCAGCCGTACGACATCCGCACGGTGGTCGAACACGTCCTGGACGACGGCGAGTTCTTCGAGACGCAGGCCCTGTTCGCGCCCAACATGGTCACCGGCTTCGGGCGGGTGGAGGGCCATCCGGTCGGTGTCGTCGCCAACCAGCCGATGCAGTTCGCCGGCTGCCTGGACATCGACGCCTCCGAGAAGGCCGCCCGGTTCGTGCGCACCTGCGACGCCTTCAACATCCCGGTGCTGACCTTCGTGGACGTCCCCGGCTTCCTGCCCGGCGTCGGCCAGGAGCACGAGGGCATCATCCGCCGCGGCGCGAAGCTGATCTTCGCCTACGCCGAGGCCACCGTCCCCCTCATCACGGTCATCACCCGCAAGGCCTTCGGCGGCGCCTACGACGTCATGGGGTCCAAGCACCTGGGCGCCGACCTCAACCTCGCCTGGCCGACCGCCCAGATCGCCGTCATGGGCGCCCAGGGCGCGGTCAACATCCTGCACCGCCGCACCATCGCCGAGGCGGAGTCCGCCGGAGAGGGTGAGGCCACCCGGGCCCGGCTGATCCAGGAGTACGAGGACACCCTCCTCAACCCCTACATCGCGGCCGAGCGCGGCTACATCGACGCGGTGATCATGCCGTCCGACACCCGCGCCCACATCGTCCGCGGCCTGCGTCAGCTGCGTACCAAGCGGGAATCCCTGCCTCCGAAGAAGCACGGCAACATCCCCCTGTAAGGAGCCGCTGTGACGATCAGAGTCGTACGGGGCAACCCGACCCCCGAGGAGCTGGCCGCCGCTCTGGCGGTGGTCCGCGCCCGCGCCGCGGCGGCGGCAGCCGAGCCGCCCGGCGCGGAGGGACCGAGGGACGCGTGGTCCGACCCGGGCAGGATCGCGTCCGCCCACCTCCCCAAGCCGGGTCCGGCGTCCTGGACCCGCACCTACTGGCCCGGCTGAGGTCCGAAGGGGCGCGGGACCACCCGCAGAGGTACAGCTCGGGGCGCCACCTGAGTACCCGTACTCAGGCGCCCGCCCCCAGGGGGCCGCACGCTGGACGAGTGTTGTGGTCAGACCCCGAAGACGAGCCGCCGAAGGACATGCGCGAGGCGCACGACATGCTTCGGCGGCTCGGCCTCCTCATGGCGCTGGCCATGGTCCTGGCCATGCTGGTCATCGGCCTGAGGTGAGCCGGACGGGCGCCCGCTGGCTAACCTGGCCGCATGACTGCCAAGCCACGCCGCCGCCTGATCCTCGCCTCCCAGTCCCCCGCCCGCCTGGGCCTCCTGCAGCAGGCCGGCCTCTCACCGGAGGTGATCGTCAGCGGCGTCGACGAGGACGCCGTCACCGCCCCCACCCCGGCGGAGCTGGCGCTCGCCCTGGCCGAGGCGAAGGCCTCCGTCGTGGCGGCCAAGCCGGAGGTGCAGGGCGCCCTGGTGATCGGCTGCGACTCGGTGCTGGAGCTGGACGGCCAGGCCCTCGGAAAGCCCGCCGACGGCGAGGAGGCGACCGCCCGCTGGAAGGCGATGCGCGGGCGGGCCGGGACCCTCCAGACGGGGCACTGCATCTGGGACACGCAGGCCAAGCGGTACGTGTCCGCGACCGCCTCCACCGTCGTCCGTTTCGGTGAACCCAGCGACGAGGAGATCGCGGCGTACGTGGCCTCCGGCGAACCCCTCTACGTCGCCGGGGCCTTCACCCTGGACGGCCGTTCGGCGCCGTTCATCGAGGGCATCGACGGCGACCACGGGAACGTGATCGGCATCAGCCTGCCCCTGGTGCGCCGGCTGCTCGCCGAACTGGGCATCGGCATCACGGAGTTGTGGGCGCCGGCCGAGTGACCCCGGCGGGCACGGAGTCCTGCGGCGCGTCGTCACCGCCCCGCGGCTCGTCCGCCCGGGGCGACGGCACCGCCGCCGCCTCCGGGGCCGTGGCCGGCCCGGGCTCGGCCTCGGCCGCCGGGCCGCCGTCCTCCCCCGCTCCACCGCCGGGCGCGGCCGGCTGGGTTCCGCCGTCACGGTCGTACGTCATCAGGAGCAGCACCACGAGGCCGAGTACGACCACCATGAACAGGAACGCCGTCCAGCCGACCAGGCCCCAGGCGAAGGCGCCCAGCAGGCCGTGCACGACCGCCACGCTGATGAGCAGGACACGCCCGAAGCCCGCGGGCGCGCGGTCGCGGATCGCGACCAGGGCGGCGACCAGCGCGCACAGCGCGAAGTAGAGGCCGAAGACGACGCCGCCGATCTTCGAGGACGCCGACATCAGGTGCGGATCGAGGCCGGCCAGGGACATCTTCTGCCGGTCGACGACAACACCCAGGAACCAGTTCAGCGCCGCGATGAAGACCGCCTCCGCCAGGAGGACGACCGCCACGACCCATGCCACCGGTCTGCGCACCACCGGTCCCACCCACTTCCCAGCCCCGCGACTGTTACCCCAGGTACGTTCGAGTCATCGTGAACGCTACTAACGGGTAAACCCCGGGACAAGGGTTCGGGCAGCAGCAAAGAATCATTGGGCCATTCGTAGGGACTCGACAAAGAAACAGAGTGGGCCGCAGCACGCTCTCACAGAGACCTTGACCACATAGGCGGGCTAGGGTTTCCCGGAGGACCCCTGCGTACAGCGGTGCGACAAGGGTTTTCGCGGGTCGAGCGAGCCTCGAATCACGCTCCGTGTGGGCAAGCTCACCACTGGGGACGGGTCGAAGTGCCGTGTCGGCAGTCCCTAAACTCGGCTTGTTTCAAGGAGGGAGCCTCAATCGTGCGCAAGGTGCTCATCGCCAACCGTGGCGAAATCGCTGTCCGCGTGGCCCGGGCCTGTCGGGACGCCGGGATCGCGAGCGTGGCCGTCTACGCCGACCCGGACCGGGACGCTCTGCATGTCCGCGCCGCGGATGAGGCGTTCGCCCTGGGCGGTGACACCCCGGCCACCAGCTACCTGGTCATTGACAAGATCCTGAACGCGGCGCGGGAGGCCGGTGCGGACGCCGTCCATCCGGGCTACGGCTTCCTCTCGGAGAACGCCGACTTCGCCCAGGCCGTTCTCGACGCCGGCCTGATCTGGATCGGCCCGCCCCCGCATGCCATCCGCGACCTCGGCGACAAGGTCGCCGCCCGCCACATCGCCCAGCGCGCCGGCGCCCCCCTGGTCGCCGGCACCCCCGACCCCGTCTCCGGTGCCGAGGAGGTCGTGGCCTTCGCCGAGGAGCACGGCCTGCCCATCGCCATCAAGGCGGCCTTCGGCGGCGGCGGCCGCGGCCTGAAGGTCGCCCGCACGCTGGATGAAGTCCCCGAGCTGTACGAGTCCGCCGTCCGCGAGGCGGTCGCCGCCTTCGGCCGTGGCGAGTGCTTCGTCGAGCGCTACCTGGACCGCCCCCGCCACGTCGAGACCCAGTGCCTGGCCGACAAGCACGGCAACGTGGTCGTCGTCTCCACCCGTGACTGCTCCCTGCAGCGCCGCCACCAGAAGCTGGTGGAGGAGGCCCCGGCGCCGTTCCTCTCCGACGAGCAGGTCGCCGAGCTGTACCGCGCCTCCAAGGCCATCCTGAAGGAGGCCGGCTACGAGGGCGCGGGCACCTGTGAGTTCCTGGTCGGCCAGGACGGCACGATCTCCTTCCTGGAGGTCAACACCCGTCTCCAGGTCGAGCACCCGGTGACCGAGGAGGTCGCCGGCATCGACCTGGTCCGCGAGATGTTCCGCATCGCCGACGGCGAGGAACTCGGCTACGACGACCCGGTCCTGCGCGGCCACTCCTTCGAGTTCCGCATCAACGGCGAGGACCCGGGCCGCAACTTCCTGCCCGCCCCCGGCACGGTCACCCGGTTCGACGCCCCCTCCGGCCCGGGCGTCCGCCTGGACGCCGGCGTGGAGGCCGGCAGCGTGATCGGCCCGGCCTGGGACTCCCTGCTCGCCAAGCTGATCGTGACCGGCCGTACCCGCAAGGAGGCCCTGGAGCGGGCCGCCCGCGCGCTGGACGAGTTCCAGGTCGAGGGCATGGCCACGGCGATCCCCTTCCACCGCGCGGTGGTCAGGGATCCGGCGTTCGCCCCCGAACTGACCGGCTCCGAGGACCCGTTCACGGTCCACACCCGCTGGATCGAGACCGAGTTCGTCAACGAGATCAAGCCGTTCGCCGCCCCCGCCGACACCGAGGCGGAGGAGGAGACGGGCCGCGAGACGGTCGTCGTCGAGGTCGGCGGCAAGCGCCTGGAGGTCTCCCTCCCGGCCTCCCTCGGCATGTCCCTGGCCCGCACGGGCCTCGCGGCCGGCGCCAAGCCGAAGCGCCGCGCGGCGAAGAAGTCCGGCCCGGTCGCCTCGGGCGACACCCTCGCCTCCCCGATGCAGGGCACGATCGTCAAGGTCGCCGTCGAGGAGGGCCAGGAGGTCAAGGAGGGCGACCTGGTCGTCGTCCTGGAGGCCATGAAGATGGAACAGCCCCTCAACGCCCACAAGGCGGGCACCATCAAGGGGCTGAGCGCCGAGGTCGGCGCGTCCATCACCTCGGGCGCCGCGATCTGCGAGATCAAGGACTGACGGCAAGCTGCACAGTGACGCCCGGCGGACCGACTGCTCCGGTCTGCCGGGCGTCACCCTTTTCCGAGGCACGCGGACGGCCCACGCCCCCGAGGGGCAGCCGGCCCAGGGGCGCGGGACTGCGCTCGCCATGCGGCTCCGCCGCGTGGACGCGAACGACCACGACGCACCCGCACCCGCACCCGCACCGGCCCAAAACCCGAAGCCTCACGGCGATCAGGCACCGAACCCGGCCGAGCCGCGAAGCTAACGCCGCCGCAGATCAGCGACGCGCCCCCGCTCGACACCCGCCGGCTCCCCGTACCCCGCCCCCGCACGGATCGCCATGCCCCTGCGCGGCCCCGGCAGGGGAGCGCGCCGCGCCGGGGCCTGCTCACCCCCCGGAGGGGCTCCGTTCGCCCCGGCCACGGCGATCTGCACCCCCTGATCGGCCAAAGCCTGCAACTCGGTGGCGGCACGGTCGTCGTGCGCCGGGGGCTCGTCGGTGACCAGCCGGGTGATGACGTCGGTCGGCACCGTCTGGAACATCGTGTCCGTGCCGAGCTTGGTGTGGTCCGCGAGGACCACCACCTCCGCGGCGGCCTGGACGAGGGCCCGGTCGACGGACGCCGAGAGCATGTTGGAGGTGGACAGGCCGCGCTCGGCCGTCAGGCCGCTTCCGGAGAGGAAGGCCTTCGACACCCGCAGTCCCTGGAGGGACTGCTCGGCGCCGGAGCCGACGAGGGCGTAGTTGGAGCCGCGCAGGGTGCCGCCGGTCATCACCACCTCCACCCGGTTGGCATGGGCCAACGCCTGGGCGACCAGGAGGGAGTTGGTGACGACGGTCAGGCCGGGCACGCGCGCGAGGCGGCGGGCCAGCTCCTGCGTGGTCGTACCGGCCCCCACCACGATGGCCTCGCCTTCTTCGACGAGGCCCGCAGCGAGGTCGGCGATGGCCGTCTTCTCGGCGGTCGCGAGATGCGACTTCTGCGGGAAGCCGGACTCCCGCGTGAACCCGCCCGGGAGTACCGCACCGCCGTGCCGGCGGTCGAGGAGTCCTTCTGCCTCCAGTGCCCGCACGTCCCGCCGTACGGTCACTTCGGAGGTCTGGACGACGCGGGCGAGTTCACGGAGCGACACGGCACCGTTCGCTCGCACCATTTCGAGGATCAGTTGGCGACGTTCAGCAGCGAACACGAAACTGACAGTAACCCCAGCGACCGTCTGCTTTCAGCAGTTTGCGCCGAATAACAGAAGTTGTTCGCATGGCAGGGTGCGAAGTGGTATAGGACCTAGTCGGCCCGACTATGCCGTACGCACTCGCGGCAACTCCCCGTGACCAGCGGGAAGTCGGAGCCGGCCATCAGACCTCCGCGCCGGCCTTGCGGGTGTGCAGCTGCCGGGCCACCTCCGCGATCGACCCCGAAAGGGAGGGGTACACCGTGAACGCGTTCGCGATCTGTTCGACCGTCAGATTGTTGTCGACGGCGATCGAGATGGGGTGGATCAGTTCCGAGGCGCGCGGCGCCACGACCACACCGCCGACCACGATGCCCGTGCCCGGCCGGCAGAAGATCTTGACGAAGCCGTCCCGGATGCCCTGCATCTTGGCGCGCGGGTTGCGCAGCAGGGGCAGCTTGACCACCCTCGCGTCGATCTTGCCCGCGTCCACGTCCGCCTGCGTGTAGCCGACCGTGGCGATCTCGGGGTCGGTGAAGACGTTGGAGGAGACGGTCTTCAGGTTCAGCGGGGCCACCGCGTCGCCGAGGAAGTGGTACATGGCGATGCGGCCCTGCATGGCGGCGACGGAGGCCAGGGCGAAGACGCCGGTCACGTCACCGGCGGCGTAGACGCCGGGTGCGGTCGTCCTCGACACCTTGTCGGTCCAGATGTGACCCGACTCGCGCAGTTTGACGCCGGCCCCCTCCAGGCCGAGTCCCGCGCTGTTCGGGATGGCACCGACGGCCATCAGGCAGTGCGAGCCGGTGATGACCCGGCCGTCGGCCAGCGTCACCTCGACCTGGTCGCCGACGCGCTTGGCGGACTGCGCGCGGGAGCGGGCCATGACGTTCATGCCGCGGCGCCGGAAGACGTCCTCCAGCACGGCGGCGGCGTCCGGGTCCTCGCCGGGCAGCACGCGGTCGCGGGAGGAGACGAGGGTGACCTTGGATCCGAGGGCCTGGTAGGCACCGGCGAACTCCGCGCCGGTGACACCCGATCCGACCACGATCAGCTCTTCCGGCAGCTCGGTGAGGTCGTAGACCTGGGTCCAGTTGAGGATGCGCTCGCCGTCCGGCTGGGCGTCGGGCAGCTCGCGCGGGTGACCCCCGGTCGCGATCAGCACGGCGTCCGCGGCGAGTGTCTCCTCGGTGCCGTCGGCGGCGGTGACGACGACCTTCCGGGACCCGTCGAGGGCCTGCATGCCCTCCAGGCGGCCGCGTCCGCGCATGACCCGGGCACCGGCGCGGGTGACGGAGGCGGTGATGTCGTGCGACTGCGCGAGCGCGAGCCGCTTCACCCGCCGGTTGACCTTCCCCAGGTCCACCCCGACCACCCGGGCCGCCTGCTCCAGCGGCGGGGTGTCGTCGGCGACGATGATGCCCAGCTCCTCGTAGGAGGAGTCGAAGGTGGTCATCACCTCGGCCGTGGCGATCAGGGTCTTCGACGGCACGCAGTCGGTCAGCACCGACGCTCCGCCCAGACCGTCGCAGTCGACGACGGTCACCTCCGCACCGAGCTGGGCGGCCACCAGCGCCGCTTCATATCCGCCGGGTCCGCCACCGATGATCACGATCCGAGTCACGTACTCCATTGTCCCGCACGCTTCAAGGTGCTACTGCCCGGGGGCGCGAACCGGCTCACTCCTGGGGCTCGAGAGGCAGACGTGGCCCCTGCCGTACCCTCTCTCCATGTCGCTCTATGCCGCGTACGCCGGCAACCTCGACGCGCGCCTGATGTCCCACCGCGCCCCGCACTCCCCGCTGCGCGCCACCGGCTGGCTGAACGGCTGGCGGCTGACGTTCGGCGGCGAGCAGCTGGGCTGGGAGGGCGCGCTGGCGACGATCGTCGAGGACCCGCTCGCGCAGGTCTTCGTCGGCCTGTACGACATCGCACCCATGGACGAGGAGTCCCTCGACCGGTGGGAGGGCGTCGGCTTGGACCTCTACCGCCGGATGCGCGTGCGCGTGCACACCCTCGACGGCGAGGAGGCGGCGTGGACGTACGTGCTCAACGGCTATGAGGGCGGACTGCCCTCAGCCCGCTATCTGGGCGAGATCGCCGACGCGGCGGAGTCGGCGGGGGCGCCCCACGACTACGTGATGGAACTGCGGAAGCGGCCCTGCTGAGCGGCCCCGCTCCCCAAAGAGCCAGGACGTCCGCCTCACCGACGTCCGATCGCGGCCGCCGCCCCCTTCGTCGGAAACGACAAGACAACGATCCCCATCCCGTGACGTCTGTCATCTACGCGCGTAGGCGAAGAGCGGCTACCCTCATCCACGTGAACGCATCTCTTCTTCCGGACGACATCAAGGGCGACCCGTACGCCGCCGCCGACGCCGCCGCCGCGCGCCTGCGCGAACTGACCGGCGCCGAGACCCACGACGTCGCCCTCGTGATGGGCTCCGGCTGGGCTCCGGCTGTCGACGCCCTGGGCGCACCCGACGCCGAGTTCCAGGTCACCGAGCTGCCCGGCTTCCCGCCGCCGGCCGTCGAGGGGCACGGCGGCAAGATCCGCTCGTACGCCTTCGGTGACAAGCGCGCGCTGGTCTTCCTGGGCCGCACGCACTACTACGAGGGCCGTGGCGTCGCCGCCGTCGCCCACGGCGTGCGCACCGCGGTGGCCGCCGGCTGCAAGACCGTGGTCCTCACCAACGGCTGCGGCGGTCTGCGCGAGGGCATGCGTCCGGGCCAGCCGGTCCTGATCAGCGACCACATCAACCTGACGGCCACCTCCCCGATCGTCGGCGCCAACTTCGTCGACCTGACCGACCTCTACTCCCCCCGCCTGCGCGCCCTGTGCAAGGAGATCGACCCCTCTCTGGAGGAGGGTGTCTACGCGCAGTTCCCCGGCCCGCACTACGAGACCCCGGCCGAGATCCGCATGGCCCGTGTCATCGGCGCGGACCTGGTCGGCATGTCCACGGTCCTGGAGGCCATCGCCGCCCGTGAGGCCGGCGCCGAGGTGCTGGGCATCTCCCTGGTCACCAACCTGGCGGCCGGCATGACCGGTGAGCCCCTCAACCACGAGGAGGTCCTCCAGGCGGGCCGCGACTCGGCGGCACGCATGGGCCAGCTGCTGGGCCAGGTGCTGGGCAAGCTGTAGACGCCGCCGAGCCCGTCCGCCTGCTTCCCGGGCCGACCGGGTCGGGTGGGCGGTGGGAGACGGGGTTCGGGGGCGGAGCCCCCCGGTCGGACCGGGCGACACGGACCAGGCAAACACGGAGAGGTTGATCCCAAGGTGCACGACGATCTGATGGCCAGGGCCCACGCATGGCTCGCCGAGGACCCGGACCAGGAGACCCGCGACGAACTGGCCAAGCTGATCGACGCCGGTGACACGGCGGAGCTCTCGGCCCGCTTCAGCGGCACCCTGCAGTTCGGCACCGCCGGCCTGCGCGGGGAACTCGGCGCCGGCCCGATGCGCATGAACCGCAGCGTCGTCATCCGCGCCGCCGCCGGCCTCGCCGCGTACCTCAGGAAGAACGGCCACACCGGCGGACTCGTCGTCATCGGCTACGACGCCCGCCACCGGTCCGCCGACTTCGCCCGGGACACCGCCGCCGTGATGACCGGCGCCGGCCTGCGTGCCGCCGTACTCCCCCGCCCGCTGCCCACCCCCGTCCTGGCCTTCGCCATAAGGCACCTGGGCGCGGTCGCGGGCGTCGAGGTCACCGCCAGCCACAACCCGCCCCGGGACAACGGCTACAAGGTCTACCTCGGCGACGGCTCCCAGATCGTGCCGCCCGCCGATACGCAGATCGCCGCCGAGATCGACGCGATCGCCACCCTGCACGACGTACCCCGCCCGGACTCCGGCTGGGAGACCCTCGACGACGCGGTCCTGGACGCCTACCTGGCCCGTACGGACGCCGTACTGGCCCCCGGCTCCCCGCGCACCGCCCACACGGTCTACACGGCCATGCACGGCGTAGGCCGGGACGTCCTGCTGGCCGCCTTCGCACGGGCCGGCTTCCCCGAGCCGGTGCTGGTCGCCGAGCAGGCCGAGCCGGACCCGGACTTCCCGACGGTCGCCTTCCCGAACCCGGAGGAGCCGGGCGCGATGGACCTGTCGTTCGCACAGGCCCGTGCGATCGACCCCGACCTGGTCATCGCCAACGACCCCGACGCCGACCGCTGCGCGGTGGCCGTCAAGGACGGCACCGACTGGCGCATGCTGCGCGGCGACGAGGTCGGCGCGCTGCTCGCCGCCCACCTGGTCCGCCGGGGCGCGAGCGGCACCTTCGCCGAGTCGATCGTCTCCTCCTCCCTGCTCGGCCGCATCGCCGAGAAGGCGGAACTGCCCTACGAGGAGACCCTGACCGGCTTCAAGTGGATCGCCCGGGTGGACGGCCTGCGCTACGGCTACGAGGAGGCCCTCGGCTACTGCGTGGACCCGGACGGCGTGCGCGACAAGGACGGCATCACCGCGGCACTGCTGATCACCGAGCTGGCGTCGGTGCTGAAGGAGGAGGGCCGCACCCTCCTCGACCTCCTCGACGACCTCGCCGTCGAACACGGGTTGCACGCCACCGACCAGCTCTCGGTCCGCGTCCAGGACCTCTCCCTGATCGCGGACGCGATGCGCCGCCTGCGCGAGCAGCCGCCGACCGGGCTGGCGGGCCTGCCCGTGGTGCGCGCCGAGGACCTGACCCGGGGCACCGACAGGCTCCCGCCGACGGACGGCCTGCGCTACACGCTCGACGGGGCCCGGGTGATCGTCCGCCCGAGCGGCACCGAGCCGAAGCTGAAGTGCTACCTGGAGGTCGTCGTACCGGTCGCGGACCACGCCGCCCTCCCGGCGGCCCGCGCCCGGGCCACGGAACTGCTCACCGCCATCAAGCGGGACCTGTCGGCGGCCGCCGGCATCTGAGGCGGAACGGCGGCCGGGGTGGCCCCCGCAGGAGGGCCACCCCGGCCGTTCACGGTGCGGCGCCGGAACGCGCCGCCGCAGGATGCCCGGGACTCACCCGGTGGCCAGCAGGATCGCCAGCACGACCGCGCCCGCCAGCGCCGGTCCGAGCACCTCGTAGGCCCAGCGCACGGTGGTCTCGCCGTGGGCCGTCTCCCTGCCCTCGTGCCGCTCGTGGAAGGAGCGCAGGTCGTTCATCCACTGGTCGGTCTCCGCCCGCGTCGGCCCGGAGTCGGCGCCCGTCGCCAGCCCGAACCCGCCCCTGCTGACGCCCAGGCGACGGGCCTGTGCCGCGCCGCCCTCGGTCCCCTCCGTCCCCGCCCGCACCTGCCGGCGCGCCGCCCGCTTGCGGGCCCGCAGCGAGACCGGGATGGCCCACAGCTGGTACTTGGTGCCGGACGTGGCCACGACCTCGTTGGAGTAGGCGGAGCGCAGGGCGGCGATCTCGCCCCAGGGCAGGGTGATCACCCGGAAGGGGTTGCGGATGCGCAGCCGGTCGTCGTTGGCGAACACCGCGGGGCGCAGGGTGAAGGCGATCACCAGCGGGACGACCAGGATCATCCCGGCGAGCGCCAGCCACGGCGTGCGGCCGTGGCCGCGGAACAGCGCATCGAAGCCCAGCCAGCCGATGAGACCGAGCAGCAGCACACCGCTCGGAATGGCCAGGGGCGAGCGGTAGATCCGGTCCTTGAACACGGACTCCGGAGGCTGTGACGCGGGCGACTGGGGGTCGGGGGTGGTCATGGGCCAAGTCTGCATGACACCGGCGGCGGTGCCGTCATGCGCCCCGGAACCGGCGCTCATCCGTGATCTCGCCAGGGGAGATGAGCCCCGGGGCTATACATTCGCTACGCGCGTAGATATGCTCGTCTGGTGACCATGCCCACTACCGCACCCACAGCTCACGCTCTCGCCGACGTCACCGCGTCCGACAGCACGCTGCGCCGCTTCCTGCACGGGCTGCCCGGCGTCGACGCGGTCGGCCTGGAGGCGCGCGCCGCGTCTCTCGGCACCCGTTCCATCAAGACCACCGCGAAGGCGTACGCCATCGACCTCGCCATCTCGATGGTCGACCTGACGACGCTGGAAGGCGCGGACACCCCGGGCAAGGTCCGGGCGCTCGGCGCCAAGGCGGTCCACCCCGACCCCACCGACCGTACGGCCCCGACCACGGCCGCGGTCTGCGTCTACCCCGACATGGTGGCCGTCGCCAAGGAGGCCGTCGCCGGCTCCGGCGTGAAGGTCGCCTCGGTCGCCACCGCGTTCCCGGCGGGCCGCGCCGCCCTCGAGGTGAAGCTGGCGGACGTCCGCGAGGCCGTCGCCGCCGGCGCCGACGAGATCGACATGGTCATCGACCGGGGCGCGTTCCTCGCCGGCAAGTACCTGAAGGTGTACGACGAGATCGTCGCCGTGAAGGAGGCCTGCGGCGAGGCCGCCCGGCTGAAGGTCATCTTCGAGACGGGCGAGCTGTCGACGTACGACAACATCCGCCGCGCCTCCTGGCTCGGCATGCTCGCCGGGGCCGACTTCATCAAGACCTCGACGGGCAAGGTGGCGGTCAACGCCACGCCCGCCAACACCCTGCTGATGCTGGAGGCCGTACGGGACTTCCGCGCCCAGACCGGTATCCAGGTGGGCGTGAAGCCGGCCGGCGGCATCCGCACCTCCAAGGACGCCGTCAAGTTCCTGGTCCTGGTCAACGAGACCGCGGGCGAGGACTGGCTGGACAACCACTGGTTCCGCTTCGGCGCCTCCTCGCTGCTGAACGACCTGCTGATGCAGCGTCAGAAGCTGGCCACCGGCCGCTACTCCGGCCCCGACTACGTGACGGTGGACTGATCCCCCATGGCTTTTGAGTACGCACCCGCGCCCGAGTCGCGCTCGATCGTCGACATCGCCCCCTCCTACGGCCTGTTCATCGACGGCGAGTTCGTGGACGCCGCCGACGGAAAGGTCTTCAAGACGGTCAGCCCGTCGACGGAGGAAGTGCTCTCCGAGATCGCCCAGGCGGGCGCCGAGGACGTCGACCGTGCCGTCAGGGCCGCCCGCAAGGCCTTCGAGAAGTGGTCGGCGCTGCCCGGTTCCGAGCGCGCCAAGTACCTGTTCCGCATCGCCCGCATCATCCAGGAGCGCAGCCGCGAGCTGGCCGTCCTGGAGACGCTGGACAACGGCAAGCCGATCAAGGAGACGCGCGACGCGGACCTCCCGCTGGTCGCCGCGCACTTCTTCTACTACGCGGGCTGGGCGGACAAGCTCGGCCACGCCGGCTTCGGCGCGAACCCGCAGCCGCTCGGCGTGGCCGGCCAGGTCATCCCCTGGAACTTCCCGCTGCTGATGCTGGCGTGGAAGATCGCACCGGCCCTCGCGACCGGCAACACGGTCGTCCTGAAGCCGGCCGAGACCACCCCCCTGTCCGCGCTCTTCTTCGCGGACGTCTGCCGCCAGGCGGGCCTGCCCAAGGGTGTCGTCAACATCCTCCCGGGCTACGGCGACGCGGGCGCCGCGCTGGTCGCGCACCCGGACGTGAACAAGGTCGCCTTCACCGGCTCCACGGCCGTCGGCAAGGAGATCGCCCGCACGGTCGCGGGCACGAGCAAGAAGCTCACCCTGGAGCTGGGCGGCAAGGGCGCCAACATCGTCTTCGACGACGCCCCGATCGACCAGGCCGTCGAGGGCATCGTGGGCGGCATCTTCTTCAACCAGGGCCAGGTCTGCTGCGCCGGCAGCCGCCTGCTGGTGCAGGAGTCGATCCACGACGAGCTGCTCGACGCCCTCAAGCGCCGCCTCTCCACCCTCCGCCTCGGCGACCCGCTGGACAAGAACACCGACATCGGCGCGATCAACTCCGCCGAGCAGCTGGCCCGGATCACGGCGCTGGCCGAGCAGGGCGAGGCGGAGGGCGCCGAGCGCTGGTCCCCGGCCTGCGAACTGCCGTCGTCCGGCTACTGGTTCGCCCCGACGCTCTTCACGAACGTCACCCAGGCGCACACCATCGCCCGCGACGAGATCTTCGGCCCGGTGCTGTCGGTCCTCACCTTCCGCACCCCGGACGAGGCGGTCGCCAAGGCGAACAACACGCAGTACGGCCTGTCGGCGGGCATCTGGACCGAGAAGGGCTCGCGGATCCTGGCGGTCGCGGGCAAGCTCCGCGCGGGAGTGGTCTGGTCCAACACGTTCAACAAGTTCGACCCGACCTCGCCGTTCGGCGGCTACAAGGAGTCGGGCTTCGGCCGCGAGGGCGGCCGTCACGGCCTGGAGGCTTACCTCGATGTCTGACCGTTTGAGCGTCTTCAAGACCTACAAGCTGTACGTCGGCGGGAAGTTCCCGCGTTCCGAGAGCGGCCGGGTGTACGAGGTGACGGACTCGAAGGGCAACTGGCTGGCGAACGCTCCCCTGTCCTCGCGCAAGGACGCCCGGGACGCGGTGGTCGCCGCGCGCAAGGCGTTCGGCGGCTGGTCCGGCGCGACGGCGTACAACCGCGGCCAGGTCCTCTACCGTGTCGCGGAGATGCTGGAGGGCCGGCGCGAGCAGTTTGTGCGCGAAGTGGCCGACGCGGAGGGCCTGTCCAAGCCGAAGGCGGCCGCGGTCGTGGACGCCACGATCGACCGCTGGGTCTGGTACGCGGGCTGGACCGACAAGATCGCCCAGGTGATCGGCGGGGCGAACCCGGTCGCGGGGCCGTTCTTCAACCTCTCCTCCCCCGAGCCGACGGGTGTCGTCGCGGTGCTGGCTCCGCAGGAGTCGTCGTTCCTGGGTCTGGTGTCGGTGCTCGCTCCGGTGATCGCCACCGGCAACACGGCGGTCGTGGTGGCGAGCGAGAAGTCCCCGCTGCCCGCGCTGTCCCTGGCCGAGGTCCTGGCCACCTCCGACGTGCCGGGCGGTGTCGTCAACGTCCTGTCCGGCCGTACGGCGGAGCTCGCGGCGCCGCTGGCCGCGCACCAGGACGTCAACGCGATCGACCTCGCGGGTGCCGACGGGGATCTGGCGAAGGAGCTGGAGATCGCGGCGGCGGACAATCTGAAGCGGGTCCTTCGTCCACAGCCTGTGGATTACTCCGAGACGCCGGGCGTCGACCAGATGACGGCGTTCCTGGAGACGAAGACCGTCTGGCATCCGACCGGTTCGCTGGGCGCCTCCGGCTCGTCGTACTGACAGCCGGAAGACAGGACGAGAGCCGCGCCTCCCCTCCGTCCGGGGGAGACGCGGCTCTCTCGTCGACGCTCAGCCGCCGAGCCCCAGGCTTCCCAGCACCCCTGCGAGTCCCTCCGCCGCCGGTACCGCCCCGATCGGACCCGTCCGGGCGATGGGGCCGGTCAGGCCGGTGAGGTCGCCGCCGTCGGCGGCGGGCGTGGCGCGGGTACGGGTGATCAACGTGGACCGGAAGCCCCGCGCGGAGCCGCCGACGTGCCGCACCGCTCCGGCCGGCGCCAGGCCGGCCTGCGGGCGGACGCTGTCGAGCGAAGTGGGCCGCACCGGCACCCTGGTGACGGCACCGGTGTCCGCGGACGCCGCCGCCACGCCCGCGCCCACCGCCGCCGAGGCGGTCGCGAGGACGATCAGGGCGCGCTGCGCGGTGCGGTGGAGGGGGCAGGCGTGTCGTGCCATGTCGGGGCCAACCTTCTGAAGCACGGAGTGACAGTGTAGACACGCAGGGTAGTTGAGGCGCGAGTCACGCTCAAAAGCCGACCCGCGGGGTCGGCAGGCGCGCCGCCATACGTCAAACTGGTGTTCCGTGAGCATTCATCCCCCGTCCCACGCCCGTGTCGCGCTGCTGTGCGGTCCCTCGGGCTCGGGCAAGTCCCTCGTCGCCGCCCGTTCCGGGCTCCCCGTCCTGCGTCTGGACGACTTCTACAAGGAGGGTGACGACCCGACTCTGCCCCTGGTGGAGGGGAGTTCGGACATCGACTGGGACCACCCGGGCTCGTGGGACGCCGAGGTGGCGGTCGAGGCCATCGCCCGGCTCTGCGCGGCGGGTTCGGCGCCGGTGCCGGTGTACGACCTCGCGCTGAGCGCCCGTACCGGCGAGGAGACGCTGCACATCGGCCGTACCCCGCTGTTCATCGCGGAGGGCGTGTTCGCGGCGGAGATCGTCGACCGGTGCCGCGCGCTGGGGTTGCTCGCGGACGCGCTGTGTCTGACCCGCGGCCCGGTCGTCACCTTCCGCCGGCGGTTCCTGCGGGACCTGAAGGAGGGCCGCAAGTCGGTGCCGTTCCTGCTGCGTCGCGGCTGGCGGCTGATGCGCGCCGAACGCTCGATCGTCGCCCGCCAGGTGTCATTGGGTGCGCACCCCTGCGACCGTGACGAGGCGCTGGACCGGCTGGCGGCAGCGGCGGCGGGCCGGCAGGCACGTCAGCAGACCGCGGCGTAGGTGCCGGCCGCACACGCAAAAGCGGGACTGGGCAGGCCCCCCGGCCCTCCAGTCCCGCTCCTGTGCTCCCCCGTGTCCCCCCGGGTCATCCCCCGATGACCCCTGACCTTCAGGCGACCAGTTCGCCGAAGGCGTCCTCCTCGTCACGGCCGAAGCTGAGGACGTCGTCCTCGCGCAGCCGGCGCAGGGACCGCCAGATGCTGGACTTCACCGTGCCGACGCTGATGCCGAGGATCTCCGCGATCTCCGGGTCCGTACGGCCCTCGTAGTAGCGCAGGACCAGCATGGTGCGCTGCAGTTCGGGCAGTCGCGCCAGCGCCTGCCACAGGACCGCGCGCAGTTCGGTGCCGCGCATCGCGTCCGTGTCGGAGGGCGTCTCCGGCAGTTCCTCGGTCGGGTACTCGTTGAGCTTGCGGCGCCGCCAGGCGCTGATGTGCAGGTTGGTCATGGTGCGGCGGAGGTATCCGCCGACCGCCGCCTTGTCGCTGATCCGCTCCCACGCCCTGTACGTCGAGAACAGCGCGCTCTGCAGCAGGTCCTCGGCCTCGAAGCGGTCGCCGGTCAGGTGGTAGGCGGTGGCGTACAGGGAGGCGCGTCGCTCCTGGACGTAGGCGGTGAACTCCGCCTCCGTCAGGGAACGGCGCTGCTCCCCCGAGTCCTCCCTGTACGCGTTTCCCCCGTGCGTCTCCCCCGTGTGCGCGTCAACCACCGTCATGTAGGCGGTGTGCTGACGCCCGGTGCCGCGAGCGCACCCCCGCCCGCTCACGGCACCGGACTTCTCGGAACCCCGGTGCACATCGTGCAGACGCGTGATTACGGCGCTGGTGCTGATGCTGTGCAGCGTGTTCATCTCGCGCTCCCCGTCGTGGACTTCCGGTGGTTCGGTCCTGCCGGGCCGGCTCTCCGCTCCCCGTCGGCCCGTGCCCAAAAGACTGCCGGGGTGACTTCATGGCCGTGTCTGTCGACTGTCACAGACCTGTCACAGGGGCTCTGCCCAGGACCGTCACAGGAGGTGCACAGATGGTGGCGGTGGGAAAGGCCCGGTGTCGGCGGGTCGTACGACAGCCCGTCCATGGGCCAGAATGAGCCCGTGCCTTCCCTGTTGCTGATCGAGGACGACGACGCCATCCGCACGGCCCTGGAGCTCTCCCTGACGCGCCAGGGACACCGGGTGGCGACCGCTGCCAGCGGTGAGGACGGTCTGAAGCTGCTGCGCGAACAGCGGCCCGACCTGATCGTGCTGGACGTCATGCTGCCCGGCATCGACGGCTTCGAGGTGTGCCGGCGCATCCGGCGCACCGACCAGCTGCCGATCATCCTGCTGACCGCGCGCAGCGACGACATCGACGTGGTCGTCGGACTGGAGTCCGGCGCCGACGACTATGTCGTCAAGCCGGTCCAGGGCCGGGTGCTGGACGCCCGGATCCGGGCCGTGCTGCGGCGCGGGGAACGCGAGTCCAGCGACTCGGCGACCTTCGGCAACGTGGTCATCGACCGGTCGGCGATGACCGTGACGAAGAACGGCGAGGACCTCCAGCTGACCCCGACCGAGCTGAGGCTGCTGCTGGAACTGAGCCGGCGGCCCGGTCAGGCGCTGTCGCGGCAGCAGCTGCTGCGGCTGGTGTGGGAGCACGACTACCTGGGCGACTCCCGGCTGGTGGACGCGTGTGTGCAGCGGCTGCGCGCCAAGGTCGAGGACGTGCCCTCGTCCCCGACCCTGATCCGCACCGTCCGTGGTGTCGGCTACCGCCTGGACGCGCCTCAGTGACGGACACGCAAGGGGGGCTGCGTGGCTGGTCCGCGCGCCGCAGGGGGAGTCTGTCGCGGCTCAGGTTCACCAGCCTCAGGCTGCGTCTGGTCGTCGTCTTCGCGCTGGTGGCCCTGACGGCCGCCGTATCGGCGTCCGGCATCGCCTACTGGCTGAACCGGGAAGCGGTGCTCACGCGCGCCCAGGACGCGGTGCTGCGCGACTTCCGCCAGGAGATGCAGAACCGCGCCGGCGCGCTGCCCGCGCACCCCACACAGGACCAACTGCAGCGCGCGGCCGGCCAGATGGCTGCGAGCAGCCAGCACTTCAGCGTGCTGCTGGTCGCCCAGGACGCCGCGGGCAAGACGGTGTACGGCAACTCGGGCGGCATCAACGGCTTCGCGCTGGAGGACGTGCCCAAGTCGCTGCGCGCGGCCGTGAACAAGCAGCAGAAGGTCACCGACACCAACGACGAGCCGTACCACCTGTACTGGCAGCGGGTCGTGGACCACGGCACGCCGTACCTGGTGGCCGGCACGAAGGTGATCGGGGGCGGCCCGACCGGCTACATGGCCAAGTCCCTCGAGCCGGAGGCGAAGGACCTCGACTCGCTGGCCTGGTCGCTGGGCATCGCCACCGGTCTCGCGCTGATCGGCGCCGCACTGCTCGCGCAGGCCGCCGCCACGACCGTGCTGAAGCCGGTGCACCGGCTGGGCGTGGCCGCGCGGCGGCTCGGCGAGGGCAGACTGGACACCCGGCTGCGGGTGTCCGGCACGGACGAACTGGCCGACCTCTCGCGGACGTTCAACAACGCCGCCGAGGCGCTGGAGGAGCGGGTCGCGGAGATGGCCGCGCGGGACGAGGCCTCGCGCCGGTTCGTCGCCGACATGAGCCATGAGCTGCGCACGCCGCTGACCGCCATCACCGCTGTGACGGAGGTGCTGGAGGAGGAGCTGGAGTCCGAGGCCGGCGGCATCGACCCGATGATCGAGCCCGCGGTACGGCTCGTGGTGAGCGAGACCCGCCGGCTGAACGACCTGGTCGAGAACCTGATGGAGGTCACCCGCTTCGACGCGGGCACCGCCCGGCTGGTGCTGGACGACGTCGACCTCGCCGACCAGATCACCGCCTGCATCGACGCCCGCGCCTGGCTGGACGCGGTCGAGCTGGACGCCGAGCGCGGCCTGCACGCCCGCCTCGACCCGCGCCGGCTCGACGTCATCCTCGCCAACCTGATCGGCAACGCGCTCAAGCACGGCGGGTCGCCGGTGCGGGTCTCGGTGCGCGAGGCGGACGACGAGATCCTGATCCAGGTCCGCGACCACGGCCCCGGCATCCCCGAGGACGTCCTGCCGCACGTGTTCGACCGCTTCTACAAGGCGAGCGCATCCCGGCCGCGCTCCGAGGGCAGCGGACTGGGTCTGTCGATCGCCATGGAGAACGCCCACATCCACGGCGGCGAGATCACCGCCGCCAACTCTCCCGACGGTGGCGCGGTGTTCACCCTGCGACTGCCACGGGACGCCTCCCGGCTGACCGAGGAGGCGGACGAGACGAAGAACGACGACCACCACAGCAAGACCGACGACGGTCCCGGAAAGGAGGGGTCATGACCGTACGAAGCGTGCTCGCGCTGCCCCTCCTGGGCCTGCTGCTCACCGGCTGCGGCATCCGGGCCACCCAGGTGCCGACCGACTTCGGTGCGGCGCCCTCCCGGGTGCCGTGCTCGCTGGCCGGGCCCGACCTGGCCACGCAGTCCCCGCAGGGCGTGCCGGTGCAGGTCTTCCTGCTCTGCGGGGCGTCCCTGGTGACCGTCGACCGGACGGTACGGGTCCCGGAGGGCACCCCGGACGCGCGGCGCCGGGTGATCCTGGCGCAGGGGCTGCTGGCCCAGCTCGCCGCGCGGCCCTCCGCCGCGGAGCGCTCGGCGGGCTATTCGACGTACGTGCCGGGCGGCGTCACCGTGCGGGGGCCCGGTCCGAAGGATCCCGAGGAGACGCTCCGGCTGAGCGCGGCGCCGTCCCGTCTCACCTCCTACGCCCTGGCCCAGCTGGTCTGCACCCTCTCCGACTCGGCGGCGACGGAGGGCGACGGCTCGGTCATCCTGGGCGGCCCCGGCACGGGGCCCGTCCACCGCTACGCATGCACCGGCGACGTGCGCGACCGCCCCGGCAACGTCCAGCCGCCGTCCAGCGAGGTGGCGGGTACCTAGCGCTGCGACCGGAAAGTTGCGGCGCGGAACCGATCGTGCCCCGTGGTGCGTCTAGGGGGTCGTGCAGCGTCAAGGCTCCATCGGCGGCGGCAGCGCCGCGATCCATGTCCGGGTGACGGGGGGTGTCCTCCTCGTCGCCCACCTGGCTCTGGCCGCCTGGCTGATGCTGCGACCCCTGGACGTGCCCTGGGTGACGCCCCCCAACCTGCACCCCCTCGCCGGCATCCGGGCCGACCTGGCCCTGGGCTGGCCGGAGGCGCTCAGACCGCTCGGCGAGGGCCTGGTACTGCTCGCTCCGCTGGGCGTGCTGCTGCCGATGGCCCACGGCAGACTCGCCGTCTCCCCCCTGTCCTCCCTGATCCGTACGACGGCGGCGGGTGCCCTGATCTCCGTCGGCATCGCCCTGCTGCAGACCGGTGTGCCCGGCAGGGTGGTGGACGTCGACTCGGTGCTGCTGAACGCCACGGGTGTGGCCCTGGCGCACCTGGCCGTCGTCCCGGCGGGCCGGGCCTGGCTGCGGCGGCGGGACGCGCGGGCGGACGCCGGGGCGGTGCCGTCCGTCAGCGTCCAGGAGGAGCTGTCTCAGGGGCGTACCCCGACGATTCCCAGGGTCGGCATGGCTCCGTAGAGTGACGCTTCGCCCCCTTCGTCTCCGTATCGTCGATAACAGCTGAAGTCGAACCGGCTGAAGCCGAACACGGCTGAACACAGCGATCCACGACTGACTACGGAGGAGCCCACATGACCGCCCTCGCCCGCCCGACCCATGGCCGCATGCTCGGCGGAGTGTGCGCAGCGCTGGCACGGCGCTTCGGTACCTCCGCCACGACCATGCGGGTGATCTTCCTGCTGTCCTGCCTGCTGCCGGGCCCGCAGTTCCTGCTCTACATAGCGCTGTGGATCCTGCTGCCGGCCGAGGACAGCACCCGCGCCACCGCGTGGTGACGAGCGCCGGCCGCAGGCCGAGACGCCGCTGGGGCGCTCCCGGACCGGCTTCGGGGCGCCCCAGCGCGACATGTGGCCGTCGGTCCAGTCGGCCGGCTCAGTCGAGCGCGAGCCCGTTCACCGGCAGGCCGTGCGTGGGCAGACCGTGCGTGGGCAGGCTCTGCACCGGAAGTCCGCCGAGCCGGCTGTGGAGCGGCCCGGTCGGCCCCCCCTTCAGCGCGTTCTGGATGGCCGGCTGTGCGGCGGTCACGCCGGTGCCCAGGGCGTTCTGCCCCCGGGACAGGGCGTCCTGACCCCGGGTCAGCGCGTCGGTGGCACCCGACTGCGTCCTGCCGGAGCTCTGGCCCGGCAGCGTGTGGGTGACGGCGTCCAGCGCCTGCGTGTCCGGGACGGCCGGTACGGCCGCGGCCGCGCTGGCCGCGCCGGCACCGAGGGCGGCGAATGCGGCACCGAGGGCGGCGACACCGAGGGTCTTGGCAGCAGAGTGCTTCATGGCGAATGCGTCCTTGCATGCGGAGACGGAAGATCGAAAGAGATCCGAGCGGTCCACGACCGTAAACATGCCGGACCACGCCCCGCAAACATCGAAATGCGGACGACCTGTGAAAACCCGTCCGCATTCCGGGCCCACGAGCCGGACGCTACTATCCTTCCTGGTCGACAGAACCACTGATGGAGGCCGTCTGCTGAAACAGCCATTCGGATTTCAGCTCTGCATATCCAGGCTTGATGACGTCATTGATCATCGCAAGGCGTTCATCAAATGGAATGAATGCTGATTTCATCGCATTGACGGCGAACCACTGCAGGTCGTCGAGTGTGTAACCGAACGCGTCGACGAGATGTGCGAACTCCTGGCTCATACCGGTGTGCGACATCAGCCGGTTGTCGGTGTTCACGGTGGCCCGGAAGTGCAGCCGGCGCAGCAACCCGATCGGGTGCTCGGCATAGGAGGACGCGGCCCCGGTCTGCAGGTTGGAGCTCGGACACAGCTCCAGCGGGATCCGCTTGTCGCGCACGTACGAGGCCAGTCGGCCGAGTGTGACCGAGCCGTCCTCGTGGACCTCGATGTCGTCGATGATCCGCACGCCGTGCCCCAGCCGGTCGGCACCGCACCACTGCAGCGCCTGCCAGATGGAGGGCAGCCCGAAGGCTTCGCCGGCGTGGATGGTGAAGTGGTTGTTCTCGCGCTTGAGGTACTCGAAGGCGTCCAGGTGGCGGGTGGGCGGGTGGCCCGCCTCGGCGCCGGCGATGTCGAAGCCGACCACGCCGGAGTCCCGGTAGTGGTTGGCGAGTTCGGCGATCTCCAGGGAGCGGGCGGCGTGCCGCATCGCGGTCAGCAGGGCGCCGACCCGGATCCGCCGGCCGTTCTCCCTGGCGAGCCGCTCACCCTGCCGGAACCCCTCGTTGACGGCCTCGACGACCTCTTCCAGGCTGAGCCCCTTGTCGAGATGCTGCTCGGGGGCGTACCGCACCTCGGCGTAGACGACGCCGTCCTCGGCGAGGTCCTCGGCGCACTCGCGGGCGACCCGCACCAGCGCGTCCCGGGTCTGCATCACGCCGACGGTGTGTCTGAAGGTCTCCAGATACCGTTCCAGCGAGCCGGAGTCGGCGGCCTCGCGGAACCAGATGCCCAGCTTGTCCGGATCGGTCTCGGGCAGTTCCGAGTAGCCGCTCTCGCGGGCGAGTTCGACGACGGTGCCCGGGCGGAGCCCGCCGTCGAGATGATCGTGCAGCAGAACCTTGGGCGCCCGGCGGATCTGGTCCATGGTCGGGGCGTGCCCTGTCGGTGCAGTCTGGCTCGTCATTTCCGCACTCTAACGCCTACGCGCGTAGAGCGGCTGCGGCACGCGACGACGGTTTTCCGCCGATACGCAACGGTGACCGCATGTACGGGTTTCGTACACCGCCCCTTCTGACACTGTTCTGTCATGGGACAGCAAGCTACGCCGGTCCGAACGGCCGGACTGGGAAGGGCCGTCGGACCGGTGCCGACGGCGGTGAGCGGAGCGGTCCTGCTGCTCCCCGGCGGGGAGGAGGTGTCCGCCCGCAGGCCGTCCCCCGTGTGGGCGGCGACCGCACTGCGCTCACTGGGCCGGCGTATCGCACGGGCGGGGCGCCCCGAGGGGCTGGCCGTGCACGGCGTGCGGTACCGCTACCGCGGCTGGAACGGGAGCGAGGCACACCTGGCGGCGGACGCCGAGTGGGCCGCCGACGAGGTCGTACGACGGTACGGGGACGTTCCCGTGTGCCTGGTCGGAGTGGACATGGGCGGACGGGCGGCACTGCGCGCCGGCGGCCATGAGGCCGTCAACTCGGTCGTCGCGCTGGCTCCCTGGCTGCCGGAGGACGATGTGGCCGCCCCCGCCGAGCCGGTGAAGCAGCTCGTGGGGCGGCGGGTGCTGATCGTGCACGGCACGAACGACCAACGGACCGATCCCGAGCTGTCGTTCCGGTTCGCGGCCCGGGCGAAGAAGGCCAACCGGGAGGTGTGCCGGTTCGAAGTCCACTCGGACGGCCACGGGTTGCACGGGCATCGCGACGAAGTGGTGTGCCTGGCCGTCGACTTCATGATGGGGGCGCTGTTCGGGCACTCCGTCTCGCGCCCCGTCGAGGACGCGCTCGCCGCTCCGCCGCCGATCGGGTTGCGGATGCCCCTGGCTGCGGGGTTCGGCAGGTCGTTGCACCGGTAGACCGGCCCTCAGCCCGGCAGCAGGTTGCCCCTTCTCGAGAGCAGGAACCGCTTGAAGGCCGCCACCGGTGGGGTGTCGGGGCGCTCCGCCAGCCAGGCCACACCGATCTCCCGTACCGCTCTTGGGGCCGTCACCGTCAGTTCCACGACACCGGGCCGCGGAACGGTCGGTGGAGGCAGCAGAGCCACCCCCAGTCCGGCCGCCACCAGACCCCGCAGCGTCTCGGCCTCCTCCCCCTCGAAGGCGACCCTCGGGCGGAAGCCGGCCTCGCGGCACAGGGCGTCGAAGATGCGGCGGAGCCCGTAGCCGGGCTCCAGGGTCACGAAGGTCTCCTCGGCCGCCTCGGCGAGGCGGATGCGGCGACGGGCGGCGAGGCGGTGCTCGGCGGGGACGACGAGGCGGAGCTTCTGCTCGTCGAGCCGGCGGGCCACCAGGTCCGGGGCGTCAGGGACCGGCGAGGTCAGACAGAGGTCCAGCTCCCCCGCCCGCAGCCGCTCGAGCATGGCCTCGCCGTAGTTCTGGACCAGGCTGAAGCGGACACGCGGGTGGTCGGCGCGGAAGGCGTGCAGCAGGCCGGGTACGGTCTCCGCCCCCATGGTGTGCAGGAAGCCGAAGGCGACCTTGCCGGTGGCCGGGTCGGCGTCGGCGCGCACCTCCTCGGCGGCCCGCTCGATCTCGGCGAGGGCGCGTTCGACGGAGGTGAGGAAGGTGCGGCCGGCGGGGGTCAGGGAGACCGTGCGGCCGTGCCGGGCGAACAGGTCGACCCCCAGGTCCTGCTCCAGCCGGGCCATCGCACGGGAGAGGGTGGACTGGGGGACGTTCAGCTCGTGGGCGGCCCGGGTGACGTGCTCGGTGCGGGCCACTCCGGCGAAGTACGCGAGGCGCGGAGCGAGCACCCTCGACATCTCAGACATGTCTTCTGTGTCACTGCCCGGTGACAGGCGGGCCCGGGAGCTGTGTTGATGCGCCATGGGAACGATTATGACGATTCCATGCATTGGACGCATGAGACGGCCCGTCCATACGGTCGAGGCATGTCTCCCGCCAGTACCGGGGCGTCCGGCACCGTGGACGCCGCCATGCCCGCCCCGTCCGTCGACTCCACGGCCTGCGACTCCCGGATGAGCCCGGGCGGCCCCGGCTACCGCCGGATGAGCCTCGCCCTCTTCCTCGCCGGAGTCGCGACCTTCGCCCTCCTGTACTCCACGCAGGCTCTGCTGCCGCTGATCTCCGGCGAGTTCGGGGTCCCGGCGAGCGAGGCGAGCTGGACCGTGGCGGCCGCGACCGGTGGGCTGGCCCTGTTCGTCCTGCCGATGAGCGCCCTGTCGGAGCGCTTCGGCCGCCGTACGGTGATGACGGCCTCGCTGGCCGTCGCGGTGACCGTGGGGCTGCTGGTGCCGTTCGCGCCGTCGATCGGCGCACTGGTGGTGCTGCGAGCGGTGCAGGGCGCGGCGCTGGCCGGTCTGCCGGCCTCGGCGCAGGCCTATCTGGCCGAGGAGGTCCGGCCGAAGGCGCTGGTCACGGCGATCGGGCTGTTCGTCGCGGGCAACAGCGTCGGCGGCATGAGCGGCCGCGTGATCACCGGCTGGGTGGCCCAGGAGTGGGGCTGGCGGGTCGCGGTCGGTGCGATCGGTGTGATCGCCGTCGGGTGCGCCGTCGCCTTCCGGCTGCTGCTGCCGGCGCCGAGGCACTTCACGGCGGGCTCGCTGCGGCCCCGGGTCCTGCTCGGCACGGTCCGTGCCCACCTCGCGAACCCGCTGCTGCGCCGCCTGTACGCGATCGGCGCGCTGTTCATGACGGTGTTCGGCGGTGTCTACACGGTGATCGGCTACCGGCTGACGGAGGCACCGTTCGGACTGCCGCAGGGAATCGCGGGCTCGATCTTCCTGGTCTACCTGGTGGGTACGGTCTCCGCGTCGGTGGCGGGCCGGCTGGTGGGCCGCCTCGGCCGCCGGGGCGCGCTGTACCTGGCGGGCGGTACGACGGCGGGGGGCCTGCTGCTCTCACTGGCACCCGCGCTGCCGCTGGTCCTGCTGGGCCTGGTGCTGATCACGGCGGGCTTCTTCGCGGGCCATGCCGTCGCCTCCTCGGCGGTCAGCAAGACGGCCCTCCACGGCCGCGCCCAGGCCTCGGCGCTGTACCAGTCCATGTACTACATCGGCTCCAGCGTCGGCAGCACGGTCGGCGCGACGGCCTTCCACGCGGAGGGCTGGGCCGGCACGGTGGGCGTGGGCCTGCTGGCGGTGGCGGGCGTGGTGACGATCACCGTTCTCGGTTCCGTGGCGGCCCGGCGCTCGGTCGTGGCCACGGCTCACTGAACCGGACAGCACCAGCCAAGTTGTGCGGCATACCATCCTTCACCTGCACGTTTCCGAACACCGGGCGCCATTGTCAGTGCCCTGCGGTAGCTTCCCAAGTGGCGCGAAGAAGCGCCGGAGACACGGCCACAGGGGTGGGTGGACGATGGGCGATGGCACGGCGACGGCGGACCTCGACGTCGCACTGGAGAAGCACCGGACCGAGCTGACCGGGTACTGCTACCGGATGCTCGGCTCCTCCTTCGAGGCCGAGGACGCGGTGCAGGACACCCTGGTGCGGGCCTGGCGGAGCTACGACAAGTTCGAGGGCCGCTCCTCGCTGCGTTCGTGGCTGTACCGGATCGCGACGAACGTGTGCCTGGACATGCTGACGGCGGGCAACAAGCGGGCACGCCCGATGGACCTGACGGAGTCGACGCCGCTCGCGCGGGCGGCGCTGTCGCCCCGCCCGGACCACACCTGGCTGGAGCCGGTGCCGGACGCGCGGGTGCTGCCGACGGTCGACGACCCGGCGGAGGCCGCCGTCGCGAAGGAGTCGGTCCGGCTCGCCTTCATGGCGGCCCTCCAGCAGCTGCCGCCCAAGCAGCGGGCGGTGCTGATCCTGCGCGAGGTGCTGGCCTGGAGGGCGAGCGAGGTCGCCGAGCTCCTGGACACCACGGTCGCCTCGGTCAACAGCGCGCTGCAGCGGGCGCGGGCCACGCTCGCCGAGCGCGCGGACGCGGCCCCCGAGGGCGCGGTGTCCGATCCTCTCGACGAGGAGCAGCAAAAACTCCTGGAGCGCTATGTCAAGGCGTTCGAGGGGTACGACATGACGGCGCTGACCGCGTTGCTCCACGAGGACGCCGTCATGACGATGCCGCCGTTCGACCTGTGGCTGCGCGGCCCGGCCGACATCACCGGTTTCATGACCACCCTCGGCGCCTCCTGCGCCGGCTCCCGGCTGCGCCCGGTGCAGGTCAACGGCCTGCCGGGCTTCGCCCACTACAAGCCGGACCCGGAGGACGGCGGATTCAGCCCCTGGGCGGTCCAGGTGCTGGAGCTGTCAGACGGCCGGATCACCGGTTTCCACTGCTTCCTCGACACCAAGCGCTGGTTCCCGCTCTTCGGCCTCCCCCTCCATCTGGAAGCGGAGCCCGACGAGATCGAGAAGGGCCGGTAGCGCGGGGTCGGGGGCGCGCAGCCGGATCCGCCCGCCTGCCCGGCGGGCGGCCAGCTCCAGCCGGGCCAGCAGGTCCACGACGGCCAGCCCCGGTGGCCCGAGCCCGCCCAGATCGCAGACGACGGCCCCGGCCCCGGTCGCTTCCAGCAGCGTCCGTACGTCATCGCACAGCCCCGCCACCTCGTCCCGGGTGACGGGGCCGCGCAGCACGAGCACGGCGGGGTTCTCGGCATCCACGACCGGTAGACCGGCGGGGCATGCGGAAATCATCGGGGCGCGGAGGCGGTGCCGGGGAGACCGGGTGTCAGTCGACGGGGAACTCGCCTGTGTCGATCGTGACGTCGAAGGGCGCCGGGAGCTTGATGGGATCGCCGAACTTCACCGCGCTGAGGACTCGGTAGACATCGCCCTTCGGCTCCCCGTACAGCGTCGCGGTGGGCCCTCCGGGGGCCCAGCGGTCGATGAGGAGGTAGAGCGGGATCCCGGCGGTGGCGTAGGCGGCGGGGTTGCTGACGCGGTCGTGGCGGGCGTTGGACTTGGAGGTCACCTCGACGACGAGTTCAGCGAGGGCGGCGGGGATGTGGGAGTCCGCTTCCGGGCGTTCCTGCACCGGCGTCACCAGCAGGTCCGGGATGAGCATGCCGAGACGTGCGGCACGGCGATCGCCAGGGTCTGGAAGATTTCCCAGTCCTCGGGGATCACGGAGTAGAGGCGACGCTGGATGCGGGCCGCGATGACGTTGTGGCGGAACGCGGGAGCAGGTGACACGGTGATGATCCCCTCGATGATCTCCACCTTGCTGCCCTCGGGCCATTCCATCTCCTCCCAGTACCGGACGAGATCGTCCCAGTTCTGGTCGGGGTCCTGGCTGACGGTGAGTGCGCTCACGGCGGTCTCCTATCGGTGCGTCACCGATCCCAGCATGCCGAACGGGACCGGTGGAGGTCCACCGATCCCGTTCACCCGAAAGGGAAAACACCTGGTCAGGCGATACGTTCCAGCACCACCGGCGACGGCGTGAAGTCGGTCCCCGGCGTCGCGATGTCGTAGGAGCCGTCGACTGCCTGCAGTGCGTACTCGAAGCGCTCCGGGGTGTCCGTGTGCAGGGTGAGGAGGGGCTGGCCCTCGGTCACGGTGTCGCCCGGCTTGGCGTGCATCTCGACGCCCGCGCCCGCCTGCACCGGGTCCTCCTTGCGCGCACGCCCCGCGCCCAGGCGCCAGGCGGCGACGCCGATGCCGTACGCGTCGAGGCGGGTCAGGACGCCAGAGGACGGGGCCTTGATCACGTGCTGCTCCTTCGAGGTGGGCAGCACGGCGTCCGGGTCGCCGCCCTGCGCCGCGATCATCCGGCGCCAGACGTCCATCGCCGAGCCGTCGGCCAGGGCCTTCGCCGGGTCGGCGTCCTTGATGCCGGCCGCGTCGAGCATCTCGCGGGCCAGGGCGATCGTCAGCTCGACCACGTCCGCGGGGCCGCCGCCGGCCAGGACCTCCACCGACTCGCGGACCTCCAGCGCGTTGCCCGCCGTCAGGCCGAGCGGGGTCGACATGTCCGTCAGGAGGGCCACCGTCTTCACGCCGTGGTCGGTGCCGAGGCCCACCATCGTGCTCGCCAGTTCGCGGGCGTCCTCGATCGTCTTCATGAAGGCGCCCGTGCCCACCTTCACGTCCAGGACCAGGCTGCCCGTGCCCTCGGCGATCTTCTTCGACATGATCGAGGAGGCGATCAGGGGGATCGCCTCGACCGTGCCGGTCACGTCGCGCAGGGCGTAGAGCTTCTTGTCCGCGGGAGCGAGGCCGTCGCCCGCCGCGCAGATCACCGCGCCGGTGGTGTCGAGGACGTGCAGCATCTCCTCGTTGGAGAGCAGGGCGCGCCAGCCCGGGATCGACTCCAGCTTGTCCAGGGTGCCGCCCGTGTGGCCGAGGCCCCGGCCGGAGAGCTGCGGGACCGCCGCGCCGCAGGCCGCGACCAGCGGTGCCAGGGGCAGCGTGATCTTGTCGCCGACGCCGCCGGTGGAGTGCTTGTCGGCGGTGGGGCGGGACAGGGCGGAGAAGTCCATGCGCTCGCCGGAGGCGATCATGGCCGCGGTCCAGCGGGCGATCTCGCGGCGGTTCATGCCGTTGAGCAGGATCGCCATGGCGAGCGCGGACATCTGCTCGTCGGCGACCTCGCCGCGGGTGTAGGCGTCGATGACCCAGTCGATCTGCTCGTCGGTCAGCTCGCCGCGGTCCCGCTTGGTGCGGATCACGGAGATGGCGTCCATGGCCATGGCTGATGGCTTCCTTCCGGGAGGTGCGAAGTGCGCGGCCCCCCTGCGAGCGGGGCAGGGGGGCCGTACGGCGTTACTTGGTGAGATGGTCCGGGCCGAAGGCCTGGGGCAGCATCTCGGAGAGCGCCAGGACGCCCGCGGGGGTGTCCAGGAGGAGGTCCGGGCCGCCGAACTCGTAGAGGAGCTGGCGGCAACGGCCGCAGGGCACCAGCAGGGCGCCGGTGCCGTCCACGCAGGTGAAGTGGGTGAGGCGGCCGCCGCCCGTGCGCTGCAGGTCCGAGACCAGACCGCACTCGGCGCACAGGCCGAGGCCGTAGGAGGCGTTCTCCACGTTGCAGCCGGTGACCGTGCGGCCGTCGTCGACCAGGGCCGCCACGCCGACCGGGTAGCCGGAGTAGGGGGCGTACGCGTGGGTCATCGCCTCGCGCGCCACCCCCCGCAGCGCCTCCCAGTCGAACCCGGCCGCTTCCTGCGTCACTTGCCCTGACCCTTCCGGTAGCGCATGCCGTCCGCCTTCGGCATCCGCAGGCGCTGCGCGGACAGCGACAGCACGAGCAGGGTGACGACGTACGGGGTGGCGCCCACGAAGTCGCTCGGGACCTCGTCGGTGAGCAGGTACCAGGCCAGCACCAGCGCGGCCACGACGAGGCTGATCGCGCCCTGCCACATCGAGGTGCGGTACAGCTTCCAGCCTGCGAGGGCGACGAGCAGGATGACCAGCAGGAGCAGCAGCGCGTGGACGGTCGGACCGCCGTTGCGCAGCTGGAGCGCGTCGGAGTAGCCGAACAGGCCCGCGCCCATCGCGAGGCCGCCCGGACGCCAGTTGCCGAAGATCATCGCCGCCAGGCCGATGTAGCCGCGGCCGCCGGTCTGGCCCTCGAGGTAGGTGTGCGAGGTGACCAGCGCGAGGAAGGCGCCGCCGAGGCCGGCGAGGCCGCCGGAGACGGCCACGGCCGCGTACTTGTACGTGTAGACGTTGACGCCGAGCGACTCGGCGGCCGTCGGGTTCTCGCCGCAGGAACGCAACCGCAGACCGAACGGAGTGCGCCACAGCAGCCACCAGCTGCCGACGAACAGCACCGCGGCCAGGATCGTGATCACGGACAGGTCGGTGATCAGACCGCCGATGATGCCGGCGAGGTCGGAGATCAGGAACCAGTGGTGGGTCTCGATCGAGTGCAGACCGCTGGAGAGGCCTGGCACGGTGACCTGCGGCAGCGGGTCCACCGGCGGGGACTGCTTCGGGTTGCCGCCGGCGTTGGCCGCGCTGCCGCCCGCGAAGAACAGTTTGGCGAGGTACTGGGTGGCGCCGAGCGCGAGCAGGTTGATCGCGACACCGGAGACGATGTGGTCCACGCCGAAGGTGACGGTGGCGACGGCGTGCAGCAGGCCGCCGAGGACGCCGAAGCCGATGCCGCACAGCAGGCCCAGCCAGGGGTTGGACTGCCAGCCGACCCAGCCGGCGCCGAAGGTGCCGAGGATCATCATGCCCTCGAGGCCGATGTTGACCACGCCGGAGCGCTCGGACCACAGACCGGCGAGACCGGCGAGGCCGATGGGTACGGCGAGGCCGAGCGCGGCGCTGACCTGCCCGGCGGAGTCGAGCTGGTTGGAGCCGGTGATCACGCGGACCGCGGCCAGAAGCAGCAGGGCACCCGCCACGAGCATGAGGATCTGGCCGAACGAGCGGCCCGAGCGCTGCGGCGCGCCCGCCGCCTTGGGCGCCGCGGGCGGCGGCGCGTCGGTCATCGTGGCAGTCATCACGCCACCTCCTGCTTCTTCGTCGGGGCGGCGGCCTGCGCGGCGAGTTCGGCGCCGACCTTCTGCTGCTGGCGCTTGAGGCCGTAGCGGCGTACGACCTCGTAGGCGATCACGACGCACAGGACGATGACGCCCTGGATGACGCCGAGGATCTCCTTGTCGTAGCCCTGGAACTCCAGGTGGTTGGTGGTGCGCTCGAGGAAGCCCCAGAGCAGGGCGCCGAGCGCGATGCCGATCGGGTGGTTGCGGCCGAGCAGCGCGATGGCGATACCGGTGAAGCCGATGCCGACCGGGAAGTCGTTGCTGTAGGCGTAGGAGTCGTTGAGCAGGGTCGGCATGCCGATCAGACCGGCCACCGCACCCGAGATGATCATGCTGGTGGCGATCATCTTCTTCACCGACACACCGCTCGCGGAGGCCGCGCTCTCGGACTGGCCGACGGTGCGCAGGTCGAAGCCGAAGCGGGTGCGGCCGAGCACGAACCAGTACGCGACACCGACGGCCACGGCGATGAAGATGAAGCCCCACAGCTCACCGGCCGGGCCGGTGTTGATGCTGAAGAAGTACGAGGACGACGGCAGCGGCTTGGTGGAGACGACGGTGCCGCCCTGTTCGAGCTGGGCCAGCTTCCCCGGCTGCAGCAGGTAGGCGATGATCGCGGTGGCGATCGAGTTCAGCATGATGGTCGAGATGACCTCGCTGACGCCCCGGGTCACCTTGAGGATGCCCGCGATGGCCGCCCACAGGGCACCGGTCGCCATTGCGCAGATCAGGATCAGCGGGATGGCGATCCAGCCGGGCACGGTCAGCGCGCCGCCGAGGACGGCGGCGAAGAACGCGGCGAGCCGGTACTGGCCGTCGACACCGATGTTGAACAGGTTCATCCGGAAGCCGATGGCCACCGAGACACCGGCCAGGTAGTACGTCGTCGCCTTGTTCAGGATGTAGACCTGGCTGTCGCTGGCGAAGCCGTAGGTCACCATGTCGCTGAACGCGTCGCCGGGGTTCTTGCCGGTCGCGAGGATCACCAGGGTGGTGACGAGGAGCGCGGCGACGATCGCCAGTACCGGCGCGGCGATGCCGAGGAGCAGCCGCTCCTTGTCGATCCGTGAGGTCAGCTTGTTCATCGCTCGTCGTCCTCTGTGTGCTCCAGGTGGCCGGTGGCCGCACCCGTCATGGCGGAGCCCAGCTCTTCGGGGGTGATGGTGGCGGGGTCGGCGTCGGCGACCAGGCGGCCGCGGTACATCACCCGCAGGGTGTCGGAGAGCCCGATCAGCTCGTCCAGGTCCGCGGAGATCAGCAGCACGGCCAGGCCCTCGCGGCGGGCCTCACGGATGTAGTCCCAGATCGCGGCCTGCGCGCCGACGTCCACACCGCGGGTGGGGTGGGCGGCGATGAGCAGCTTCGGGTTGTGGCTCATCTCCCGGCCGACGATCAGTTTCTGCTGGTTGCCGCCGGACAGCGAGGCCGCGGTCACGTCGATGCCGGGGGTGCGGACGTCGTACGCCTGCACGATCCGCTCGGTGTCGGTGCGGGCGGCCTTGATGTCGAGCAGCTGGCCGCGGGAGTTGGGCTTCTCGGTGACGTGGCCGAGGATGCGGTTCTCCCACAGCGGGGCTTCCAGCAGGAGACCGTGGCGGTGGCGGTCCTCGGGGATGTAGCCGATACCGGCCTCGCGGCGGTCGCGGGTGTGGGTGCGGGAGATGTCGGTGCCGTCGAGGGTGACGACACCGGCGTCGGGGTGGCGCATGCCCATGATCGCCTCGACCAGCTCGGACTGGCCGTTGCCCTCCACACCGGCGATGCCGAGGACCTCGCCCTTGTGGATGGTGAGCGAGATCTGGTCCAGGATGATCCGCTCGATGCCCTCCAGGTCGGTCTGCGCGAGGTGCAGCCCCTCCACCTTCAGCATCGGGACGTCCGTGACGGTGGACTCCGCGGTCTGCGGGGTGGGCAGTTCGGCGCCGACCATCAGCTCGGCGAGCTGCTTGGGCGTGGTGCCCTTCGGCGAGACGGTGCCGACGGTGGTGCCGCGCCGGATGACGGTGATCTCGTCGGCGACCGACAGCACCTCGCCCAGCTTGTGGGAGATGAAGATGACGGTGAGGCCCTCGGACTTCAGCTCACGCAGGTTGTCGAAGAGCGCGTCGACCTCCTGCGGCACGAGCACGGCCGTCGGCTCGTCCAGGATGAGGGTCTTGGCGCCGCGGTAGAGGACCTTGAGGATCTCCACGCGCTGGCGGTCGGCGACGCCCAGCTCCTCCACGAGCACGTCCGGGCGGACGTTCAGGCCGTACGCGTCGGAGATCTCCTTGATCTTGGTACGGGCCTTGTTGCCGATGCCGTACAGCTTCTCCGCGCCGAGGACGACGTTCTCCAGCACGGTGAGGTTGTCGGCGAGCATGAAGTGCTGGTGCACCATGCCGATGCCGCGGGCGATGGCGTCGCCGGGATTGTGGAAGGTGACCTGCTCGCCGTTGACCGTGATGGTGCCCTCGTCCGGCTGCTGCATGCCGTAGAGGATCTTCATCAGGGTGGACTTGCCGGCGCCGTTCTCACCGCACAGGGCGTGGACGGTGCCTGCGCGGACCGTGATGTCGATGTCGCGGTTGGCGACGACGCCGGGGAAACGCTTGGTGATGCCGCGCAGTTCGACGGCAGCGGGAGGGCTGGACGCGTTGATGGCGCACTCTCCTCGGGGGAAGGGGCTGCATGGGGGAGGTGGCGGGCGTCGGCGACGCTAGCGCGGCAACTCCGCGCTACACGCGTAGAGTTGACACATTGTTATGGCTCGGCGGGGGCGACCGGAGGCGCCCCAGCGCCGAGCCTCAAGTCCCGCGGTACGGCCGGACCGTCGGTTCGACGGTCCGGCCGTACCGGTCGGGTCACGGGGTCGTCTTGACCTTGATCTGGCCGTCGACGATCTTCTTCTTCGCCGCGTCCAGCTTGGGCTGGATGTCGTCGATGAAGCCACCGCTGGTGGCCAGCGAGACACCGTTCTTGGCGAGGGAGTAGGCGTTGAGGCCGGTCAGCGGCTTGCCGTCGTGCACGGACTTGATGAAGTCGTAGACACCGACGTCGACGTTCTTGACCATGGAGGTCAGGATCGAGTTCTTGTACTTGGCCAGACCCGGGATGTTGTACTGGTCCGAGTCCACGCCGATGGCCCAGGTGCCCTTCTTGCCGCTGATGGCCTCGATGGCACCGTTGCCGGAGGAGCCGGCCGCCGAGTAGATCACGTCGGCGCCGTTGTCCAGCATGCCCTGCGCGGCCGCCTTGCCCTTGTCGGGGCTGGCGAAGCCGGAGAAGTCCGAGCCGTGGCTCAGGTACTGGGTGTCGACCTTGATCTTCGGGTCGGTGGCCTTGGCGCCCTGGACGTAACCCGCCTCGAACTTCTTGATCAGCGGGACGTCGACGCCGCCGATGAAGCCGATGTGGTGCGCCTTGCTCTTCAGCGCCGCGGCGACACCGGCGAGGTAGGAGCCCTGCTCCTCGGTGAAGGTGATGCTGTCGGCGTTCTTCGCGTTCACGACCGAGTCGACGATGCCGAAGCTGGTCTTGGGGTACTGCTTCGCGATCTTGTCGACGGCCGAGGCGTAGGAGAAACCGACCGCCACGATCGGGTTGTACCCCGCCTGCGCCAGGTCCGACAGGCGCTGCTCGCGGTCGGCCTCGGTGTCGGAGGTCTTGGCGGTCAGCTCCTTGATGGAACCGCCGAACTCCTTCTCGGCCTTGTCGGCGCCGCGCGCGGCGGAGTCGTTGAAGGAACGGTCACCACGGCCGCCGACGTCGTAGGCCAGACCGATCTTGATGCCGCCCTTGGCACCGCCCGAGGACGAGGGCGAGGCGTTGTTGTCGGAGGACGTGCTGCCACACGCGGTGGCAGTCATGGCGAGTGCTGCGGTCGCGACTGCCGCAGCGGAAAGCTTGGCTACCCGGCGCACGGGAGGCTCCTTCACCTGACCTGAGCGCCGTGTCGGCGCTTGATGTGAGCACCATGCCAGTGCTCGAGCCGGAACGCCCCGACGGCGTTGGCTTCGCGGCATCGTAACGCGCGTAGATGTCGCAAAAAACCCCCTCTCGAAGCCGTTATCGATTCGAGGCAAACACTGCCTGAACTCGGGATCTCACCCCGTCTCAGGGCGTTGTCGCACTCCGTGAACGAATGGCTTACGGGCGTGTTGCGCCGGCCAGGGGAAGGCCCCCAGGTCCTCACCAGCGGGGGCCGCGCGCTCATTCCTGCACCGCGCTCATTCCTGGACCCCGTTCGGCTCCAGGAAGGCCGCCGCCGTGAACATCTCCACACCGACCGTGATCGCGTCCTCGTCGGCGTCGAAGTCACCCTGGTGAAGATCGCGCACGGTGCGCTCGCCCGGCCGGCGTACGCCGAGGCGGGCCATGGCGCCCGGCACGTTCTCCAGGTACCAGGAGAAGTCCTCGCCGCCGAGGCTCTGCTCGGTGCTCTCGACGGCGTCCCGGCCGCGGCGCGCGGCCATCGCCCGGCGCAGCAGTTCGGTGGACTCCCGGTCGTTGACGACGGGCGGGACCCCGCGGACGTAGGTGATCTCGGACTTGGCGCGGTGCAGGGTGGCGACCTCGTCGATGGCCGCGTGCACGATGTCGGGGGCCTGCCGCCAGGCCTCCAGGTCCAGGCAGCGGACCGTGCCGGACAGCTCGGCGTGCTGCGGGATGACGTTCGGCGCGTGGCCCGATTCGATCCGGCCCCAGGTGAGGGCGAGGCCGGCGCGGGTGTCGACGCGACGGCCGATCACCGCGGGCACGTCGACGGCGACCCGGGCGGCGGCGGTGACCAGGTCGGTGGTCAGATGGGGGCGGGCGGTGTGTCCGCCGGGGCCGTCGAGGGCGATCTCCAGCCGGTCGCACGCGCTGGTGATCGGGCCGTGCCGCAGTCCGATCTTCCCGGCGTCCACCCGGGGGTCGCAGTGCACGGCGAGGATCCGCCCGACCCCGCTCAGCACCCCGTCCTCGATGGCGTCCAGCGCGCCGCCGGGCAGCACCTCCTCGGCGGCCTGGAAGATCAGCCGCACCGGCCGGGGCAGCAGTCCCTTGGCGTGCAGGTCGGCGAGGACCAGCCCGGTGCCGAGCACGACGGTCGTGTGCACGTCGTGACCGCACGCGTGCGCACGGTCCGGCACGGTCGACTGGTACGGGCAGTCACTCTTGGTGTCCGGGATGGGCAGGGCGTCGATGTCCGCGCGCAGCGCCAGCAGGGGTACGGCCGACCGCCGGCCCTCCGCCAGACCGATGTCGCACACGAGTCCGGTTCCCTTGGCGAGCACCCGGGGCCGAAGCCCCGCCAGTTCCAGCCGCTCCTTGATCGCGGCGGTCGTGCGGAACTCCTGATTGCCCAGCTCAGGGTGCATGTGCAAGTCGCGACGGAAGGCGACGAGTTCGGCGTGCAGGGCTTCGCTCAGCACGCCGGGGAGCACATCCCCCGCGAGGCCGGCCTCGGACTCTAGGGACATCAATTGCTTCACCCTCTGAAGGGTAGGACGCCCGGCTGGTCAACTACCCCTCGATCAACAAAACTTCAGCCCGTTAGGGGAATAAAATCTGACCGGCGGACGCATGACGGCGGACACTGGTGGGTAAGACATCCGTTTCCTCTTCCACGCATACCACGCCTTGCCGCACTCACGCGCGCCGTGTCCAGGAACCGGACCCCGCTTAGCGGTCCCGAACGGCAGGGTCCGCGCACGTGACGGACGCGACCGAGACCTTCCTCCAGACGACCCGCACCTCCTACGACGCGATCGCCAAGGATTACGCCACCCAGTTCCCGGCCGGCGGCCGGCATCCCCTGGACCACAGTCTGATCACCGCCTTCGCCGAGCTGGTCACGCGAGGCGGCACGGCCCCCGTGGCGGACCTGGGCAGCGGCCCCGCTCCGGAGTGCGCCACTCACCGGGGCTCTGACGGAGGCCGGGCTGGAGCTGGTGGCCACGCTGCGGCGGGAGCCGGACGGGCAGGAGACGCGGGCGCGGGCGTTTACCCTGGCCCGCAGCCCGGCGGCGCAGCCTGAGCCCCTGGCCGGGCGGCCGCCGCAGGGGGGCACCGGTGGAGTGTGCGCTTCCCGGTGCCGTTGCGGGCGGGCCGGGGCGACGTCCCGGCACCGCGCTGAAGGAGCACGCCCGCGGGCTGAAGACGGCGGCCCGCCGTACCCCGGCCGCCGAGAAGGCGGCGCAGCGGCGGCGGACGAGCTCGCGAAGATCGCCTACACGCAGGAGCCGGACCGGATCAGGGCCGAGCGCGTCCAGGCGGTGGTCCGGGCCGAGGTGCCCGGCACCGGACGGCTCGCCTGCCGGCAGCGCGACCCGGCACCGGTTCGTTCCGGGCGGCGCGGCGCTCTCCGTCAGGCCATCGCGACCGCGGCCAGCCGGTGGACGTCCCGCGCCGTCCCCGTCACGCCCGACAGGAAGCCCTGGGCCCGGGGCGAGGCGGTCTCCGTCAGCCAGGTGGGGTCGATGTCGCACACCGCGACGCGGACACCCGTGCCGGTGAGGGCCAGGGGGAGGGTGTGGACGACCGTCGACGGGAAGCTGAGGATCGTACGGCCGATCGGGCCGCGGCGGGCGATCAGCTCCAGGGGGAGGTCCGGTCGGACTATCTCCAGGCCGGTCTCGGCGGCGAGGCGGTGGAGCTTGTCCGCGCTCTCGCGGCGGTGCGCGAAGTAGCGTGTCGCGCCGTGGGCCTTGGCCAGGGTGCGGACGGCGTCCAGATAGCGGTCGCCGTCCACGACTCCCGTCTCCACCAGGGACGTTCCCACCATGTCCGCGCTCTTGGTGATGCGCGGCGGCCCGAAGCGGGCGCGGGTCCAGGAGAAGTCGTTGGCCGTGACCGTCACCCCGTCCGGGGTCTCGGTCACCGGCATGGAGGAGAAGACCTCGACCCGGCGGCGGGAGCTCGGCGTCAGCCGGCGGCGGGCCGAGGAGGACACCGGGGCGAAGAGGAGGTCCCTCGCCCCGGGGCGGCCGCCCTTGCGGTGCCAGCGGACCAGCCGCTCGCCGCGGGCCAGCTGGGCGACGAACTCCATGGTGGCCGTGCCGTCGTCGACGACCACCAGGTCGCGGGCGCGGGTGATGGTCAGCAGCAGTTGTACATAGCGGGAGAACGGGTCCCCCATGACGATCCGGTCGACCCGGCGAAGGGGCCCCGCCAGACCGCCGATCGTCGAGAAGGGCGCGGCGGGCCCGCCCCGCGCCTCCTCCCAGCGCACCCGGTACCCCTCGTCCCGGGCCAGGTCGGCCATGCGGCGCAGCTGGCCCCGGGTCATGGGGTCGGTCGGGGACAGCACGACGACCGTGAGCTCCGCGCCGGCCTGCGGCGAGTCGCCGGCCACCGTCCGGCGCACCTGCGCGGGCACGGACGGAAGCGGGTCCGCGCCGGGCAGCGGGTCCGTGTGCGCACCGCGCAGGCCTTGCAGATGCGCCCACTCCAGCACGTTCAGCAGCTGGACCGGGCTCTCCACGAAGGCGAGCGTGCGGGGAGGGTGGCCGGCGTGACCGGCGCGGGGGCTCATCGGCGTACGACCGTCCCGTCGTAAGGCAGTCAAGAGGCCGGTGGTCAGACCGTGACCGGCTCGCCCGCCGCCGCGGCGATCTCCGCCTCGGCGACGGCACCGGCGACGCGGCGCAGCTTCTTCATCGGGCCGAGCTCGGAGTCGTAGACCTTCTTGACACCGTCACCGAGGGAGGCCTCGATGGTGCGGATGTCGCGGACGAGGCGCTGAAGGCCCTGCGGCTCGACGGAGGCGGCCTGGTCGGAGCCCCACATGGCGCGGTCCAGGGTGATGTGACGCTCGACGAAGGTCGCCCCGAGCGCGACCGCGGCGAGGGTGGTCTGCAGGCCGGTCTCGTGGCCGGAGTAGCCGATCGGAACGTTCGGGTACTCCTTCTCCAGCGTGTTGATCACGCGGAGGTTCAGCTCCTCGGCCTTCGCCGGGTAGGTCGACGTGGCGTGGCACATCAGGATGTTGTCGCTGCCCAGGACCTCGACCGCGTGACGGATCTGCTTCGGGGTGGACATGCCGGTGGAGAGGATGACCGCGCGGCCGGTGGCGCGCAGGGCGCGCAGCAGCTCGTCGTCGGTCAGGGAGGCGGAGGCCACCTTGTGGGCGGGGACGTCGAACTTCTCCAGGAAGGCGACGGCCTCGGTGTCCCACGGGGAGGCGAACCAGTCGATCCCCTTCTCCTTGCAGTACTCGTCGATCTGGCGGTACTCGTCCTCACCGAACTCCACGCGGTGGCGGTAGTCGATGTAGGTCATCCGGCCCCAGGGGGTGTCGCGCTCGATGTCCCACTGGTCGCGCGGCGTGCAGATCTCCGGGGTGCGCTTCTGGAACTTGACGGCGTCGCAGCCGGCCTCGGCGGCCACGTCGATCAGCTTGAAGGCGTTCTCCAGCTCACCGTTGTGGTTGATGCCGATCTCGCCGCAGATGTAGACGGGCTTGCCGGGGCCGACCTCGCGGGAACCGAACGTACGCAGACGGGAGTTGGTGCTCATCAGGGGGATGTCCTTACTTGGGGAGGGAATCGAGAGAGGGGCCGAGGATCCAGCTGGCGATCTCTCGGATCGCGCCGTCACCGCCGGGGACGGTGGTGACCGCGCGTGCGGCGCCGCGTACGACGTCGTGGGCGCTCGCGACCGCCACGGGCCAGCCGACGAGGGCGAAGCACGGCAGGTCGTTGACGTCGTTGCCGACGTAGAGCACGCGCTCCGGCGCGATGCCCTGCTCCTCGCACCACTGCTTCAGCGCGAGGTCCTTGCGGTCGATGCCGTGCAGCACGGGAAGCTTCAGCTTCCGGGCACGGGCGGCGACCACAGGGTTCTGTTCCGTGGACAGGATCAGCATCTTCAGGCCGCTTCTGCGCAGGGCCGCGATGCCGAGTCCGTCACCGCGGTGCACGGAGACGAACTCCCGTCCGTCGGAGTCGATCAGCACCCGGTCGTCGGTCTGGGTACCGTCGAAGTCGAGTACGACCGCGTCGATGTCGTCGGCGGTCGGCAGCGAACCGGGGCGGTCCGCGTCGAAGAGGGGGGCCAGGGCGCGCGCCCGGGCCAGGTCGTGCGGGTCGTCGATCTCCAGCACGCGCGCGGGGTCCGTGCGCACGAGTTCCGTGCGGCCGAAGAAGCGGTGCCGGTGCTTGCGGAAGCCGGCCGCGTCCATCGCGTAGGCGGCGCCGGTCTCCAGGAAGTCCTGGGGCCGGTCCTGCCGGCGCGGGCGGTAGGACTTGTCGTGGTTGACACCCACCCCGCCCTCGGACTCCACGTCGGCCTCGCGCCAGACGAAGCCGTGGAACGGGGCCACGGTGACGGCCGTGTCCGCGCCGTTCTCCACGACCGCGCCGGCCACCCCGTCGATGTCCTCGCGGACGAGGAAGGGGCTGGTGCACTGCACGAGCAGGACCACGTCGACGGCCGCGCCGTGCAGCGCCTCGTGGGCGTCCATGGCGTGCAGGACCGCGGCCTCGGAGGTGGCCGTGTCCCCGGCGATCGCGCCGGGGCGCAGCACGACCTCGGCGCCGGCCTCCCGGGCGGCGGCGGCGATGGCCTGGTCGTCGGTGGAGACGACGACGTCGGTCACCAGCCGGGTCGCCCGGCACTCGCGCACCGCGCGCGCCACCAGCGGGACACCGCCGACGGGCGCGAGGTTCTTCGCGGGCACGCCCTTGGAACCGCCACGGGCGGGGATCACCGCGAGCACGCGGCGCACCGAGGCGCCCTGGCCCGCTTCCGGGTTCGACATGGGGTCCACTCCTTGGAAGCCTTGGAAGGTCACAGCTCCCCCATCCGCCGGATCACCGGAGCGACCCGCTGCACGCCGTGGCGGTAGGCGCCGCGGGCGGCGCGGCGCACGATCTGGCGGACCGGTCCGGGCTCCTTGTCGGCGGCGGGCGCGCCGGGCAGCGGGACGCCGTCGGGGCCGAGGTGGTGCCGGGCGAGGATGCCGGGCAGATAGCCGGGCGCGGTCTCGGGGGTGTAGTAGGGGTTCAGGGGCGGCAGGCCGCCGGGGCGGTCCAGCAGCCTGGCGATGCGCTCGCGGGCGGTGTCGAAGGCCGTGCCGTAAGTGCCGTCGGCGGCCACGCCCTGCCGGGACACCCACTCCTCGTCGGCCACCGGGCGGTGGCCGGCGTCGAGCTGGTCCCAGGAGGCGAGGCAGCCGGAGCCGGTGAAGTGGTGGTTGCCGAGCACCTCGCGCACGCCCAGGTCGGTCAGGATCACCGTGGGGATGCGGCGGTGCAGGGCCTCCAGGGCGGCCGTGGAGCTGACCGTGACCAGCAGGTCGGTACGGTCCAGCACCTGGCCCATGTGGCCGTACACCAGGCGGAAGTTGGCGGGCAGGTCCTTGCCCTGCGCCAGCTTCTGGTACGGCAGCTCCTCGATGTGGGTGGTGTGTTCGCCGGGCTTGGAGCGCAGCTTGAGCAGCACCTCGCGCTCGGGGTGCCTGCGGGCGTGCTCGATCAGCCGGTCGAGCAGGTACGTGCGGTCCTTACGGCTGTCCGGGACGGAGGGCTGGGCCGCGAACACCACCGTGCAGCGGTCGTGTTCGCCGGCGTACGGCGCCCCGCCGAGGAAGGGCAGCGCGACCTCGGTGACCGAGGTGGCGTCGGCGCCCACGCCCTCGTACACGGCGCGGAACCGGTCCGCGTCGTGCCGGGAGTTGGCGAGGACGAGGTCCGCGCCGTGCCGCAGCAGCAGGCCGTCGGCGAGCTTCTCGTAGACGACACCGACGTACCCGGTGACGACGACGGGCCGCTTGCCGGCGCCCGCCCAGGCGGCCCGCAGTCCGTGCAGCATCGCCTGGACGCCGCCCCCGACCAGCGCGAGGATGAGGACGTCGTACGACGGCTCACCCATCACACGCAGGAATTCGACGCCGGTGACCTCGCGGAGGGAGTCCGCCCGGACGCCCACCTCCTTCAGCTGGCGGGCCGTCGGGGTGGCGCGCCCCCGCAGGAGGTAGCCGTCGAGGCGGATCTCGGCATCGGCGGGGGCGAGGCGCTGCGCGGTGAGCGCGCCCCACTTCCACCGGGTGTCGGAATCGGCGAGGACGGCGACCCGCAGGGACTTCGTAGCACTTGCTGGCACGCCGAAGACGCTAGGAAGGCATTCCGAGGATCCGCCCAACCAGAATGCAACAAACGGTTAACAGCACATCGCCGAATGGCGAATCAGGCCGTGAGGGCACGGGAAATAAGCCCGGTTCACAGCTTCGCCACGTGCCGTTCACCCAGCATCAAGCAGACGGTCAAGACGAATGACGGGCTTCGTCCTAACGTCCCTGACGTGGTCAAGCTCTCCGTCATCGTGCCGTTCTACAACGTGCAGCAATACGCGCCCGACACGCTCAGGAGCCTGAGGGCGAACGCGCGTGAGGACTTCGAATTCATTCTCGTCGACGACTGCTCCCGCGACGGGACACCAGAGATTCTCGCGCGCGCGGAGCGCGAGCTGCCCGGGGCGGTCCACGTCCGGCACGAGCAGAACGGAGGGCTGGCGACCGCCCGCAACACCGGTATCGACCGGGCGCGCGGCGAGTACCTGACGTTCCTGGACGGCGACGACTGGCTCGCCCCCGGCTACTTCGCGCAGCTGGTCGCCGCGATGGACGAGCTGGGCTGCGACTTCATCCGCACCGACCATGTGCAGTGCACGGCGCGGTCGCGCCAGGTGAACCGGGTCCCCGTCGGCCGGCGCAACGTGGTGCTGGACCCGCGCGACGCCATACTGCCCGCCGACCGGTCCACGTCCGTGGACTACGCGTACGCCTGGGCGGGCGTCTACCACCGCCGGCTGGTGGACAAGGGGCTGCTGCACTTCACCGACGGACTGCGCACGGCCGAGGACCGGCCGTGGATCTGGAAGCTGCACCGGCAGGCGGAATCCTTCGCCGCGGTGAGCATGCTCGGCGTGTTCTACCGGCGCGGGGTCGCCTCCTCGCTCACCCAGATCGGTGACGTACGGCAACTCGATTTCATTCGCGCGTTCGATCAAGTCGTCGCGGAAACCGCTCAGGACCGGGATGCCGATCAGCTGTTGCCGAAGGCCGTCCGCACCTATTGCGCCATCATTTCCCATCATCTGGGATCCATCGAAAGGTTCGAGCCCGCGGTGGCGAAGAAACTGAAATCCATGAGTGCCGCGGCCCTGCGGCGCATGCCGCAGGACGTGCTGGACGAGGCGCTGGACTCCATGGACCTCCAGCGCGCCACCAAGCTGCGCCGGCTGCGCCGCCGTCCCGCCACCGCGGGGGCCGCCGCGTGACCACCCAGATCTTCCAGGCGTCGACGCTGTACGGCACGGCGACCCTCGCCGCGGCCCTGGACTCCGGCTGCTTCCGCCCGGCCGACCGGCGGATCCTGCTGGTCTGCAACAACGCGGCCACGCCCGAGACCACGCCCGCGCTGGACGAGGCGCCCGGCTTCGAGAAGCTGCGCGACCGCTTCGACGACGTGATCCTGTACAACGAGACCATCTTCCCGTTCCACCCGGGCGGCTGGGCGCCCCGCGTGGACGACATGCCGCTGTGGGAACGCTTCCTGCGCCACGAGTGGCAACTCGGCGACGAGGACGTGGAGCTGGCCGTCGAGTCGATCCAGGTCAACCCCTCCCTCGCGCTCGCGCAGATCTTCACCGGCGCCCCGGTCACGGTCTACGCCGACGGACTGATGAGCTACGGCCCCACCCGCAACAAGATCGACCCGCTGGTCGGCACCCGCGTGGACCGGGTGCTCCACCTGGACCTGGTCCCGGGGCTGAAGCCGCTGCTGCTCACCGAGTTCGACGTGCCCGGCGAGATCGTGCAGACGGCCGCCTTCACCAAGGTGCTCGCCGAACTCGCCCCCTCCGGCGCGGAACTGCCGGAGATCGAGGAGCCCGCCCTGCTGCTCGGCCAGTACCTGTCCGCGCTGGACATCCTCACCGCCGAGCAGGAGGAGAAGCTGCATGTGCGGATGCTGAAGGGCGCGGCCGCGCTGGGCCACACCAAGGTCGTGTTCAAACCGCACCCGTCCGCCCCGGCGCGCTTCGCCCGTCTGCTGGAGCAGGAGGCGGAGCGGCTGGAGGTCGAGCTGACCGTGCTCGACACCCCGGTCCTCGCCGAGGTGCTGTACCAGCGCATGCGGCCGACGCTGGTCGTCGGCTGCTTCTCCACCGCCCTGCTCACGGCACAGGCGCTGTACGGCCTCCCGGTCGCCCGGATCGGCACCGAACTGCTGCTGGAGCAGCTCGCGCCGTACGAGAACAGCAACCGGGTCCCGGTGACCATCGTGGACGCGCTGCTGCCCAGCCTCGGTGACCGTGCCGCGGTGACCGAGCAGCGCACCGGCATGGCCGTCGAGGCGCTCGGCGCGCTGATCCGTGCGGTGGGCTTCGCGATGCAGCCGAAGATCTACCCGAAGCTGCGCCCGCACGCGGAGACCTGGCTCGCCCGGCACCTGAACCCCCAGACCACGCGCTACTTCAAGCGCCGGCGCCTGTCCTCGCTGGCCCTGCCCGGCGGGGTGCCCGCCCAGCTGGCGTTCATCCCGCGCAACGCGACGGTCCGCCGGGTGGCCCGCAAGGCGCGCAGCCTGCGCCGGGGCGCACGCGGTTAGCAGCGGCAGGGCGGCGGACCGCACCCGGCCGGCCGCACAACCGAATGAGGAAGGAAAGCGCACATGGCTGCTTCACCCCCCGGCCTCACCGCCGCCCCCGGCCCGCTGATATCCCGGACGGCTCCCGCCCCGGTGTCGTCCCGCGGGCGCGGTAGCCGTCTCCTGGCCCTGGACGGCCTGCGGCTCGTCGCCGCGCTGATGGTCTGCCTTTACCACTACGCCGGACGCGGCGGCACGGTCTCCGCGTCCTGGCACGGGAGTCCGGCCCACCTCTTCCCGTCCCTGTCCCGGGCAGCTGTGTACGGCAATTTCGGCGTGCAGTTCTTCTTCGTCATCAGCGGTTTCGTGATCTGCATGAGCAGCTGGGGCCGTACCCCCGGGGACTTCCTGCGCTCCCGGGTCGCCCGCCTCTACCCCGCCTACTGGGTGGCCCTGTTCCTGGTCACGGGGGCGTCCCTCGCCCTGCCCGTCGTGGTCCACCCGGTCCGGCTGGACGAATTCCTGGTCAATCTGACGATGCTCCAGCAGCCGATGGGCGCGACCCGTGTGCTGGGCGTGTGCTGGACGCTCTGGGTCGAGGTCCGTTTCTACGTGCTGTTCGCGCTGCTCGTCGTCCTGCGCGGGGTGAACCACCGCCGGGTGGTGCTGTTCGCCTGCATCTGGACCGTGGCGGCCGTCCTGTGCCGATCGTCCGGCAACGACCTGCTGAACCAGGTGGTCATGCCGGACTACGCCCCCTTCTTCATCGGCGGTCTGGCGCTGTACCTGGTCCACCGCTTCGGCAGCGACCTGCTCGCGTGGGGCATCGTCGGAATGTCCTGGCTGCTCGCGCAGAGCGAGGCCACCCGCGGGCTGTGGCACCCGCACCCGCACCGCGATCCCTACGTCGTCCTGCTGATAGTCACCGTCGCCTTCGCGGCCGTCGCCGCCGTGGCGCTGGGCTGGGCGCGCTGGGCCTCCTGGTCCTGGCTGGCCACGGCCGGCGCGCTGACGTACCCGTTCTACCTGGTCCATGAACACCTGGGCTGGTTCGTCATCCGGGTGCTGCACCGGGGACTCGGCCTGCCTGCGTGGCCGACCCTGGTGGTGACCGTGCTCGGCATGCTGGTACTGGCCTGGCTGATCCACCGGTTCGTGGAGCGACCGCTCGGCCCACGACTGAAGAGGGCCCTGAAAGCACGGAAGTTGGCCAGCAGTTCACCTCGTCGTGGGTTTTGAAAGTGCCCGACGGGCAGGCACCGTAGAGCCCTTGCCACCTGTTCCTCACAGGCCCCCCGCAGGGATCCCATAGACGCCGTACCGAGGGAGTGCCCACCCCGCATGGCCACCATTCAGGAAGCGACGCAACCGCCCCGCCGTCTCGACGACGTGCCCGGCTGGTTCCCGGTGCTGGACCAGGTGCTGTTCGACTGGTTCCTGAACCGGCAGGAGAGCTCCGGCATGCGGGGTGATCTGCTCGAAGTCGGGGTCTACATGGGCAAGAGCGCGATCTTCACCGGCCGGCACCAGCAGCCGGGCGAGAAGTACACCGTGTGCGACCTCTTCGAGGGCGACGCCCCCGACGACGCCAACCGGGCCGAGGCGACCCAGTCCTACAGCGCGCTGACCCGGCGGCTCTTCGAGGACAACTACCTCTCCTTCCACGACGAGCTGCCCCGCGTGCTGCAGGGCCCCAGCTCACTGGTGCCCGGCGAGGTCGAGCCGGGCTCGTGCCGGTTCGTGCACGTCGACGCCTCCCACCTGTACGAGCATGTGCACGGCGACATAGGAGCCGCGCACGACCTGCTGCTTCCGGACGGCATCGTGGTCCTGGACGACTTCCGCTCCGAGCACACCCCCGGGGTCTCCATAGCCGCCTGGGAGGCCGTGCTCAACCGTGGTCTGCACCCGGTCTGTCTGAGCACCCAGAAGCTGTACGGCACCTGGGGCGACCCGGAGCCGGTCCAGGAGGAGCTGGTGGCCATGGTGCGGGAGCGGTCGGACTGCCACCTGAGTGTCCAGGAAGCCGCCGGACACCGGATCATCCGGCTGAAGTCGAAGGGCATGCGGGCGCCGCAGTTCCCGCCGTCCAAGCACGCGGAGGCGAGCGGGGAACCGGCCGCGGCTCCGGCACCGGAGCCGCGGGAGGCCGCCGCGCCCGCCCCGGACCCCGGACCCGCTCCCGTGGCCGCGCAGGCACCGGTCCGGCCCGCGCCGCGGCGCAGCACGCGCCGGATCCGCCGGGTCGCCGTCGACCTGCTCCCACCGGTGGTCACACGGGCGATACGCAACGCCCGCGCCGCCCGGAGGTGACGGCTCAGCCGGTCCCGTACCGGGCCCCGATGCCCGCGGTCACGACCGCCCGCCCCTCCTCGAACTGCTCGTCGCAGCCGTCGAAGAGCAACTGTCCGGCCTCGGCCGCGAGCAGGTGGCCGGCCGGCCGGCCGCCAAGTGCTTTCCCCGATGTCGTACCCCTCCCGGCGCTCGCCCGGGAGGGGCTTCACGCCCTGCTCCTCGACGACGGAGCCGATCGCTGACATGCCGGTCGCTCTCCTGGTCCGACGGCACGGCGTCGCGGCGGGAACCCTTGCGGCGGCTGGGCGGGGGGTCGGCACGGGGACTGGAGGAGTACGCGCAGCGAGCCTGGGCCTGCGTCAGGCCGAAGCGAGCGTCAGTTTCACCGCGAACCCGAGGAACAGCACACCGGCCGCCGAGGTGGCCGTCACGGACAGCCGCTTGCGGCGCCGGAACGCCGTGGCGAGCCGGGTGCCGCCGAATATCAGCGCGCTGAGATACAGGCCGCTCGCCAGCTGGGCGAACGAGCCGAGGACGACGAAGGACAGCGCCGGGTACGCGTAGCCCGGGTCGACGAACTGCACGAAGAAGGCGACGAAGAACAGGATCGCCTTGGGATTGAACAGGCTGACGACGAGGGCGCGCCGGAAGGGCCGCTCATCGGGGACGGCGGCCGCGGCGGCCGCGGAGCCCTCCAGCGGCTTCTCCCGCCGCGTGCGCCACATCCGCCAGGCGGCCCGCAGCATCCCGATCGCCAGCCAGGTCAGATACCCGGCACCGGCGTACTTCACGATCCCGAACAGCACGGCGTTGGCCTTGAGCAGCGAGGCCACGCCGGCGGCGGACAGCGCCATCAGCACCGTGTCCCCGCACCACACCCCGGCGGCGGCGGTGTAACCGGCCCGCACGCCGCGCCGGGCGGCGACGGACAGGACGTACAGCGAGTTGGGTCCGGGCAGCAGCACGATCAGGATCAGGCCCGCGAGGTAGGTGGGGAGGTCGATGACGCCGAACATGCGAGGAGTGTCGCACGGGGGTACGACACCGGGAGGAGGGGTGGGTCGGACACAACCACCCGTCAGAACACATCCGATGGCACGAAACTACCCCAAACCCCCCGAAGGGAGTTGCACACCTCTCCCACCGTCGCCCGCGCCCGCAGCGCCTCCTTCATCGGATACAGCACGTTGTCCTCCCCCTCCGCCGCCTTCCGCAGCGCGTCCAGCGCCGTGTGCACCGCCCCCCGGTCCCGCTCGGCCCGCAGCTTCTCCAGCCGTTCGGCCTGCCGGGCCTCGATCGCCGGATCGACCCGGAGCGGCTCGTACGGCTCCTCCTCGTCCAGCTGGAAGCGGTTCACCCCCACCACCACCCGTTCCCCGGAGTCCGTCTCCTGCGCGATCCGGTAGGCGTTCCGCTCGATCTCGGTCTTCTGGAAGCCGCGCTCGATCGCCGCGACCGCCCCGCCCAAGTCCTCGACCCGCCGCATCAGGTCGACGGCCGCCTCCTCCACGTCGTCCGTCATCCGCTCCACCGCGTAGGACCCCGCGAACGGGTCCACGGTCGCCGTGACGTCCGTCTCGTGCGCCAGCACCTGCTGGGTCCGCAGCGCCAGCCGGGCGCTCTTGTCCGTCGGCAGGGCGATCGCCTCGTCGAAGGAGTTGGTGTGCAGGGACTGGGTGCCGCCGAGTACCGCCGCGAGCGCCTGCACCGCCACCCGGACCAGGTTCACCTCCGGCTGCTGGGCCGTCAGCTGGACCCCCGCCGTCTGGGTGTGGAAACGCAGCATCAGGGACTTGGGATTGCGCGCCCCGAACTCCTCCCGCATCACCCGGGCCCAGATGCGGCGCGCCGCACGGAACTTGGCGACCTCTTCCAGCAGCGTCGTACGGGCCACGAAGAAGAAGGACAGGCGCGGGGCGAAGTCGTCGACGTCCATGCCCGCCGCCACCGCCGTGCGGACGTACTCGACGCCGTCGGCGAGCGTGAAGGCGATCTCCTGTACGGGCGACGCGCCCGCCTCCGCCATGTGGTAGCCGGAGATCGAGATCGTGTTCCACTTCGGGATCTCGGCGGTGCAGTACCTGAAGATGTCCGCCGTCAGGCGCAGTGAGGGTTTCGGCGGGAAGATGTAGGTCCCCCGCGCGATGTACTCCTTCAGCACGTCGTTCTGGATGGTGCCCGTGAGCCGGCCGGCGGGTACGCCCTGCTCCTCCGCCACCAGCTGGTAGAGGAGCAGCAGCAGCGCCGCCGGGGCGTTGATCGTCATCGACGTGGAGACCTGGTCGAGCGGGATGCCGTCGAACAGCACCCGCATGTCCTCGACGGAGTCGATCGCCACGCCCACCTTGCCGACCTCGCCGTGCGCGAGCGGCGCGTCGGAGTCGTGACCCATCTGGGTGGGCAGGTCGAAGGCGACCGACAGGCCCGTGGTGCCGTGGGCGATCAGCCGGCGGTAGCGGGCGTTGGACTCGGCGGCCGTGCCGAAGCCGGCGTACTGGCGCATGGTCCAGGGGCGGCCGGTGTACATGGTCGGGTAGACCCCGCGGGTGAAGGGGTACGTGCCCGGTTCGCCCAGTTTCCCGGCCGGGTCCCAGCCCTGCAGGGCCTGGGGCCCGTAGACCGGCTCGATCGGCAGTCCCGACTCCGACTCACGCGTCATGGAGGCCTCCGCGGTACGTCCTGTCTCCCCTCACCATGCCCCGTCGTTCGGCGGCGGTCACGCTGGGAAGCATCCTCGGCATGAGGATCCCGCGAAGACCCGCCGCCGTACTCGCCGCTGCCGCCGCCCTCGCCGCCCTGTGCGGCTGCACGGTGCAGCCCACGGACGCCGACGGCAGGGCCCGGGCGCCGGTGCACCTCCGGCTCCCGGGAAGCCGCCCGGCGGATCCCACCCGGACGGCCCAGCGGTCACCGGCCGCGCCCGCGGCGCGGGTGCTGTGGTCGCGCGGTGACAGCGGGCCGGGCGTACGGGAGCTGCAGGCGCGGCTGCGCCGGCTGGACTGGCTGTTCGACGGGCCGACGGGCTCGTACGACGATCTGACCGAGCAGGCCGTCCGGGGCTTCCAGGGCAAGCGGGGTCTGCCACGGACCGGGCGGACGGACACCGTCACCTGGCGGCGGCTGGTCGAGATGACGCATGCGCCCGGCACCTGGGAGCTGTACCTGATGGGCGGTCAGCCGGCCGGTGCGCCAGACCCGCGCTGCATGACCGGGCGGGTGCTGTGCATCGACAAGACGACGCGGACGCTGCGCTGGATGGTCGACGGGCGGACGCTCTCGACCATGTCGGTGCGGTTCGGGGCCCAGTACACGCCCACCCGGGAGGGCGTCTTCCACGTCTACTGGAAGGCGCGGAACTGGGTGTCCACGCTCTACCACTCACCGATGCCGTACGCGATGTTCTTCAGCGGCGGCGAAGCGGTGCACTACTCGTACGACTTCGCGGCGCGGGGCTACGCGGGCGCCTCGCACGGATGCGTGAACGTCCGCGACGAGACGGCGATCGCCGGGCTGTTCGCTCAGGTGCGGGTGGGCGACGAAGTCGTCATCCACTGGTGACGCGGAGCGAGGGGAACCAGGGGAGCGGAGGGAAACGAAGCGGGGCGCGGGCGGGACCGGGGGAACGTGTCCCGCCCGCGCCAGGTGCACGAGCCGTAGGTACGGGGGGAACCCCGGCTCAGTGCGACGGCCGATGACCAGTCGGCTCACTCAGTACTGCGTCCCGGGCTCCAAAAACGTCACACCCCCGCGCGAAAAATTTTTGGCGGCCGCGAAACCGCAGGTCACAGGGGGCGTGAGGGGTGCACGTCGAAGCTGAGGGCGGTGGGGACGACTGCGGCGCCGTCGCCGTGCCGGCGCTTGCCGTCGCCGTTGCCCTTGCCGTCGCCGTTGCCCTTGCCGAGGTGGCCACCCCAGCCCGGGTGACGGCCGCCGCCCCGGCCGGGGTTGCCCTCGTCGTCGCCGCCCTGGCCGTTCTCGTTGCCCTTGCCCTTGCCCTTGTTCCCGCCCCGGGCGCCGCCGTCGTCGCCCTTGCCGCCGCTCGTCGTGCCGTCGGCCGAACCGGCGGTGGCCAGGACGACCTTGCAGTACCGGCTCACCCGGGCGCTGCCGCCCGCCAGCTTCTCCAGGACGCGCCGGCGGCCGCCGTCCAGCTCCTTGCCGTCGCGAAAGTCACGGCAGGCCGCGGCCGCGCCCTTCCACCGGCCGCCGGGGGTGCCGGAGGGCTCGCCGGTGCCCGGAGTGCTGCTCCTGCCCGTGCGGTCGTCCGGTCCGACGGCCTCGCCGGAGGCGCCGCCGGGGTGGCCGCCCGGGCTGCCGCTCGGCAGGCCCGGACCGTCGGTCGCGCCCGGGGTGCCGTGCGGCGGAACCGAGGCGAGCGGCGCCCCGGAACTCGGGTCGGCGGAGACCGAGGCGGCGGGGCCGGGCCGCTCCGGCCCGAACGGCGTGGGCAGCATCCCCGCTCCGGCGGCCATGGCGACCCCGCCGAACGTGCCCGCGGCGACCACGGCGGCCAGCGCCAGGCGCACCGGGCGGCCCCAGCGGGGACGGCGGGCCGGGATTCCGGTAGGGGCCGGGGCGCCGATGCGGACCAGGCCCTCATGGGTGCCGGACGCGGGCAGGCCGAAGGTGCCGTCGGCGCGGCCGGCGGCGGTCCGTTCGGCGTCGGCGGACTCGCGGGCCTTGCGGAACGCGGCCAGGGCCGCCTCTTCGCCGGGGAGTTCACCGGTGGCGGGGGCCGCCTCCGCGGAGAGCGCGCCGAGTGCCTTGGAGAGACGTTCGGCCTGGTCACGGGCGGAGGCGTCGACGGCGTCCAGTGACTCACCGCGCAGCAGGCGTTCCGCCGTCTCCCGGTTCAGCCACTTGTACTGCTCGTCGGCCATCACATGTCCTTCTGCGTCCGCGCACGCGTATCCGTCACAGTTGCGGACGACACCGCGCGACCGCGCGGTTCTCGCTGGGGTGGGAGCGCGTCCAGCACACCGGCCGATTCCGGATCGTCGCCGAGCAGTTCCGCGAGCCGCTTCAGACCGCGGTGCGCCGCGGTCCGTACGGCACCGGCGCGTTTGCCGAGGGTCTCGGCGGCGCTCTTGGCGTCGAGGCCGACGACGACGCGCAGGACGACCGCCTCGGCCTGGTCCTGCGGAAGGCGCGCGATGAGGGAGAGGGTGCTGTCGGTGGCCAGGGCCTCGATGGCCTCGCCGGCCGTGTCGGCCTCGGCGGCCCGGCCGGTCAGTTCCGTCTCGTCGCCGCCTATGGCGGGACGGCGGCCGCGCATGCGTATGTGGTCCAGGGCGCGGTTGCGGGCGATCCGGACGGCCCAGCCACGGAAGCGGTCGGCGTCTCCGCTGAACCGGTCGAGGTCGCGGGCGATCTGCAGCCAGGCCTCGGACGCCACGTCCTCGGCGTCCGGATCACCGACCAGCGTGCGTACGTATCCGAGCAACCGCGGGTGCACCGCGCGGTACACCGTACGGAACGCGCTCTCGTCTCCGCACTGCGCCGCACGCACCGCGGTGGTCAGCTCCGCGTCGTCCCCCAGCACCGCACTCCCTTTACGCCTGGTTCCCTGGTCGGCGCGAAAGGCACGTTACGGCGTGAAACCGCTCCCCGTCCATGTCTGTAGAAGATGCAACTAACTCGTGACCAGGTACGGATGTGCGCAGGGTGAGGGTCCACCGGAACGGGGTGTGACAGAAAACGCACTCACGGCGCTGTAGGGAGTACGGGCCGCGCGCGGTCCGTCAGCGCGACGGCCGGGGCCTCTCCTGTGGGGGGTGGCGGCCCCGGCCGTTGCCTTTACCCGCTCCGCCCGACGGACGAGGGCCGGGACCTACTTCTTCCTGCCGGGGCCCTGACGCCCCGCATCACCACCGCCATTGGCATTCTTGCCTTTGGCGGCACTTTGCCCCTTCACGGGTGGATAGCCGCTTTTGTCGCGCTGTTTGGCCTGAGCAGACGTCAGCCGGGCCGCGCAGTAGGCCGCGACCTCGTCCTTGCCGCCCGCCGCCGTGACGAGCCGCTGCCATGCCGCCGAGTCCAGGGCACCGCCCCGGCCCCCGGCCCGCACGTAGGTACGGCAGTGGGCCACGGTGTCGCGGGCGGTGGCCGGGTGGTCCGGGCGCGCGGAGGCGGCAAGGGAGCCGCGTCCGGTGGCTCCGGCGGGAGCGGCCGGCCGGTGCGGGGCGGTCGTCGACGAGTGCGCCCGCGGCGGGGTGTCGCGGTGGCCGTCGGCGCCGGATCCGGCGGAGCCGATCGCCGCGACCGCGACACCGCCCAGGGTGAGGCTCGCGAGCGCCATCGAGAGCGTGGCCTTCAGCGACAGCCGGGCACGCCTGCGTGCGGCGGGCCGCCAGTCGTCCCGGCGCCGGGTGCGCGCCCGTGCCGGCGCGGACTCGCGGGCGGCGCGGAAAGCGGCCACGGCCCGGCGCTCGGCCTCGGCGTCGACGCCGCCGGCGCGCAGCGCGGCACCGAGCCGGGCCTCGAATGCGGCGTCGGCCCGGGCCCCGTCGGCGCGGTCCGGTGCGGACACGGTGCCCCCGGGGTGCGGGTACCGGCGGCGGAGGAGCCCGTCGCCGCTGTGCCGTTCACCCATGTCCGTTCCCGTCCTCGCCCGCTGTGCCGTCGAAGCCGCGGCTCCCGGACCCGCTACGGGCTCCGGGGCCGGCCGCGCTCCCCTGTCTCCCGTATCCATACGGCTCTCGGCCGGCGCCGTTCATGTCGGCTCACCCGGCGTCCGGGGGCGGTCGCCGGTCATGCCCTCGGTGTCGTCATCGGCCGCTCCGTGGGCGCCCAGCTGCCGGGCGAGACGTTTCAGCCCACGGTGGGCGGCGGTGCGGACGGCGCCGGGACGCTTGCCGAGGACGCGCGCGGCTGCCGGGCCGTCCAGGCCGACGACCACCCGCAGCAGTACCGCCTCGGCCTGGTCGCGGGGCAGGCCGCGCACCAGCTCCAGGGCTCGTTCGGTGGACAGCGACTCCAGGGCCTGCTCGTGAGTGGTGAGCCGGCCGGGCAGCTCCAGCGCGTCCTGTTCCAGCGGCGCGATCCGGGGCCGTACCCGCCTGCGGCGCAGGTGGTCCAGGGCGCGGTGCCGGGCGATGGTCGCGGTCCAGCCGCGGAAACCGGCGCCGTCACCCTTGAACCGGCCGAGGTCCCGGGCGATCTCCAGCCAGGCGTCGGCGGCCACGTCCTCGGCGTCCTCGCCGACCAGGCCCCGCAGATAGCCGAGCAGGCCCGGCTGCACGATCCGGTAGGCCACCGCGAAGGCAGCTTCGTCGCCGTCCCGGGCGCGCGCGACGGCCGCGCCCAGCTCCCCGTCCCGCGGCTGCGGTCGGCGGGCTCGTCCTCCCTGGCCCAAGAACCGTCCTCGTCCGTACCCGGCCCGGGCTCGTGCCCGCGCTCGCACCGAATCGGCATCGTGCGACAGAGGCCGCGCGTGCTCCATGCCCCACGGTGATCAGCGCCGGGGCTCAAGGTTTTGTCACAGCCGTCGGCGGGACCGGCGCTCCGCGCGCGCGTCGACGAGTCCGCCGACGACGATGCCCGTGCCGAGGAAGGCGGCCGTCGCGAACAGCAGGGTGACCTCGTAGTACGGCGCCGGCGTCGCCCGGGCTGCGGCGCACGCGGCGCCGGTGGCGGCGAGCACGGCGAGCCCGAGCCGCCCTGCGTCGGCCGGCGCGTCCCGCCAGGAGAGGGCGATGGCGGTGACGGCCACCCAAACGCCTGCCGATTCGGCCAGCCGGGGCGTGCCGAACACGACGCCGTACCGGATGGCGAGGGCGGGCAGGAAGAACAGGGCGAGCCAGTGGCCCAGGGCATGGTGCGCGAAGGCCTGCGTGGGTCCGGGGGCGGCCGGTTCCCGCAGACGGGCGGCGGCACCGCGGAGGCCGGCGAGCGCGAGGACGGCCACCGCGGCCATGGGCAGGCGTTCGCCCAGCCGTCCCAGGTTGTAGAGCAGAGCGGTGTCGTAGACGACGAGGACGAGCGTGCCCAGGGCGCCGAGCGACCCGATGAACACGAGCAGTCCCGGCACGGAGGCAGGCGTGCGGGAGGTGTGCGTGTCCCGTCCCGCGAGCCACCGCAGCAGACAGGGGGTCAGGACGGCCGAGACACCCCGCACGACGATGTCGTCGACCGTGTACGGATTGCGCAGATCCCACTCCACCAGGCAGAACACGACCGTGTACGACACAGAGGCCGCCGGCAGCAGGGCGGACCGGGCGATCGCCCGGTACAGGCCGGCGTCGAGCCACCGCACCACGGTCGCGAAGGCCAGCAGGACGAAGGGGAGTTCGAGGAAGGCCTGGGCGCGCAGGACCGAGGGAGCGAGCAGTCCGGGTGCGGGGAAGCCGTCGGCGAACCGTCGCAGCACGGGGTTGCCGGAGGCGAGCTCGAACCATCCCGGCGGCAGGTACCGCGCGACGAAGGACGGGTCACCGCCGTGGACGCGCACCACGTACACCGTGAACAGCACCTGGTTGACGTAGACCAGCCCGGTCACCACCGCAAGCGCGGTGAGCGGCGGCATCGAGCGGCCGGGGCGCGGCCCGGCCGGGACGCGCCGGGCGGCGGCCGCCACCCGGGGGGCGAGCACGAGAGCCAGTACGACCGAGGCGACCGTCACGACGTCCACGAACACGGGCACCACCGTAGGCCAGGACCTCGGGCCGGCCGCTGGTCTCGGTCACCCTCCTGGAGAGGGACGGGCAGGCCGGTTGCCCACAGGGCCCGGTGATGTCCGGCCGGCCCCATGAGCTCGGTCAGTGGGTGGCGGTGGCGTCGCGGCACAGCAGGCGCAGCGAGCCGTGGCCGCCGTAGGTCCGCCGGGCCTCGTCGATGGGGTCCCAGAGCCGGCCGTCGGGTGTGCGCACCCAGTGCTCACCGCCGCTCCCCCACCACTCGGCACCGGTCTGGCGGACGATCACCTCACCCGCGTAGGCACCGAAGCCGCGCAGCACGGTCTCGACGGCGGCGTACGGCGGCCCCTCGCGGCGGATCTCCTCGATCATCCGGTCGACCCGCCACAGGCTCTGCGCCGTGTAGTCGAGCCGCACCCGGGCGCCCTCGCGCATCGTCGCCACGGCGTCCGCGGCCCACCGCACGGGCTTCGCCGCGGCGTGCGGCCGGGTCTCCTGCTGTGCTGTCACGTAATGGGCTGTCACATAGGGAAGAGCGAGCGGCCCCGGCCATCCGTCACGCGATTCCGCGGCGTTTCGCCAACCGTCGCGGAACCACCCCACGGCGACCGCAGGACAGTCACAGGACTCGCCCACAAAGGGGGTCCGACCAGCTCGGCGCACCCTCGCAGTGCGCACACGCGTCCTGTTTCGCTCACGCCCCGCTGCGCGCCCGCCGCGACACCACCGCGCGCAGAACCCGGCGCCCCTCGATCGACAGGTCCAGCGCGCGGCGCAGACCGTTGGGGCCGTGCTCGGCGAGGACCTCCAGGACCGTCGTCTGCCGGCGCAGCTCCGCCGCCACCAGCGGAGGCAGGTCCGCCGTGTCCCCCGTCCGGCCGGCATCCACGCCGTCCGCCGACGTGCCGTCAGCCGCGGGATCGAGCAGCCGGTGGATGCGCAGCGAGGCGACCGAGCAGGCGTCGGCCCAGGGACGTATCGCCTCGGCGGTGCGTGCCGCCGGGGCCGCATGGAGCATGCGGCGGGTCAGTCGAGCGGCCTCGTCGTCGCCGGGCTGCTCGGCGTCGAGCGTCCCGCGGGCCTTGTCCAGGCTGTCGCCCCAGCCGGAGCCGTCGGCGAGGCTCGCCCACAGGGGCCGCAGCAGCTCGTCGTCGGCGCCGAGCAGCGGCAGGCACCGATCCAAACAAGCCAACCCGCTGGCGGCCAGTCCGCGTTCGTCGGCCTGTGCGATCAGTTCCACGAGGCTCATGCAGTGTCTCCCTCGCCGGGGCGCCGACCGTTACGGAGCCCGCACTTCCCTTTACTGCGTGATACGGCGCGGGAGTGTCACAGCCGGGGTTCGCAGAGGTTTTCGGCCAAGTCAGCCCAGCCGGTTCGCCAGTTTCCGGAAGTCGGTCCAAGACAGCGCCGGCGTGCCCGGGTCCCACAGCTTCTGCACGGTGGCCCGCAGCGGCAGCCGTATCCCGGCCGCCACCTGGGCCTGCGTCTGGGCGTCGGGGAAGTCGCACCAGACCGCGAACGAGCCGCCGGGTATCTGGCCGTCGTAGCCGGCCGGCACTGCGGTCGTGCCGCGCAGCACTCGCGGGTTCCACTGCTGGTAGATCCGCTGCCCGGTCGGGTAGACGAAGGTCTGCGGCTGGCCGAGGACGTAGTAGAGGAACTCGTCGTTGTAGTTGAGCACCTTGCGGCCCGCGCTCAGATACTCCACCGGCTGGCGGGCGCCGATCTCCTTGCCGGTCCAGTAGGCGACCTGCAGGTCCTTGGCCGCCTGCACCGAGGTCCCGCGGTAGAAGCCGTCGTTCCAGGCCCTCATGGTCCTGCCGTGGGCACGGACGGTGGCGGCGCGGTCGTCGAGCCAGCCGGTGGTGAGGTCGGCGACGGTGCCGCCGGAGCCGTACTTCTTCCGCGCGGCGGCTGCCAGCTGCGGATAGGAGGCCTGCGGGTCCTTCACGGTCAGCGCCTGGTACTCGTCGCCGCCGAGGTGCCACTGGCCGCCGGTGAACAGGCCCGCGTACTCGTTCAGCAGATCGTCGACGAGCTTCGCGGAGGCGGGCTTCGAGATGTCGATCGCGCCCTTGGTGGCGACCCCGCTCGCGTTGCGCAGCTGGAGCTCGGGGTGGGCGGCGAGGACGGCGCCCAGGTGTCCCGGCGAGTCGATCTCGGGGACGACGGTGATGTGCCGACTGTTCGCCAGGCCCACGATCCGCCTGACCTGCGCCTTGGTCAGGTGATCCCTGGAGACGATCTCGGGGTGGGTACTGGACTCGATCCGGAAGGCCTGGTCGTCGGAGAAGTGCAGGCCCAGCTCGTTGAACTTCAGATCCCCCAGCTCGCGTATCCGGTCCTCCATCCAGGACTCGGAGAACGGTTTGCGCGCGATGTCCAGCATGAACCCGCGCACCGGCTTGGCCGGCTCGTCCCGTACGACGCCCTCCGGCGCCGTACCGCCGCCGTGGACCTCCTGCTTCAGCGTCCGGGTGCCGTAGAAGACACCGGCCTCGCCGGGCCCGCTGATGTCGACCCGTCCGCCACGGACCGTCATCGTGTACGACTCCTGGTTACCGTCCCCGCCGCCGAGCGCCAGCCGGACGTCCCCCGCCCGCACGTCGTCCTGCCGCCCCGCGTAGGTGAGTCCCAGCTCCCCGGCTATCAGCCGGCCCTCGTCGGCCAGCTCGCCGTCGCCGATCACCACCCGGTCCGCCTTCTGCGGCTTCCAGCCCGGGCCGCGCGCCGCAGTGGCGGAGCGCACCGCGGGTATCGTGCGCGGCGGCCGGGACAGCGGGTAGGACCGGCTGGGCGTCGGGCTCGCCGGGGACGTGGCCGAGGCGCTGCCGGCCACCCGCCCGGACGACGACTGCCCTTCCGTCCCGCCGCCGTCCGAGGAGGCCCACACGCCGACCCCCGTGCCGAGCGCGACGGTCCCGACGACCGCGGCGGCCACCACCGCCCGTTTGCGTACCTGCTGCGCCGGAGCGCGGCGCCTGTGCTGGGTCACCCCGCCAACGTACGACCGATTCGCACGTACTTCGTCATCGAGGGGTTCCGAAACTCTCCCGTCCGGGTGAATTTCAGGCATCACAGGGACACACAGTGACCACTCTCGATAACCTGACGACACACATTTCACAGCATCCCCTGCCACGCCACATGTGACGCGAGGACCTACGCTGCCCGCCCACTCTCTCCCCCACCTCCCCAAGCCGCTCGACGCCTTCAACGCCGCTCCCGCCGGCGAGGCCCGCGCCGTCCTGCTGCACTGTCTGCGCAGCCCGCGCTGGTCCCACCGCGTCACGGACCACCGCCCGTATCCCGATCTGGAGTCCCTCCTGGCCGCGGCGGACGAGGCGGCGTACGACCTGTCACCGGCCGACCTGGCGGAGGCGCTGGCCGGAGAATCGCTCCCCGACCTGCCCGAGGGCACGTACTCGGCGGCCCACATGGCCATGGGCGCGGCCCGTGCGGCCTACGAGGCCCGGTTCGGGCACGCGTTCGTCATCTATCTGGGGGACACCCACCCGGACGAGTCCCTCGACCGCATCCTCGAGGCGATTCGATCACGATTGGCAAACGATCCCGAGGAGGAGCGGGTGGTGGCGGCGGACGAACTCCGGCGTCTGGCGCGCGACCGACTGGGCCGGTTCCTCAGGGGCGCGGGGAACTGCGCGACCAGCCCCAACGCGCCCGCACACGGTAAATAACAGGGCAATCCGCCCCAGCAGCCGCATTTCTAGCCCGTCCGGTGCCACTTTGATCACACCGGCAGGCCCCCCGTAAGGCACGGCGCGGCGCCTCGCTACGATGCTGGGGGCCGGTGGACCGTACCCGGCCGGGCCCGACCGACAGTGAAGCCGGCGCGGCCCTAGTCCCCGCTCCCGGAGGGTTCTTCCGTGCCGGCTGGAACGCTGTACCGCGGCCGGGAAGGAATGTGGTCGTGGGTGGCTCATCGAGTCACCGGTGTCCTCATCTTCTTCTTCCTGTTCGTTCACGTGCTGGACACCGCTCTCGTGCGTGTCTCCCCCGAGGACTACGACAAGGTCGTAGCCACGTACAAGACGCCGATCGTCGCGCTGCTGGAGTACGGCCTCGTCGCCGCCATCCTCTTCCACGCGCTCAACGGCCTGCGCGTCATCGCCGTCGACTTCTGGTCGAAGGGCCCGCGCTACCAGAAGCAGATGTTCTGGACCGTGATGGGCGTCTGGGTCGTCCTGATGATCGGTGCGATCTACCCGGTCCTCGGCCACGCCGCCCGCGTTCTCTTTGGGAGCTGACGCCGATGTCCACCACTGAAACCACCGCGTCCGGAGTCGGCCCGGTCGAGGGCGCCCCCGTCTACGGCGCCGACAACCCCGCCCCGCTGATCGAGGCGCCGCGCAAGCGCACCAAGAAGTCCCCGAAGTCGACCCGGGGCAACTTCGAGCTGGCGGCGTGGCTGTTCATGCGCCTGTCCGGCATCGTGCTGGTCGTCCTGGTCCTCGGCCACCTGCTGATCCAGCTCGTCCTGGACGGCGGTGTGTCCAAGGTCGGCTTCGCCTTCGTGGCGGGCCGCTGGGCCTCCCCGTGGTGGCAGGTCTGGGACCTGCTGATGCTGTGGCTCGCGATGCTGCACGGCGCCAACGGCCTGCGCACGGTCATCAACGACTACGCCGAGCGGCCGGCCTCCCGCATGTGGCTGAAGGCCCTGCTGTACACCGCCACGGTGTGGACCATCCTGCTGGGCACGCTGGTGATCTTCACCTTCGACCCGAACATCCGCTAGGCACGGGGCTGCGAGAATCATGAAGATCCACAAGTACGACACCGTCATCGTCGGCGCCGGTGGCGCGGGCATGCGCGCGGCCATCGAGTCGACGAAGCGCAGCCGCACCGCGGTGCTGACCAAGCTCTACCCCACCCGCTCCCACACGGGCGCCGCGCAGGGCGGCATGGCCGCCGCGCTGGCCAACGTGGAGGAGGACAACTGGGAGTGGCACACCTTCGACACGGTCAAGGGCGGTGACTACCTGGTCGACCAGGACGCCGCCGAGATCCTGGCGAAGGAGGCCATCGACGCCGTCCTCGACCTGGAGAAGATGGGCCTGCCGTTCAACCGGACCCCGGACGGCACCATCGACCAGCGCCGCTTCGGCGGTCACTCCCGCAACCACGGTGAGGCCCCGGTCCGCCGGTCCTGCTACGCCGCGGACCGCACCGGCCACATGATCCTCCAGACGCTGTACCAGAACTGCGTCAAGGAGGGCGTGGAGTTCTTCAACGAGTTCTACGTCCTGGACCAGCTGATCAGCGAGGTCGACGGCGTCAAGAAGTCGGCCGGTGTCGTCGCCTACGAGCTGGCCACCGGCGAGATCCACATCTTCCAGGCGAAGGCCGTCATCTACGCCTCCGGCGGCTGCGGCAAGTTCTTCAAGGTGACCTCCAACGCGCACACCCTCACCGGTGACGGCCAGGCCGCCGTCTACCGCCGGGGCCTGCCGCTGGAGGACATGGAGTTCTTCCAGTTCCACCCGACCGGCATCTGGCGCATGGGCATCCTGCTGACCGAGGGTGCGCGTGGTGAGGGCGGCATCCTGCGCAACAAGGACGGCGAGCGCTTCATGGAGAAGTACGCTCCCGTCATGAAGGACCTGGCGTCCCGTGACGTCGTGTCCCGCTCCATCTACACGGAGATCCGCGAGGGCCGCGGCTGCGGTCCCGAGGGCGACCACGTCTACCTCGACCTGACGCACCTCCCGCCGGAGCAGCTGGACGCCAAGCTCCCGGACATCACCGAGTTCGCGCGGACCTACCTCGGCATCGAGCCCTACACGGACCCGATCCCGATCCAGCCGACCGCGCACTACGCGATGGGCGGCATCCCGACCAACGTCGAGGGTGAGGTCCTGGCGGACAACACCACGGTCGTCCCGGGCCTGTACGCGGCCGGCGAGGTCGCCTGCGTGTCGGTGCACGGCGCCAACCGCCTGGGCACCAACTCGCTGCTGGACATCAACGTCTTCGGCCGCCGCGCGGGCATCGCCGCCGCCGAGTACTCCGCGACGACCGACTTCGTCGAGCTGCCGGAGAACCCGGAGACCCTCGTCGTCGAGCAGATCGAGCGGCTGCGCAACTCCACGGGCAACGAGCGGGTGGCGACGCTGCGCCGCGAGCTGCAGGAGACCATGGACGCCAACGTCATGGTGTTCCGCACCGAGCAGACGATCAAGACGGCCGTCGAGAAGATCGCCGAGCTGCGCGAGCGCTACAAGAACGTCGCGATCCAGGACAAGGGCAAGCGGTTCAACACGGACCTGCTGGAGGCCATCGAGCTGGGCAACCTGCTCGACCTGGCCGAGGTCATGGCCGTCTCGGCCCTGGCCCGCAAGGAGTCCCGCGGCGGTCACTACCGCGAGGACTACCCGAACCGCGACGACGTCAACTTCATGCGCCACACCATGGCGTACCGCGAGGTCGGCGCCGACGGCTCGGAAACCGTCCGTCTCGACTACAAGCCGGTCGTCCAGACCCGCTACCAGCCGATGGAGCGTAAGTACTGATGGCTACCCCTGTTCTGGACAAGGCGGACGCGGCCGGCCAGCCCGAGCCCGGCTTCGCCGACTCCCCCTACATCACGGTCACCTTCCGGGTCCGCCGGTTCAACCCGGAGGTCTCGGCCGAGGCGACCTGGGAAGACTTCCAGCTGGAGATCGACCCGAAGGAGCGTGTCCTCGACGGCCTCCACAAGATCAAGTGGGACGTCGACGGCACCCTCACCTTCCGCCGCTCGTGCGCGCACGGCATCTGCGGCTCGGACGCGATGCGGATCAACGGCAAGAACCGCCTCGCCTGCAAGACGCTGATCAAGGACATCAACCCCGAGAAGCCGATCACGATCGAGCCCATCAAGGGCCTGACGGTCCTGAAGGACCTGGTCGTGGACATGGAACCGTTCTTCCAGGCGTACCGGGACGTCATGCCGTTCCTGGTCACCAAGGACACGAACGAGCCGACGCGTGAGCGGCTGCAGTCCGCCGAGGACCGCGAGCGCTTCGACGACACGACGAAGTGCATCCTGTGCGCCGCGTGCACGTCGTCCTGCCCGGTGTTCTGGAACGACGGCCAGTACTTCGGTCCGGCCGCGATCGTGAACGCCCACCGCTTCATCTTCGACAGCCGTGACGAGGCGGGCGAGCAGCGCCTGGAGATCCTGAACGACCGCGACGGCGTGTGGCGTTGCCGTACGACCTTCAACTGCACGGACGCCTGCCCGCGCGGCATCGAGGTCACCAAGGCGATCCAGGAAGTGAAGCGCGCGCTCATCACACGCCGCTACTGATCCTTCCCGGCTCCGCCGGTTCGGGCCGAGGGCCCTGCTTCCGATCCTCCGGAAGCAGGGCCCTCGGGCGTTTTTGCTGGGTTTCGACATGGTTTTAACGGATTTGCCTCCTCTGCGGCTCTAATCTGACGACATGGCAGACGATGAGTCCTACGAACTGCTCGGTTTCGACAACGTGCTGCTGCCCGTCGGGAACCTCGGCGAGGCCGTCGACTTCTACGAGCGGGCCGGATTCGCCGTGGGGTTCCGCTTCGACGAGGCCGGGATCGCACTGCTGAAGGTCGGCGGGGAGACACCCGGGATCCTGCTGCGGGCGGACGAGGCGCTGAGCCACCGGACACCGCCGTGGCCCTCACCGCGCATCTGGCTGGAGGTGCCGGACGCGCGGGCCGCGGCGCGGAAGCTGACCGCCGCCGGCATCACGCCCCTGGACCAGGTGTTCCAGGGAGCCACGGGCTGGACCGTGGAGATCGCCGACCCCTGGGGCAACGTCCTCGGATTCACGGACTACACCAAGCGCCGGGAGCTCGGGCGCCGCGGCTGAGGCGGGGACGCACCGGACGTACCGGCGGCAGGACATCGACAGGGGCCGGGTGCCTGCGCCGACGGCTCGTGCGCCACCCGTCGGTCACCTCCGGCGCACTCGTTAGGCTCTTCTACCGTGCCCGCGAAGAACGGCGGCCCCGAGACGGCCGGCTCCCCCAGCAGCAAGTCCGAGCAGACCCGCGCACTGATCCTGGAGACCGCGATGCGGTTGTTCCAGGAGCGCGGGTACGACAAGACCACCATGCGGGCCATCGCCAAGGAGGCAGGGGTCTCCGTCGGCAACGCGTACTACTACTTCGAGGGCAAGGAACACCTGATCCAGGGCTTCTACGACCGGCTCGCCGCCGAACACCGGGCGGCGGTCCGCGAGGTCCTGGACCGGGAGACCGATCTGGAGGCGCGGCTCGCGGGCGTGCTGACCGTCTGGCTCGACATCGCCCGCCCGTACCACGAGTTCGCCGTGCAGTTCTTCAAGAACGCCGCCGACCCGGACAGCCCGCTCAGCCCCTTCTCCCCGGAGAGCGAGCACGCCCGCGAGGAGGCCATCGGCGTCCACCGGGAGGTGCTGGCCGGCTCGAAGTCCAAGGTCGCCCCCGAACTGCGGGACATTCTGCCGGAGTTGATGTGGCTGTCCCAGATGGGTTTGGTCCTGTACTGGATCTTCGACCGCACGGAGGGCCGCGAGCGCAGCTACCGGCTGGCCCGCCGCGGCGCCAGGCTGACCGCCCGCGGCGTGGCCCTCGCCCGGTTCCGGGTGTTGCGCCCCCTGGTCCTCGAGGTCCACGAGCTGTTCACGGACTTCCTGCCCGGCATGACCAAGGCGCTGCCGGACCCGCGGTCCAGGGGACCCAGGGCGACCAGGGGGCACGAGGCGACGAACGAGCCGAGAGCCCGGGAAAAGGACGAGGAGAAGGGGCAGGAAAAGGGCGAGGAAAAGGGCTAGGCGCGCCGGTCAGATCCACTGCAGACGCCACAGGCGGAAGACGCCCGTGCCGTCGTCCAGGTACTGGCTGCCGCCCACGTCCTCCGTGCTGACCACGTACGACTTGCGCTGCCACAAGGGGATGAGCGGGACGTCCTGGGCGACGTCCGCCTGGATGTTCCTGAAGTCGTTCCCGGCCCGGGTCCGGTCGGCGTACTGCTGGCTGTCCAGGATGAGATGGTCGACCAGCTTGTTGCTGTACCCGGTGCTCATCGTGGAGCCGGTGCCCACGAGCGCGGCGCCGAAGGTGTCCGGGTCGGGGTAGTCGGGCACCCAGCCGACCGCCCACGCGTCCATCTTCCCGGCGGCCCAGCGCTTCTGGAAGTCGGTCCACTCGTAGCCCTGGACGTCCACCTTGAACAGACCACCGGCCTCCAGCTGCTTCTTCAGCGCCGCGGCCTCCGCCTCGCCCTCGCCCCGGTTCTTGCCGTAGCCGAAGGTGAACCGGACGGGCAGGGTCACCCCGGCCTGCGTGAGCAGCGCCCGTGCCTTCTGCACGCTCTGCGCCGGGTAGTCGTCGAAGAACGACGTGGTGTGGCCGGTGATGCCGGTCGGGATCAGCGAGTACAGCGGGTCGACCGTGCCCTCGTAGACCGTCGAGGCCAGCTCCTCGCGGTTGACCAGCCAGGCCAGCGCGCGGCGCACCCGCACGTCGTGCAGCGGGGATTGCGGGCGCGTGTTCAGATAGAGGTTGCGGGTCTCGGCGCTGTCGGACTCGTTGACCCGCTTGTTGGGGTCACTCGGGTTCAGCGCGGACAGCATGGTCGGCGGCAGATCCCGGGTGGCGACATCGACCTGCCCCGCCTTCCAGGCACTGTTCAGCTTCGCGGAGTCGGTGTAGTAACGCAGCTCGATCGGGCGGCCGGTGCCACTGAGGTAGCCCCTGTAGTGCCCGTTCGGCTCGAGGTCGGCCTGCTCGCCCTTGGTGTACGAGGTGAGCGTGTACGGGCCGGTGCCGTCGACGGCGCTGCCGGTGCGCAGGGAGCCGGCCGGGTACTTCTCCTTGTCCACGATGGACCCGGCGCCCGTGGCGACCTTCAGCGGGAAGGTGGCGTCCGCGGACGACAGATGGAAGGTGACGGTCGTCGCGTTGTCGGCGGTCACCGAGGCGAGCGTGGAGAACAGCGACGCCGGGCCTACATCGGAGTTGATCTTCTTGACCCGGTCGAAGGAGTACTTCACGTCCTCGGCCGTCATCGTGCGCCCGCTCGGGAAGGTGATCCCCGGCCGCAGCGTGCACCGGTACGTCTTCAGGCCGGCGCCCTGGAAGTCACAGCTCCTCGCCGCGTCCGGGACCGGGTCGACGCCGCCCGGCTCGAAGGTCAGCAGTGACTGGAAGACATTGCTGAACAACGCCCAGGAACCGGCGTCGTAGGCACCGGCCGGGTCGAGGTCCGTGACCGCGTCCGTCGTACCGACCGCGATGCTCTTGTTCTTGTCCCGCTGTGACGGCAGCAGCTGCCAACCGCCGATTCCCACGACCGCCAGCACGAGCAGCGTCACGAGAATGCGCATGCGAACAGATCGCATGGTGGTGCCCTCCCCAGGCCCTTCACAGGCCCTACCCCTGGCCAGCACGATTCGGCCACTCCCCTAGTGGCGCGGCTCACCTAATCACACGGGTTTCGCCTGGGGGAAGGGCTTTCTGACCACATGGGGAAAGAACTTACGGTGGCGTCGTTTCCCCCGGGTTTCACGGCGTCTTCACAGGGTGACAGCGGTTCAGTACGCCGTGCTCATGACGTGCGGCGCAGTGCGCGCAGACCGCGCAACCCGATGACCCCGATGACCGTCCCCCATACGAAGGAAACGACCGCGAGCAGCAGATGCACCCAGAAGTACGCGGTCGGGTGGCCGTCGTCGAAGGCGAGCCCGCTGCTGTCCTTGACCAGGTTCTTGACGAAAGTGACCCAGATGACCCAGGACCACACCCCGAAAGCGAGCAGGAACCAGGAGACCGGGCGGCTGAGCTTCATGGGACCAGTATTGCCGCTCGCCGTCCGGTTCCGTGTCGGGGGTGCGGTCGGTGCTGGGACTTCGTGGTCCACTCCAGGTACGTTCTCGACCGTGTCCGCTCCGAAGAAGACCGGCCGGCGATCCCTGCTGGTCACCTCCGCCACGCTGCTGTCCCTGTCCGTCACCGCGCCCGCCGCCCTGGCCGCCCCGGTCCCGTCGACGAGCCCGGCGGCCACGCCCCCGGCCACCATGTCGACCGTGGGCGGCGTCCGGCTGGGTCAGAGCGGCACCCAGGTCAATCTCGCGCCGGGCGTGCCCGTGCTGCCGAAAGACATCACCGCCCGGTCCTGGATCATCACGGACGCCGAGTCCGGCGACGTGCTCGCCGCGCACGACGCGCACTGGCCACTGCCCCCGGCGAGCACGCTGAAGATGCTGTTCGCGGACACCCTGCTGCCCCGTTTCCCGCAGGAGACCGAGCACAAGGTGATGTCGTCCGACCTCGCGGGCATGGGTGCCGGCTCCAGCGTGGTCGGGATAAAGGAAGGGCACACCTACACCGTCCACGACCTGTGGCTCGGGGTCTTCCTGCGCTCCGGCAACGACGCCGTGCACGTGCTGTCCGCGATGAACGAGGGCGTCGCGCAGACCGTCCGGGACATGCAGGACCACGCCGACGAACTCCAGGCCCTGGACACCCACGTGGTCTCCCCCGACGGCTACGACGAGCCGGGGCAGGTGTCGTCCGCGTACGACCTGACGCTGATCGCCCGCTCCGGGCTGCAGAAGAAGGACTTCCGGGACTACTGCGCGACCGTCAGCGCCAGGTTCGGGTCCGGGGTGATCCGCAACACCAACCGGCTGCTGAGCGGTGACACCGACGTGCCGGTCTACCAGGGCATCGCGGGCGTGAAGAACGGCAACACCACCAACGCGGGCGCCACCTTCACCGGAGTCGCCGAGCGCAACGGCAGGGTGCTGCTGGTCACGGTGATGCACCCGGAGAAGCCCGGGCACAACGAGGTCTACAAGGAGGCCGCCAGGCTGTTCGACTGGGGCTTCCAGGCGGCCGGCAAGGTCAACCCGGTCGGCGAGCTGGTGCGGCCGAAGAGCGCCCTGCCGAGCCCCGCGCCCAGCGCCTCCGCCGCGAATGCCACGGGAACCGGCGGGCCCGGGACCGGGGCGGCGGCCCGCGCGACCGCGGGATCCGGCTCCGGCGTCGGCACCGCGGCCGCGATCGCGGGCGGGCTGCTGGTGCTGCTCGGGGGCGGGGCGTTCCTGGTCAACCGCCGGTGGCCGCTGCCGGACCTGATGCGCCGCCGGTCGCGTCCGTGACGTCGGCCGGCTCTGCGGGGGTCCCGTGCGTCGCCGTCCAGGCGGCGCAGAACAGGACGAGTTTCGCGGTGAAGTTGATCCACAGCAGCAGTGCCACGGGAACACCGAACGCGCCGTACATGCTCTTTGCCGCGACACCTTGAATATAGCCGCTGAGCAGCAGCTTCAGCAGTTCGAAGCCGACCGCGCCGAGCAGTGCGGCCACCAGCAGGCGGCGGCGCGGCGGCTCGACCCCGGGCAGCAGGGTCAGGACGTAGAGCAGGACGAGGAAGTCGGCGAGCACGGCCACCGCGAACGCGGCGATCCGCAGCAGCACGCTGCCCCAGCCGTGCTCGGCCAGGCCGAGTTCGCGTGAGACCAGGCCGACGGCGGCCGAGGCGAGCGTGGACGCGGCGAGCGTGACCAGCAGGGCCCCGCCGAGGCCGAGGAGGATTCCGGCGTCCTTGGCCTTGGCCACCACCGGATTCTGCTGCTGGTCGGGCAGCTCCCACACCGCGCGCAGGCAGTCCCGCGTCTGGCCGACCCAGCCGATGCCCGTGAACAGCAGCACGGCGCCCGCGATGACACCGACGGTGCCGGCGTTCTGCACGAGCGAGGTGAGGTCCAGCCGGCTGGAGAGGACGCCCGGGAACTGCTCGGAGATCTTGTGCTGGACGGTCTGCTGCCGGTCCGGGCTCAGTGTGGCGGCGCTGATCGCGGCGACCAGGGTCAGCAGCGGGAACAGCGCGATGAAGCTGATGAACGTCATGGCCGCGGCCAGCCGTGTCCACTTCACCCGGTCGAGCCGTTCGTAGCAGTGCCACGCGTGCGTCTCCATCAGCCGGGCGACGATCGGCCCGATGCCGGGGAGTCTCTTCAGCCAGTCCATGATCCGTTCCTGCCCCTGCCCCCGCGCTCGTATGACATCCCACTAATCACCCGTTGTGTGGAGCGGGCGAATGTTCCGTAACTAACCACCCGTATATGGGCGATACGGTCACCGACATGCTTGGAGACACGGTTTCCGTGGTCCGCCCGCGGACGTACGAGGAGGCCGCGGCCGCCGTCCGCGACTGCGGGGCGCGCGGCGCCGTGGCCCGGGGCGGCCCGGGACGGCCGCACGGGGACGCGGCGCGGAACGCGGGCGGCGCGGTCCTGGACATGGCCGGCCTCGACCGCGTCCACGTCGTCGACGCCGACGAGGGAATCGTCCTGTGCGGCGCCGGCGTCCCCCTGCACCGGCTGGCCCGACTCCTGCCTTCCCTCGGCTGGTCCGTACCGGTCGCCCCCGTGGGCGGCCGGGTGACCGTCGGCGGCGCGATCGGCGCCGACCTGCACGGCGGCAACCATCCCGTCGCCGGCTCCTTCTCCCGCCATGTGCTGTCCCTGGAGGTGCTCACCGCCGACGGCGAGGTCCACGCGGTCAAGCCGGGCACCGAGCTGTTCGCGGCGACCGCCGGCGGCATGGGCCTGACCGGAGTGATCCTCACGGCCACCGTCCGGCTGCTTGCGGTGGAGACGGCGTACCTGACCGTCGACACCGAACGTGCCACGGACCTCGACGACTTGCTGGCCCGCATGACCGCCGCCCGCGCACGGCAGCGCTACCGCACCGCCCGGATCGACCTGACGGCGCGAGGTGCGGCCACCGGACGCGCCGTCCTCACCCGCGCCGACCACACCCCGCTCGGCGCGCTGCGCCCGGGCACGCGTGCGTGGCGGCACCCGCTGTCCCCCCTCCCCCGCCGCCTGCCGTCCGCGTCCGCCCTCCTCCCCGGCGGCCTCCCCGTCGAACTCCCCGACGGGCCACTGGGCCGCACCGCCGCCGGGCTGCTGGGCGAGTTCCGCCACCGTGCCACGCCACGCGCGCGTGTCGGCGAACTCCGGCCGCTGGCCGCCGCGTTCCCCTCCCCGGCCACCGTCCCGCACAAGCCCGGCGGCCCCGGCCGAGCCGGCCGAGTCCGCCACCGGTTCGCCGTCGGCCCCGGTCAGGAGGAGACCCTGCACCGCATCGTGCGGCGTCTCGCCGCACACCGTTGCGCCTCTGCCCACGCCATCCTCCAGCCCCTCGGGGACGCCGACCCCGGGTGGCTCTCCTTCGCCGTGCCCGGCTGGGCCCTCGCCCTGGACCTCCCAGCCGCGTTCCCCGGACTCGACGGCCTCCTCGACCAGATCGACGAGGAGGTCGCCGCGGCCGGCGGACGGGTGTGCCTCGCCGACGGCTCCCCGCTGCGCCCCGACCTGCTCCCCGTCATGTACCCGCGCGTGGCCGACTTCCGCGCCCTGCGCGCCCGGCTGGATCCGCGCGGCGTGTTCGCTTCCGACCTCGCCCGCAGGCTCGACCTCTAGCATTCCCGCCGGATCCCAGGAGCTGACGTGAAGGACGCCTTCGGTCTCCCCCAGTCCCTGCTCGTCCTCGGCGGCACCTCCGAGATCGCGCTGGCCACCGCGCGCCGGCTGATCGCCCGCCGCACCCGCACGGTGTGGCTGGCGGGCCGCCCCTCACCGGCCCTGGAGCAGGCCGCCGCGAGCCTGCGCGCGCTCGGCGCGCACACCCGCACCGTCGACTTCGACGCCCTCGATCCCGGGTCCCACGAGAGCGTGATCGAAAAGGTCTTCGCCGAGGGCGGCATCGACATGGTGCTGCTGGCCTTCGGTGTCCTCGGGGACCAGGCCCACGACGAGCGGGACCCGGTACGCGCCGCCCAGGTCGCCCGGACCAACTACGCCGGCGGCGTCTGCGCCGGCCTCGCCGCCGCCCGCGCGCTGCAGAGCCAGGGGCGCGGCTCGCTCGTCGTCCTGTCCTCCGTCGCCGGTGAGCGGGCTCGCCGCGCCGACTTCATCTACGGCTCGAGCAAGGCCGGCCTGGACACCTTCGCCCAGGGCCTCGGCGACGCCCTTCACGGCACGGGCGTGCACGTGATGGTCGTACGGCCCGGGTACGTCCAGGTCCGGGGGCCGCTCACGACGACGCCGGAGGCGGTGGCCACGGCGATCGAACTGGGCCTGCGCAGACGTTCGGAGGTGGTGTGGGTGCCGGGAGCGCTGCGGCTGGTGATGTCGGCGCTGCGGCACACACCGAGGGTGCTGTTCCGCAGGCTGCCGATCTGACGGCCGGCACCTACCGGCTGGCGATCTTCCCGCGCACGACGTCGGCGTGGGCGGCCTGGGCGGGTACCACCGATCCCCCGAACGTGTACTCCCGCAGCTTCCGCCACACCCCGTCCGCGCCCTGCTCGTACAGCGCGAAACCCGTGCACGGCCACTGGGCCTCGAACCCGGCCAGCTCCTCGAAGGCGCGGTCCATCGCCGCCTCGTCGATGCCGTGCGCCACGGTGACGTGGGGGTGGTACGGGAACTGCAGCTCGCGCGCCACCGGTCCCGAGGCGTCCCGCACCCGCTGCTGCAGCAGGGTGCAGTCCTCCGCGCCCTGGACGACGCGGACGTAGACCACCGGGGACAGCGGACGGAACGTGCCGGTGCCGGAGAGCCGCATCGGGAACGGCCGGCCGGCCGCGGCGACTTCGGTGAGATGGGCCTCGACGGCGGCCAGTTCGCTCTCGTCGACCTCGGTCGGCGGCAGCAGCGTGACATGTGTGGGGATGCCGTGAGCCGCGGCGTCGCCGAAGCCCGCGCGCCGCTCCTGGAGCAGGCTGCCGTGAGGCTCCGGGACCGCGATCGACACGCCGATCGTTACGGTCCCCACGTCGTCTCCTGTCGTCGTGTCTGTCGTCTTCTCGGCCGTCTCGTCCGGGCCGTCGGTTATCGACTGTACGGCCACGGATGTCCTGTGGGCAGGCGCAGTGGAAGTGATGTGCAGCGCTCCGCCCACTCGGACGTGTGTACGGTCGTGCGCCCGGGCGCCGGTCCGTGCTCCCCCGTGCCGTGCGCCTCGGCGCCGGCCCTTGGTCGTCAGTGTTTGGCCGGCAGGAAACCCACCCGGTCGTAGGCCTGCGCGAGCGTCTCCGCGGCGACCGCGCGCGCCTTCTCCGCGCCCTTGGCGAGGATCGAGTCGAGCGTCTCGGCGTCGTCCAGGTACTGCCGGGTGCGCTCGCGGAACGGCGTCACGAAGTCGACCATGACCTCGGCGAGGTCGGTCTTGAGGGCGCCGTACATCTTGCCCTCGTACTCCCGCTCCAGCTCGCCGATCGACTTGCCGGTGAGTGTGGAGTAGATGGTGAGGAGGTTCGACACGCCCGGCTTGTTCTCCGCGTCGTAGCGGATCACGGTGTCGGTGTCGGTGACGGCGCTCTTGACCTTCTTCGCGGTGGACTTCGGCTCGTCGAGCAGGTTGATCAGGCCCTTCGGCGTGGACGCCGACTTGCTCATCTTGATCGACGGGTCCTGCAGGTCATAGATCTTCGCCGTCTCCTTGAGGATGTACGGCGACGGGATCGTGAACGTCTGTCCGAAGCGGCCGTTGAAGCGCTCGGCGAGGTCGCGGGTCAGCTCGATGTGCTGGCGCTGGTCCTCGCCGACCGGCACCTCGTTCGCCTGGTACAGCAGGATGTCGGCGACCTGCAGGACCGGGTACGTGAACAGGCCGACGGAGGCGCGGTCGGCGCCCTGCTTGGCGGACTTGTCCTTGAACTGGGTCATGCGGCTGGCCTCGCCGAAGCCGGTGAGGCAGTTCATGATCCAGGCGAGCTGGGCGTGCTCGGGGACGTGGCTCTGGACGAAGAGGGTGCAGCGGTCCGGATCCAGACCGGCGGCCAGCAGCTGGGCCGCGGCGAGCCGGGTGTTGGCCCGCAGCTCCTTCGGGTCCTGCGGGAGCGTGATCGCGTGCAGGTCGACGACCATGTAGAAGGCGTCGTGGGACTCCTGCAGGGCCACCCACTGACGGACGGCGCCGAGGTAGTTGCCGAGGTGGAACGAGCCGGCGGTGGGCTGGATCCCGGAGAGCACGCGGGGGCGATCAGCAGTGGCCATGTCGCCCATTGTCTCATCGGCTGGGGCGGGATCGGCCCATGAGGTGGGGTGGCGCGGGGCGTGGGGACCGCGGACCGTCGTGGTCGCTCGCGCGGCCCCCCGCGCCCTTCAGGCGCTTCAGCCCAGGTCGACTTCGGGGTACAGCGGGAAGCCCGCCACCAGGTCGGTCGCCCGCTGGGCGATCTCCTGGGCGACCTTCTCGTCCAGGACGTGGGCCGCCTTGGAGGGGGCGCCCGACTTGGTGGTGCCCGGCTCGGTGGTGGTGAGGACGCGGTCGATGAGGCCGGCGACCTCGTCCATCTCGGCGGTGCCCAGGCCCCGGGTGGTCAGCGCGGGGGTGCCGATGCGGATGCCGGAGGTGTACCAGGCGCCGTTGGGGTCGGCCGGGATGGCGTTGCGGTTGGTGACGATGCCGGAGTCCAGCAGGGCGGCCTCGGCCTGACGGCCCGTGAGGCCGTAGGAGGTGGTGACGTCGATCAGGTTGAGGTGGTTGTCCGTGCCGCCGGTCACCAGGGTGGCGCCGCGCCGCATGAGGCCCTCGGCCAGGGCGCGGGAGTTGTCGACGATGCGCTGGGCGTAGTCCTGGAAGGCGGGCTGCCGCGCCTCGGCGAGGGCGACGGCCTTGGCGGCCATGACGTGCGGCAGCGGGCCGCCGAGGACCATCGGGCAGCCGCGGTCGACCTGGTCCCTGAGGGAGTCGTCGCACAGGACCATGCCGCCGCGCGGGCCGCGCAGCGACTTGTGGGTGGTGGTGGTGACGATCTGGGCGTGCGGGACCGGGTCGAAGTCCCCGGTGAGGACCTTGCCGGCGACGAGGCCCGCGAAGTGGGCCATGTCGACCATGAGGGTCGCGCCCACCTCGTCGGCGATCTCGCGCATGATCCGGAAGTTCACCAGACGGGGGTACGCCGAGTAGCCCGCGACGACGATCAGCGGCTTGAACTCACGGGCCTGGGCGCGCAGGGCCTCGTAGTCGATGAGGCCGGTGGCCGGGTCGGTGCCGTAGGAGCGCTGGTCGAACATCTTGCCGGAGATGTTCGGGCGGAAGCCGTGGGTGAGGTGGCCGCCGGCGTCCAGGGACATGCCGAGCATCCGCTGGTTGCCGAAGGCCTGGCGCAGCTCGGCCCAGTCGGCCTCGGAGAGGTCGTTGACCTGGCGGGCGCCGGCCTTCTCCAGGAAGGGGGCCTCGACCCGGTCGGCGAGGACGGCCCAGAAGGCGACGAGGTTGGCGTCGATGCCGGAGTGCGGCTGCACGTAGGCGTGGCGGGCGCCGAAGAGTTCCCGTGCGTGCTCGGCGGCCAGCGCCTCCACGGTGTCGACGTTGCGGCAGCCGGCGTAGAAGCGGCGGCCGACGGTGCCCTCGGCGTACTTGTCGCTGAACCAGTTGCCCATGGCCAGCAGGGTGGCCGGGGAGGCGTAGTTCTCGGAGGCGATCAGCTTGAGCATCTCGCGCTGGTCGGCGACCTCCTGGCCGATGGCGTCGGCGACGCGCGGTTCGACGGCGCGGATGACGTCGAGGGCGGCTCGGAAGGCGGTGGACTCGGTGGACAGGGGCTGCTGCTCTGGCATGAGGACCTCCGGACGATGTGCGTACAGCGTTCACGTTCGGCCCAGGCGCACGGCACTTTCTTCCACTGGGGCCGCTCCCCGATGGTCCGTCCCATCCCAGCGCGCCAGTCACGGCCCGCTGATCAGCCTACCGGGCGAGCCGGACGGCGCAGCTCCCGCGTCCACCATGCGAGCGGGGATAGGAAGGAGTTCATCGTCGTGTCCCCGTCGCGTTCTCGTCGTCTCCGGGAGAGGCCATGACCACTGCAGAAGACCTCATCAGCGCCGCCGAAGCGCACTGTGCGCCCACCTACCGTCCGCTGCCGGTCGTCGTGGCCACGGCGGAGGGCGCGTGGATGACGGACGTGGAAGGGCGGCGGTACCTGGATCTGCTGGCCGGCTACTCGGCGCTCAACTTCGGCCACGGCAACCGGCGGCTGATCGAGGCGGCGAAGGCTCAGCTGGAGCGGGTGACGCTGACGTCCCGCGCCTTCCTGCACGACCGGTTCCCGGCGTTCTGCACGGAGCTGGCCGAGCTGTGCGGGATGGAGATGGTGCTGCCGGTGAACACCGGCGCCGAGGCGGTAGAGAGCGCGGTGAAGACGGCCCGGAAGTGGGGGTACCGGGTGAAGGGCGTGCCCGCGGAGATGGCGAAGATCGTGGTGGCGGGCGGCAACTTCCACGGGCGTACGACGACGATCATCAGCTTCTCCACCGACCCGGAGGCCCGGGCGGACTTCGGGCCCTACACGCCCGGGTTCGAGATCGTGCCGTACGGCGATCTCACGGCGATGCGTCAGGCGCTGACGGAGAACACCGTGGCGGTGCTGCTGGAGCCGATCCAGGGCGAGAACGGCGTGATCGTGCCCCCGGCCGGCTATCTGCCCGCCGTCCGGCAGCTGACGCGCGAGCGGAACGTGCTCTTCGTCGCCGACGAGATCCAGTCGGGACTGGGCCGGACCGGGCGGACGTTCGCGTGCGAGCACGAGGGCGTGGTCCCGGACATGTATGTGCTGGGCAAGGCGCTGGGCGGCGGGATCGTGCCGGTGTCGGCGGTGGTCTCGAGTGCGGAGGTGCTCGGGGTGTTCCGGCCGGGCGAGCACGGGTCGACGTTCGGCGGGAACCCGCTGGCCTGTGCGGTGGCACTGGAGGTGATCGCGATGCTGCGCACCGGCGAGTTCCAGGCGCGGGCGGCCGGGCTGGGCGAGCGGATGCACCGGGCGCTGGCGGCGCTGCGGGCGACGGGCACGGTGACGGCGGTGCGCGGCCGCGGGCTGTGGGCGGGCGTGGACGTCGCGCCGGGGGCCGGCACGGCAAGGGAGGTGTCGGAGCGGCTGATGGACCGCGGGGTGCTGGTGAAGGACACGCACCGGACGACCGTACGGATCGCCCCGCCGCTGGTGATCGGCGAGGAGGACCTGGACTGGGGGCTGGAGCAGCTGGCGGCGGTGTTGAGCGGCTGAGCGGCGGCCGAGTCCGCAGACCGGTGAGAACGGCCGCCCGGGCGACCCGCCCTTTCACCACTCCCCTAGAGTCCCTCTGTGTTGTTCGGAATGGTGTGCGCCCTCGGCGCGGCGGTCTGCTTCGGTACCGCGACGGTGTTGCAGGCGGTGGCCGCGCGGTCGGCCGGCGCGGGTGGTGGGGGCGAGGCGGCGCTGCTGCTGCGGGCGCTCAGACAGTGGCGGTACCTGGCCGGGCTGGCGCTGGACGGGCTCGGTTTCCTGTTCCAGATCGCCGCGCTGCGGTCCCTGCCGATCTATGCGGTCAGCGCGGCCCTCGCGTCGAGTCTGGCGGTGACCGCGGTGGTGGCGGCGCGCCTGCTGCGGGTGCGGTTGAGCGGCACGGAGTGGGGTGCGGTGGCCGTGGTGTGCGCCGGGCTCGCCATGCTGGGGCTGGCGTCCGGGCCGGAGGGTGCGGAGGACGGCTCGGACGCGTTGCGGTACGTGATGCTCGGCGTGGCCGTCGGGATACTGCTCCTCGCCCTCGCGGGCGGGCGGTTGTCCGGGCCGGGACGGGCGCTGGTGCTCGGCCTCGGGGCCGGTTTCGGGTTCGGGGTGGTGGAGGTGTCGGTCCGGCTGATCGACAGCCTGGCACCGGCGGATCTTGTCACCAACCCGGCGGCCTACGCCCTGCTGATCGGGGGTGGCGCCGCGTTCATGCTGCTGACGTCGGCTCTTCAGCGGGGGTCGGTGACGACGGCCACGGCCGGCATGGTGATCGGGGAGACGATCGGTCCGGCGGCCGTCGGTGTGGTCTGGCTGGGGGACCGTACGCGGGAGGGCCTGGCCTGGCTGGCCGTGCTCGGTTTCGTGGTGGCCGTGGTGGGGGCGATGGCGCTCGCACGCTTCGGGGAGGCGCCGGTGGAGGAAGGGGCCGCCTGAGGCGGCGGAGACCTTCGGCTTCGGGGCGCCGATCCCTACGGCAGGACCCTGCACAACGCGTCCAGTGCCCCCGCCCAGGCGCTGTCCGGCGGCGTCGCGTAGCCCACGACCAGCGCGTCCAGCGGCTCGGTGACGGCCTGCGGGTGCCGGTGGAAGGACAGGCCGTGCAGGGCGAGGCCCTGCCAGGCCGCCGCCTGGATCACCGACTGTTCCATGCCGTTCGGCAGGCGCAGGACCGCGTGCAGGCCGGCGGCGATGCCGGTGACCGTCACCTCGGGCGCGCGGGCCGCGACGGCGGCGGCGAGGGCGTCACGGCGGCGCCGGTAGCGCAGGCGCGAGGAGCGGACATGACGGTCGTACGCGCCGCAGGTGAGGAACTCGGCGAGGGTGAGCTGCTCCAGCGTACCCACGGTGTCGGTGCCGCCCTTGGCCCGGGCCGCCTCCTCGGCGAGGGACGGCGGCAGCACCATCCAGCCCAGCCGCAGTCCGGGGGCCAGGGACTTGCTGGCGGTGCCGAAGTAGATGACGCGGTCGGGGTCGAGGCTCTGGAGGGCGCCGACGGGCTGGCGGTCGTAGCGGAACTCGCCGTCGTAGTCGTCCTCCAGGATCAGCCCGCCGGTGCGCCGCGCCCAGTCCACGACGGCGGCCCGCCGGTCGGGGTGCAGGGGCGTGCCCATGGGGAACTGGTGGGCCGGGGTCAGGAGTACGGCGCCCGCCCCCGCCGGCGCCCTTGGATCCGTGCCGAGTTCGTCGTACGGGAGGGCCGGGGTGGCGAGTCCGGACCGCCGGAGCAGATCCCGGTGCACGTCGAGGCCGTACGACTCGACCGCGACCGTGTGCACCCCGCGCGCGCCGAGGAGCGTGGCGGTGATCCGCAGGGCGTGAGCTAAACCGGAGGTGATCAGGACCCGCTCGGGGTCCGCACGGACGCCCCGCACGCGCGCGAGATACCCGGCCAGGGCGGTACGCAGTTCGGGGCGGCCACGCGCATCGCCGTAGCCGAGGGCGTGGTACGGGGCGGTGGTGAGGGCGCGGCGGGCGGCCGCGAGCCACTCGGCGCGCGGGAAGGCGGCGAGGTCGGGAGTGCCGGGGACGAGGCTGTGGACCGGGCGGGCCGGTTCGCTGCGCCGGGGCGCCGGCGCCCGGTCGGGCGTGCCGTCCGCTGCCGTACCGGACGCGGGTGGGCGATCCGCTGGTCCTGCCCGGGCCCTGGGACGCGGCCGGCGCGCGCGTGTTCGCCGCGGCCGGGTTTCCGGCGCTGGCCACGCCGAGCGCGGGGGTGGCCGCCTCGCTCGGGTACGCGGACGGGGCCACCCCGGCCGGTGAGATGTTCGCCGCGGTCGCCCGGATCACGCGAGTGGTGGACGTGCCGGTGTCGGCGGACGTCGAGGGCGGCTACGGCCTCGCGCCGAAGGAGCTGGTGGAGCGGCTGCTGGAGGCGGGTGTCGTGGGGTGCAACATCGAGGACTCCGACCGTGGTGTCCTCAAGGACCCGCAGGAGCACGCCGAGTACCTCGCCGAGGTGCGCTCGGCCGCCGCGGACCGGCTGTTCGTCAACGCCCGGGTCGACGTCTTCGCGCACGGGGACGGCGACCCCGGACGGGCCATCGAGCGGGCCGCGTTGTACGTGGCGGCGGGCGCGGACTGCATCTATCCGATCCTCGCCCCCGTCGGCGTACTGCCCCTGCTGCGGTCCGGGATCCAGGGTCCGCTGAACGCACTGGCCCGGCTGGACGGGAGCGGCCCCTCGCCCGCCGGACTCGGCGAACTCGGGGCCACCCGCATCACGTTCGGGCCGGGACTCCATCACAGGGCGACCGCCGCGCTGACGGAGATCGCCGCCACCCTCCGGGGCCAGTGTCGCAGCACCCGGGATGTTCAGGACAGCCACTGTTTCCACACGGAGGGGTGACTGTCCACCCACTTCTTGGCCGCGGCCTGGGGGGAGAGCTTCTCGTCGGCGATCATCAGGGAGACGTCGTTCTGGTCCTCGGTCGTCCACCTGAACTTCCTCAGGAAGGCCGCCGCCTTGCCGCCGGACTTCGCGAAGCCGGCGTTCAGGTACTTCTGCAGCGGGGTGTGCGGGTAGGCGCAGGCGACCTTTGCCGCGTCCGCGTCGCAGCCCTCCCGGTACGGCGGCAGTTTCACCTCGGTCATCGGGACCTTCTTGAACAGCCACTGGGGCGAGTACCAGTAGGTCAGGAAGGGCTTCTTCTCCTTGGCGAACTGTTTCATCTGGGTGATCTGGGCGGCCTCGGAGCCGGCGAAGACGACCTGGTAGTCCAGCTTCAGGTTCTGTACCAGGGCCTTGTCGTTGGTGACGTACGACGGCGAGCCGTCCATCAGCTGGCCCTTGCCGCCGCTCTCCGCGGTGCGGAAGAGCGAGGCGTACTTGTTGAGGTTCTTCCAGTTCGTGATGTCGGGGTGCTGCTTGACGAGGTACGTCGGCACGAACCAGCCGATGTGACCGGTCACCCCGAGGTCGCCGCCCCGCGCGATCGTCTTCTTGTCCTCGACGTACCGCTTCTCCTGGTCGGGGTGACCCCAGTCCTCCAGGATCGCGTCGACCCGGCCCTGGCTGAGCGCGTCCCAGGCCGGCACCTCGTCCACCTGGACGGTGTCGACGCGGTAGCCCAGCTCGTGCTCCAGGAGGTACTGGGCCACGGCGACGTTGGACTGCGCGCCCACCCAGGACTGCACGGACAGGGTGACCGTCTTCGAGCCCCGGGCGTTCGCGAACGGGCTGGCCTGCTTGGTCATGTCGGCGGCACCGCAGCCGGTGAGCAGCGACACGGTGGCCGCTCCGGCGGCGGCCAGGGCCGTCCTGCGCTTGAGCCCCGTCGGTTTCAGCTGCTTGCTCATGTCACGCTCCCTTCGTCGCACGTCGCTGCGTCGGCTGGGTCACCCGGTCGAGCATCAGGCCCAGGCAGACGATGGCCGCACCGGCCACCAGGCCGGTCGCCAGGTCGCCCTGGGCGAGGCCGAAGGCGACGTTGTAGCCGAGGGCGCCGCCGCCGACCAGGCCGCCGATGATGACGACGGCGAGCACCAGGACCACGCCCTGGTTGACGGCGAGCAGCAGCGACCTCTTGGCGAGCGGGAGCTGGACCTGCCACAGCTGCTGGCGGCCGGTCGCGCCGAGCGAGCGCGCCGACTCCAGGGCGGCCGGGTCGACCTGGCGCAGGCCCTGCGCGGTGATCCGGACGACGGCCGGGAGCGCGTAGACGACGGCCGCGGCGACCGCGGGTGCGCGGCCGACGCCGAACAGGGCGACGACCGGAATCAGGTACACGAACTGCGGCATCGTCTGGAAGACGTCCAGGACGGGACGCAGGGCGCGTTCGACGCGGTCGCTGCGGGCGGCGGCGATGCCGGCCGCGAAGCCGAGGACGAGGGTGACGGCGACGGCGGCCAGCACCTGCGAGAGGGTGTCGAGCGACGGCTCCCAGACCCCCAGCACACCGATGGCGGCCATGGCGAGGACGGCGGTCAGCGCGGTGCGCCAGGTGCCGATCAGCCAGGCCAGGGCGGCGACGATCAGCAGCACCGACCACCAGGGCAGCCACTGCAGGCCACCGCGCACCGGGTCCAGCACCCAGGTGGTGAAGTGGCCCGCCCAGTCGGCGGTGCCGCCGACGACCGGGACGCCGGAGTAGAGGTGGGCGGTCATCCAGTCGACGGCGCGGTTGACCGGTTCGGCGATGTCCAGGGTCCAGCCGGAGGGCCAGTCGAGACCGCCGAGCAGGCGGGTCACCAGGGCGATCGCCACGGTGACGGCGAGGGCGTACGGCCGGCCGATCGTCTGCGGGCGGTCGCTCGCCGGGGTGCCGGATCCGGCGGCCGCGGTGACCCGGTCCAGGACGATGGCGAGCAGCACGATCGGGATGCCGGCCGCGAGGGCCTGGCCGACGTCGACCGAGGCGAGCGCCTGGTAGACGCGGTCACCGAGACCGCCGGCGCCGATCACGGACGCGATGACCGCCATGGACAGCGCCATCATGATCGTCTGGTTGAGGCCGAGCAGGAGTTCCTTGCGGGCCAGCGGGATGCGGGCGGTGAGCAGCCGCTGGCGGCGGGTCGCGCCGAGCGACTCCACGGCCTCCAGGACCTCGGGGTCGGCGCCGCGCAGGCCGAGCGCGGTGAGGCGGGCCATCGGCGGGGCGGCGTAGACGACGGTGGCGAGGACGGCCGCGGGGACGCCGATGCCGAAGACCAGGACGACGGGGAGGAGGTACGCGAAGGCCGGCAGCACCTGCATGGTGTCCAGCACCGGGCGCAGGGCGCGGTCGAGGCGGTCGGAGAGGCCGGCGCCGAGGCCGAGGACCGCGCCGACGGCCACGGAGGCGAGGACCGCTACGACCATCAGCGCGAGGGTCTGCATGGTCGGGACCCACATGCCGAGGGCGCCGCAGGCCAGGAAGGCGATCGCGGTGCCGGCGGCCAGGCGGACGCCGGCGACGCGCCAGGCGACGAGCGTGCCGAACGCGGTGACACCGGTCCAGCCCGCGGCGAGGAGGGTGAGGTAGACGGCGCGGACGGAGAGGACGACGGCGTTGCTGACGTAGCCGAAGAAGTAGAGGAACAGCGGGTGGCTGTCCCGGTTGTCGATGACCCAGTTGCTGGCCGTGGTGAGGGGCTTGTCGAGGTGGACGGTCAGCTCGTGGGGCCAGGACCCGCTGCCGAAGCGGCCGTTGAGGAACGGCAGCAGGACGGCGGTGAAGAGGGCGAGCAGGAGGAGCTTGCCCGCGGCCCGGCTCTTGAGGATGCGGGGTTTGCCGGTACCGGAGGTCGGGAGACTGAGCGTTGCCATCAGATGGCCTCCGGGGTGGTACTGGCCTGGGCGGGGATCGCCTGTGCGCGCGGGGCCGGGGTGGCCACGCCGGCCACCACGTCCAGCAGCTGTTCGTGGTCGACAACGCCGAGGCACTTGCCCTCGTCCATGACCCGGGCCGGTTCTCCCGCCCGCGCCACGGCCTCGATCGCCTCGGCGACCGTGGCCTGCGGGCGGACCGCCGGGCCGGCCTCCGCCTCCCCGGCGGAGGCCGGACGCATCGCCGAACGGCACGTCATCACCTGTTCGCGCGGTACGTCCCGGACGAACTCACGGACGTAGTCGTCGGCCGGGGAGCCCACGATCTCCTCCGGGGTGCCCAGCTGGACGACCTTGCCGTCGCGCATCAGGGCGATGCGGTCGCCGAGTTTCAGTGCCTCGGACAGGTCGTGGGTGATGAAGACCATCGTGCGGCCCTCCTCGCGGTGCAGGCGGGCCACCTCGTCCTGCATGTCGCGCCGGATGAGCGGGTCGAGGGCGCTGAAGGGCTCGTCGAAGAGCAGGACCTCGGGGTCGACGGCCAGCGCCCGTGCCAGACCCACCCGCTGGCGCTGGCCGCCGGAGAGCTGGGCGGGGCGGCGGTGTTCCATGCCCTCGAGGCCGACCTTGGCGACGACCTCGGCGGCCCGCTCGCGCCGCTCGGCCCTGCCCATGCCCTGGATCTCCAGGCCGTAGGCCACGTTGTCGAGGACCGTGCGGTGCGGGAGCAGGCCGAAGTGCTGGAAGACCATGGCGGCCCGGTGCCGGCGCAGTTCGCGCAGGCGTGCCTTGTCCATCGCGCGGACGTCCTCGCCGTCGATGGCGATCGTGCCGGCGGTCGGTTCGATGAGGCGCGTCAGGCAGCGCACCAGGGTGGACTTGCCGGAGCCGGACAGGCCCATGACGACGAAGACCTCGCCCTTGCGGACGTCGAAGGAGACGTCACGGACGGCCGCGGTGCAGCCGGTGCGGGCGCGGAGGTCGGCGGGGTCGAGTGCGCCGAGCTCCGGGTCGGCGGGGATCCGTTCCGGTTTCGGGCCGAAGACCTTCCACAGGCCGGACACCGAGAAGACGGGGCCGGTCGTGGTGGGCGGCTTGCGTGTGGGCACGGTGAGAGTCATCAGGCGTCACTTCCGATCAGGTCGACGGCCTTCTCCCCGACCATGAGCACACCGATCATCGGGTTCACGGCGGTCATCGTCGGGAAGACGGAGGCGTCGGCGATGCGAATTCCTTCGAGACCGCGGATCCTCAACTCAGGGTCCACCACGGCGAGTTCGTCGTCGGCGGCGCCCATCTTGCAGGTGCCGGCGGGGTGGTACACGGTGTGCGCGACCTTGCGGGCGTACTCGCTCAGCTCGGCGTCGCCGACGACGTCGGGGCCGGGGCAGACCTCGCGCTTGAGCCAGCTCGCGAGCGGTTCGGCCCTGGCGATCTCGCGGGCGATGCGGATGCCGTCGACCAGGGTCCGGCCGTCGTAGTCGTCCTCGTCGGTGAAGTAGCGGAAGTCCAGGGCGGGCTTCACGGACGGGTCGGCGCTGGTGAGGTAGAGGCGGCCGCGGGACTTCGGCTTGGGGATGTTCGGGGTCATCGAGACGCCGTACCGCGGGCGTTCGTAGCCCAGGCGCTCGGGGTTGTCCGTGAACGGGATCTGGTAGAAGTGGAACATCAGGTCGGGGCCCGCGCTTGCGGGGTCGCGGCGCACGAACAGTCCCGCGTCGGAGTCCATCGCGGAGTTCTCCGGGATCGGGCCGTGCGTCTCCCAGACGATGACCGACTCGGGGTGGTCCAGCAGGTTCTCGCCGACGCCCGGCAGGTCGAGGACGACGGGGATGCCGAGGGCCTCCAGGTCCCTGCGGGGTCCGATGCCCGAGTGCAGCAGCAGACGCGGGGAGTCGACGGCGCCCGCGCACAGCACGACCTCGTTGCGGGCGCGGATCAGCAGCTCCTCGCCGTCCTTGGTGCGCACGTGCACGCCCTCGGCGCGGGTGCCGTTCAGCTCCAGCCTGTGGGCCCAGGTCTCCAGCAGGATGGTCAGGTTGGCCCGCTCGTCCATGACGGGGTGCAGGTACGCCACCGACGCCGAGGACCGCTTGTTGTCCTCCGGGTGGTAGGCGAGGTCGAAGAAACCGACGCCCTCGGTGAACGGCTTGCGGTTGAAGCCCTCGACGCGGGGTACCCCGAGCGCCGCCTGGGCGGCGTCGACGAAGTCGCGGGCGATGGCGTTCCGGTCCTTCTCGTCGACGGAGACGATGTTGTTCTTCAGACGGGCGAAGTAGGCCTCCATGGGGACGGCGCCCCAGCCCTTGGCGCCGGCCTCCTCCCACTCGTCCCAGTCGGACGGGAGCGGCTTGAAGGAGATGAGGGTGTTGTGCGAGGAGCAGCCGCCGAGGACGCGGGCGCGGCTGTGCCGGATGTGGGAGTTGCCGCGGGGCTGTTCCACGGTCGGGTAGTCGTAGTCGAGGTCGCCGCCGAGCAGACCCATCCAGCGGCGCAGGGTGAGGACGTCGTCGCGGCCGACGTCGCTCGGGCCGCCCTCGATGACGGCGACGGTGACGTCGGGGTTCTCGGTCAGGCGGGAGGCGATGACGGACCCTGCGGTGCCGCCGCCGATGACGACGTAGTCGAACTCGTGGGTGTGATCGTGCATGGGGTGGTTACTCCTGGGGGGTGGGAGGTCGAGCGGGGACCGGGAGCGGGGATGTGGGGCCCTGCTCCCGGTTCCGGGGGTGCGGCGCGATCTCCGGTGGGGGGTCAGCCGGCGAACCAGCGCACCGGCTTCGGCGCGAGGTTCTGGTAGACGTGCTTGGTCTCGCGGTACTCGGCGAGTCCGGCCGGCCCCAGCTCGCGCCCGGTGCCGCTCCGGCCGAAGCCGCCCCACTCCGCCTGCGGCAGGTAGGGGTGGAAGTCGTTGATCCAGACGGTGCCGTGGCGCAGCCGCCCCGCGACGCGGCGGGCCCTGCCCGGGTCGGCGGTCCACACGGCGCCGGCGAGGCCGTACTCGGTGTCGTTGGCGAGGAACACCGCCTCGTCCTCCGTGCGGAAGGTCTCGACGGTGAGGACCGGCCCGAAGACCTCCTCGCGTACGACCTTCATCTCGCGGTGGCAGCCGTCGAGGACGGTCGGCTCGTAGAAGTAGCCGGTCGCCGGGCGCTGCGGTGACGGCTCGGGCCGCTTGCCGCCGCAGCGCAGTACGGCACCCTCCGCCAGCGCGGAGGCGACGTACGCCTCGGTCTTGGCGCGCTGCTGTTCGGAGACCAGCGGGCCGCACTCGACGCCGTCCTCGGTGCCGCGCCCGAGCCTGATCTTCCGGGCCCGGTCGGCGAGTTCGGTGACGAACCGGTCCCGCACGGACTCCTCGACGATGAGCCGGGCGCCGGCCGAGCAGACCTGGCCGCTGTGGATGAAGGCGGCGTTGAGTGCCTGGTCGACGGCGGTGTCGAAGCCCTCCTCGGTGGCGCAGGCGTCGGCGAAGACCACGTTGGGGTTCTTGCCGCCGAGTTCGAGGGCGGTCTTCTTCACGGTGGGGGCGGCGGCCTGGGCCACCTTGATGCCGCTGACCAGGCCACCGGTGAAGGAGACCAGGTCGACGTCGGGGTGCTCGGCGAGCCGGGCGCCGACGGTGTGGCCGGGACCGGTGACGATGTTGGCCACTCCGGCGGGCAGGCCCGCCTCGGCCAGCAGCTCGATCAGCGCGACGGTGGTCATCGGGGTGATCTCGCTGGGCTTGACCACGAAGGTGTTGCCCGCGGCGAGCGCCGGGGCGATCTTCCAGCTGGCCTGGAGGAGCGGGTAGTTCCAGGGGGTGATCAGTGCGCAGACGCCCACCGGCTCGTGCACGACGACGCTGTGGACGTCGGGCGAACCCGCGTCCACGACCCGGCCGGGCGCCTCGGCGGCGACCAGGTCGGCGAAGTAGCGGAAGGCGTCGGCGACGCAGTCGATGTCGGTCCGGCCCTCCTCGACGGTCTTGCCCGCGTCCCGGCTCTCCAGCAGGCCGAGGTCCTCGCGGTCGCGGACGAGGAGGTCGGCGACGCGGCGCAGCAGGGCGGCGCGCTCGGCGACGGGGGTACGGGGCCACGGGCCGCTGTCGAACGCCTGCCGGGCGGCGGCCACGGCGCGCTCGGCGTCCTTCTCGTCACCCTCGGCGACCACGGCGAAGGGCCGGGCGTCCGCGGGGTCCAGGATCTCGCGGGTCGCACCGGAGATCGCCTCCAGCCACTCGCCTCCCGCGTGGATGGTGGCCTGGGCCTTTCGTTCCGTTCTGTCCGCCATGATCGGTATTGCCTTCCGTTCCTGATCCATGCCCCTGTGTCACAGGCGTGACCGGCTCAGGGACCGTGGCCGCCTGCCCCGGGCCCATGAATCGCATGCGCAATTCATGGTCGAACGTGCGCGGCGTCACTAAAAACAGGTTCGAAAACGGACAAAAACGGGCTACATCTGGATCATCAGTTCCCGTACGCAATCACGCAGCCAGGCGTGGGCGGGATCGGCGTCGTGGCGCGGATGCCAGGCGAAGCCCACCTCGACCGAGGGCAGGGAGAGGGGGATCTCGAAGGTGACCAGTCCGAGGGCGTCGGCCATCGGGCGGCCGTAGGAGGTGATCAGCCCGATCAGGTCGGTCTCGCGCAGCACGAACATCGAGGCCGGGTAGGTGCCGACACTGCCCACCACCCGCCGTGCGAGGCCGAGCCCGGCGAGGGCGTCGTCGATCGGTCCGCGCTGCCTGCCGCGCCGGGAGACGATGAGGTGGCCCGCCTCCCCGGCGAACCGCGCGGGGGTCAGCTCCCCGTCGAGCAGCGGGTGCCCGCGCCGTACGACGCCCAGCATGCGCTCCTCGTACACCGTCTCCACATGCACCTCGGGCGCGACCGTGTCGATCACCCCGACCTCCAGGTCGGCGGTGCCCTGACGCAGGAACGGCGCGTCCACGTGGCTCTCGGACAGGAAGCGCAGACGGATGCCGGGCGCCTCGCGGGCGGCGCGGGCGAAGAGCGCGGCTCCGTGGGTGGCGGCGATCGCGTCGTGGCCGAGGAGCGTGAAGGTCCGGCTCACCGTGCGCAGATCGATCTGGCGGCCCGGCGTGAACAGGGCGCGGGCCCGCTCCACCACCGCGCTCACCTCGGCCCGCACGGCCAGCGCGTGCGGGGTGGGCACCATCCGGCGTCCGGCGCGCACCAGGATCGGATCGCCGAGCGCCTTGCGGATCCGGCCGAGCGTGCGGCTCATGGCGGGCTCGGACAGATGCAGGCGGTGGGCGGCGCCCTGCACGCTCTGTTCCTCCAGCAGCACGTCCAACGCGACCAGCAGGTTCAGGTCGAGGCCCATGGATTGCGTCATGTGCAGGCATCCCTTGCAAAGGTTGCACTGGAAAGCAGGTCAGCGGCGAGCCTACGGTGAGCGCATCCGAGAGCGCCACCGGGCGCGTCCCGACCACCCCACCGCCTTCACTCCCAGGAGGAGCCGTGCCCCCGCACGCCCTGAAACGCTCCACCCTGCTCGCGCTCTGCGCCTGCGTCCTGGTCGCCCAGAGCATGGTCGCCGCGATCAACCTCCTGATTCCGCAGCTGAGTTCGTCGTCCCTGCATCCCTCGCGCACCGGGATCCTGTGGACGGTCGACGCCTACGTCATCGTCTTCGCGGGCCTGCTCGTCCCGGCCGGCGCGCTCGGCGACCGGTACGGCCGCAAGGGCGCCCTGCTCGCCGGGCTCGCCCTGTTCGCGGCGGGCGCCGCCACCAGCGCGCTCGCCACCGGCCCGGCCTTCCTGATAGCGGGCCGGGGGCTGTCCGGCGCCGGAGCGGCACTGATCACCCCGGCCACCCTCTCGGTCCTGATGCACCTGTCCGCTCCCGAGCGCCGGGCCCGCTCGATGGGTGCCTGGACGCTGTCGATCGGCCTGGGCGGCGCGGCGGGCAACCTGGGCGGCGGGCTGGCCGGGCAGTTCCTCACCTGGCGTGCCCTGTTCGCGGTCATGGTCCCGCTCGCCGCCGCCCTCGCCGTGGCCGTCGCGGTCACCGTCCCGCGCACCGAGCGCTCCGCCCGGAGCAATCCCGACCCGCTGGGCACCCTGCTGCTCACCGCGGGGCTGGTCGCGGTCCTGTTCGGCATCATCGAGGGCCCGCCCTACGGCTGGACCTCCGCCCGCATCCTCGGCGCCTTCGCCGCGGGCGCCCTGCTGATCGCCGCCTTCGCGCTGCACGCCCTGCGCTCGGCGGCCCCCCTCTTCGACCCACGGGTCTTCGGCTCCGCCCGGCTCCGGGCGGCCTCCCTCGGCACGGCCACCGGATTCTTCGGCCTCTTCGCCCTGTTCTTCGTCAACTCGCAGTACCTGCAGGGCGTCAAGGGCTTCGGGGCCGCCGTCACCGGGGTGGCGATCATGCCGCTGGTGTTCGGGATGGCCGCGGCGCAGAAGCTGGCCACCCGCTGGGCCGGCCGTCCCCGGGCCGTCATCGGCGCCGGTCTGACCCTGATCGGCCTGGGTCTGCTCGGCGCGTCCACGGCCGACGCGGGCACGCCGTACGCGGTGTTCGTCTGCTGGCTCCTGGTCATCTCGGCCGGTGCGGGGCTGTCCATGCCGGCCCTCACGCTCGGCGTGGTCACCTCGCTCCCGGCCCACCAGGCGGGCCTCGGCTCCGGCCTCGGTACGACGGCCCGGGAGACCGGTGCCGCGCTGGGCGTGGCCGTCACCGGTACTGTCCTGTCCTCCCACCCCGACCTGCTGCACGGCATGGGACCGGCGCTGCGGACGGTGGGGCTGGTGGTACTCGCGGCCACGGCACTGGTGGTGGCGGAGTACGGCCCGCTCGCCCGCCCCGGCAGGGTGCCGCACCACGAAGCCGACGGCACTGCGGCCCGCTAGTGCTGCGCACCGCGCATGCACCCCGTCACCCGCCCGCACACGGCAGAGCTCGGCACCCCTACGGCGGGGTGCCGAGCTCTGCCGTGTCTTCCGGAGCCGTCAGATGAGGCCGAGGGAGCGGACCGCCTCGCGCTCCTCCTCGAGCTCCTTCACCGACACGTCGATACGCGCACGGGAGAACTCGTTGATGTCCAGGCCCTGGACGATCTCGTACTTGCCGTCCTTGCAGGTGACCGGGAAGGAGGAGATCAGACCCTCGGGGACGCCGTAGGAGCCGTCCGACGGGATGCCCATGGAGGTCCAGTCACCCTCGGCGGTGCCGTTGACCCAGGTGTGCACGTGGTCGATCGCGGCGTTGGCGGCGGAGGCGGCCGACGAGGCGCCACGGGCCTCGATGATCGCGGCACCGCGCTTGGCGACGGTCGGGATGAAGTCCTCGGCCAGCCACTTCTCGTCGTTCACGACCTCGGCGGCGTTCTTGCCGGCGACGGTGGCGTGGAAGATGTCCGGGTACTGGGTGGCGGAGTGGTTGCCCCAGATGGTCAGGCGCTTGATGTCGGCGACCGTGGACCCCGTCTTCTTCGCGAGCTGGGTCAGCGCGCGGTTGTGGTCCAGGCGGGTCATCGCGGTGAAGCGCTCGGCCGGGACGTCCGGCGCGGCGGCCTGCGCGATGAGGGCGTTGGTGTTGGCCGGGTTGCCGACGACGAGGACCTTGATGTCGTCCGCGGCGTGGTCGTTGATGGCCTTGCCCTGGGGCTTGAAGATGCCGCCGTTGGCCTCCAGCAGGTCGCCGCGCTCCATGCCCTTGGTGCGGGGGCGGGCGCCGACGAGGAGGGCTACGTTCGCGCCGTCGAAGGCGACGTTCGGGTCGTCGCTGATGTCGATGCCCTGGAGCAGCGGGAAGGCGCAGTCGTCGAGTTCCATGGCCGTGCCCTCGGCGGCCTTCAGGGCCGGGGTGATCTCCAGCAGGCGCAGCTTGACCGGCACGTCCGCGCCGAGCAGCTGGCCGGAGGCGATGCGGAAGAGCAGGGCGTAACCGATCTGGCCGGCCGCGCCGGTGACGGTGACGTTCACGGGAGTGCGGGTCATGGCGTTCTCCGTATGACAGCTGGCGATGGGGCGTCCCTGCCCCGGACGGATGATCGATCTCTTGGCGTCAAGAGATCGATCCAGCGGTCAGGCTATCGCGCATCCGGCATGCGAGACGTACGGGGCCCTGTGGCTCACCCCACAAGTCGGACACGTGTCGCACAACCCGGCGGCCGCCTGTCCGGGAGAGGGGGAGAGGACGGAGGCGGCCACCGGGTGGGGGGTACCGGAGGGCCGGACTCCCGTGGGGGTACAGGCTCGCGTGCCCAGTTTCCGGCGCGCCATGCGTCCCGCACCGGAATTCCGCCCTCCTTGTTTTTTCCTTGGTCGTTCCACCCTGCGGCGCGCGCTTCGCCCTACCGGGTGCACCCCGTCCGCCCGGACGCCAGCGTCGCGCAGGCCTTGGCCTGCCCGGCGTCCTGCACCGCGACCATCGGGGTGTAGGCAATGGTGTCGCCGGCGCCGGAGGTCTCGCCGGTCTGCCGGTCCCGGCCGGCGGAGATCTGGACCTTGTCGCCGTCGGCCGCGCCGGTGATGCGGCCCCAGGCGGTGCCGCAAGCCTTGCTGTAGCGGACCTCCAGGGTGGTGGTGCCGACGGTGGCGGTCCTGGCGGTGGTCACCAGGTCGCCGCTGCACCCCATCGCCTCGGCGTCCTTGCCGTCGCAGGCGGAACCGGCGCACTTGACGCCGGGCGGCCGGCTCACGTGCGTGGAGGCCGTCGCGGACGGCGGCTTGGCGCTCGGGTGCCTGGCGCCGCCCCGGTCGGTGAAGATGAAGACGGCACCGATGACGACGGCCACCCCGACGAGCCCGGCGAGGAACATCAACACCCGCTGCCGTCCGGCGTTCCCCGGGGCCGGGCGGGCCGCCTGCGGCTGTCCGTCGTACGGATGCGGGGTGTCCGGCGGCCATCCCGGGCCGCCGGCAAAGGCGCCGGGCCGCGCACCGTTCGCGGCGGCCGCCCCGGCGCCGGCAGCGGCACCCGCGCGCGCCGCGCCACCGGGGCGGGCGCTCGTCCTGGACGGCCCCTGGTACCCGGCCACTCCCCAGGAGTTGGCGGCTTCGGACCCGCCGTCGCCGTCGGCCGCACCGCCCCCCGCGCCGTCGGCGGGCTCGTGATCCGCGCGCTCGGCCCGGTCGCGCCCCGCGTCCTTGCGGGCGTCGGCGTCGGGGGCGGACGGCTGGACGGGAATCGTCGGGGAGACGCCGGCCGGACCGGCGATCCCGGTGGCCGCGCCGATACCGCCGTCCTTGCGCCCGGCCGGCCCCCCGGTCGCCTCCGCCGCCCCGGCCTCCCCGAGCGCGGCGCGCGCCTGGGAGATGCGGATCGCCTCCATGGTGCGGTCGTGCCGCATCTCGGCCCGGCTCCAGGCGCGTTCGGCCAGCTCCCACATCGTGGTCAGATGCACGGGACTGGTTCCGGTGACCTCGGCGAGCGCGATGACCGCACCCTTGGGCGCGAGGAGTCGGCCGCCCAGGTAACGCTCCCAGGACGTCTTGCTGTAGCCCGTGCGGTCGGCGAGTGCCGCGACGCTCAGACCGCTGCGGTCCACGAGCCGCCGCACCTGGCAGGTGAACTCCCTGATCTGCGGATCCAGACCCTCCGGCAGGTCTTTCCAACGAGGCATCGCTTCCCCCCTGCTTCCCCCGTCCTGGCTACCCACAAGGATGCACTGTCTAAGGGGCGCAGTTCCCGCAGTGGGGGCGCGCGGGAGCATGGACGGCGCGTGGGCACCGTAGCGGAACGGTCACTTCCGTGCCACAGCGCAAGGACAGGCGTTGAACAGGCGGTTCACGGGCGGAAGGGTGTTTGACGACGGTGGTTCGCCCCTCGTCGGGGGTGGGGGCGAGCCGCCGTCGGGCCGTCCGGAAGTTGCCGGGAAAGGCCGGCAACCACCCTGAGTGGTACGGGAGTTCAATCTGTTGAGGGATGCGGCATCCGGCCGGGCGGCCGTACCGTCGAAGGACGGGGGTACACCGGTGGCCCGCGTCCCAGGGGGAGGCGGGCCACCGGCGGCGCGACATCCGCTTTCCGCGGCGGCCCGCGTTACCTGTCGCTGAGCGTGAAGTGCAGGACGTCCTTCAGGAACGGTATCTCCATCAACGGCTTGGGCTGCGCCATCAGCGCCAGCAGCACGATCGCCAGGCCGAGGATGCCGTAGGTGGCGATGTCCGTGAAGCGGGAGCGGACGGCGAGCATGCCGACGCCGGGCAGGATCCAGCGCATCACCGCACCGGCCAGCAGGGCGGCGCCGATCAGCAGGGTGCCGAAGCGGAACACGTCCAGCGCGGTCAGCAGCAGTCCGAGCGCCACCGTGCCGAGCACGACGAGCAGGGGCCACTGCCGCGCCGGGGCCGGGGCGTCACCGGACGCGGCCCGGCCGCCGCCCTCGGGCCGGGCGGTGTCCCTGGTGATCCGCGGGAAGCGGCGCGTGGTCCGCCGGGGGCGCCCCTCGGCGTCAGGGGCGCTGATCGCGTCGCGCACGGTCGGCTCACCGCCGTGCGCCCGCTCAGCCGGCACTGCGCTCCGCCGCCTCGACCACGTTGACCAGCAGCTGCGCCCGGGTCATCGGGCCCACACCGCCGGGGTTCGGGGAGATCCAGCCGGCCACCTCGAGGACGTCCGGGTGCACGTCGCCGACGATCTTGCCCTCGGCGTTGCGGGAGACACCGACGTCCAGGACGGCGGCGCCCGGCTTGACGTCCTCGGCGCGAATCAGGTGCGGGAAGCCGGCCGCGGCGATGACGATGTCGGCCCGCTTCAGGTGGGCGGACAGATCGCGGGTGCCGGTGTGGCACTGGGTCACGGTGGCGTTCTCGCTGCGCCGGGTGAGCAGCAGCGGCATCGGCCGGCCGATGGTGACACCGCGGCCGACGACCACGACCTCGGCGCCCTTGATCTCCACGCCGTGGCGGCGCAGCAGGGTCAGGATGCCGTTCGGGGTGCAGGGCAGCGGGGCGGGCTCGTTCAGCACCAGCCGGCCGAGGTTCATCGGGTGCAGGCCGTCGGCGTCCTTGGCCGGGTCCATCAGCTCCAGGATGCGGTTCTCGTCGATGCCCTTGGGCAGCGGCAGCTGGACGATGTAACCGGTGCAGGCCGGGTCCTCGTTCAGCTCCCTGACGACCGCCTCGATCTCCTCCTGCGTGGCCGTGGCAGGCAGTTCGCGCTGGATCGAGGCGATGCCGACCTGCGCGCAGTCGCGGTGCTTGCCGGCGACGTACTTCTGGCTGCCGGGGTCGTCCCCGACCAGGATCGTGCCGAGGCCGGGCGTGACGCCCCTCTCCTTCAGCGCCGCCACGCGGGCGGTCAGATCGGACTTGATCGCGGCTGCGGTGGCCTTGCCATCGAGAATCTGGGCGGTCATGTTCCCATCCTCGCGGATGACCCGGCCACGGTTCCAATCCGGGTGGCCGTACGCCGTACCGCATGGTCAGCAGATGATCAACGATGTTGCACTTGCACAACACATGCGTCCACTGGCTGGACAAGTCAGTAACCGGTCAAGAACGATGAGCAGCGCAGTGCAGCGGGCAGCTCGACGGGGGGACGGACCGCATCTGTTGAAACTCTCCTCCGTGCAGTGCCGCGCCTCGTCCCCGCACTCGATCAACGGAGGAAACAGCGCCATGAGCTTCGGCGACCCGAACAATCCCTACGGTCCCCCTCAGGGCCAGCAGCCCGGTTACGCCTACCCGCAGCAGCAGCCGCAGCAGCCGGGCTACGGCTACCCGCAGGCCCCGCCGGTCCAGCAGCAGTACGGCGGCGGCGTCCCGATGGCCGCCATGCCGGGCAGCGTCAGCGCGGCCCGCGTGATGCTCTGGGTGATCGTCGGCCTGCAGGTGATCGGCGTGGCGGGATGCGCGTTCTACGCGGCGGCCGTGAACCACGCGAAGCACGACAGCACCCTGCAGGACGACTCCGCCTTCCAGCGGATGGCCGACTACGGAACCGGAATCCTGGTGGCCATGGCGGTGTTCGCGCTCGCCTGGGGCGTGTTCGCGGCCGTGCTCGCGGTGAAGTTCAACACCGGCGGCAACGGTGTCCGCGTCACCACGCTCGTGTTCGGCATCATCACCGCCGTCCTCGGCCTGTACCCGTTCGTCATCGTGGGCCTCGTGCACACGGTGCTGGCCATCCTGATCGCCTGCTTCGTGGGCGGCGCCAACGGCAAGGCGTGGTTCAACCGCCCGCGCTACTGAACCCGCCCGCGCGAGGAAACAGTTCGCGCCACACCGGCGTCGAGGGCCGTGTCTTTCCCGTCCGGGGAGAGACACGGCCCTGATGTCTTCCCCCGGAGCACGACGGCCTCCGGCTCCCTCGAAGGGGGGCCGGAGGCCGTCGGCTTCTCCGCGGCTGCTCAGTGGAAGAAGTGGCGCGTACCCGTGAAGTACATCGTCACGCCGGCCTTCTTGGCGGCCTCGACGACCTGCTCGTCACGGATCGAGCCGCCCGGCTGGACGATCGCCCGGACACCGGCGTCGATCAGGATCTCCGGGCCGTCCGGGAACGGGAAGAAGGCGTCGGAGGCCGCGTAGGCACCCCGGGCACGCTCCTCGCCGGCCCGCTCGACCGCCAGCTTGCAGGAGTCGACGCGGTTCACCTGGCCCATGCCGACGCCGACCGAGGCGCCGTCCCTGGCGAGCAGGATCGCGTTGGACTTCACCGCGCGACACGCCTTCCAGGCGAAGGCGAGCTCCTTCAGCTCCTCCTCGCCGAGCGCCTCGCCGCTGGCCAGCGTCCAGGTGGCCGGGTCGTCGCCGTCGGCCTGGAGGCGGTCGGTGACCTGGAGCAGCACACCGCCGTCGACCTGCTTGGCCTCGACCCGGTTGCAGGGGGCGCTCGGGGCCTTCAGCACGCGGAGGTTCTTCTTCTTGGTGAGGGCTTCCAGCGCCCCCTCCTCGTAGTCCGGCGCGACGATGACCTCGGTGAAGATCTCCGCGACCTGCTCGGCCATCTCCTTGCTGACCGGACGGTTCACGGCGATGACACCGCCGTACGCGGACACCGGGTCGCAGGCGTGCGCCTTGCGGTGCGCCTCGGCGACGTCCGCGCCGACCGCGATGCCGCAGGGGTTGGCGTGCTTGATGATCGCGACGCAGGGCTCGTCGTGGTCGTACGCGGCACGGCGGGCGGCGTCCGTGTCCGTGTAGTTGTTGTACGACATCTCCTTGCCGTGCAGCTGCTCGGCCTCGGCGAGGCCACCGGTGCCGTCCACGTAGAGAGCGGCGTCCTGGTGCGGGTTCTCGCCGTAGCGCAGGGTGCTCTTGCGCTCGTAGGTGGCGCCCAGGAAGTCCGGGAAGGACGACTCGTCGACGGGGGCGTAGGAGGAGGCGAACCAGGAGGCGACGGCCACGTCGTACGCGGCGGTGTGCCGGAAGGCCTCGGCGGCCAGCCGCTTGCGGGCGGCCAGGTCGAAGCCGCCGTCCTGGACGGCCGCGAGAACGTCGGCGTACCGCTCGGGGCTGGTGACCACGGCGACCGACGGGTGGTTCTTGGCGGCGGCGCGGACCATGGAGGGGCCGCCGATGTCGATCTGCTCCACGCACTCGTCGTCCGAGGCGCCGGAGGCGACCGTCTCCCGGAAGGGGTAGAGGTTGACGACGACCAGGTCGAACGGCTCGACGCCCAGCTCGGCGAGCTGCTCGCGGTGGCTGTCCAGGCGCAGGTCGGCGAGGATGCCCGCATGCACCCTCGGGTGCAGGGTCTTGACCCGGCCGTCCAGGCACTCGGGGAAGCCGGTCAGCTCCTCGACCTTGGTGACGGGGACGCCGGCGGCGGCGATGCGGGAGGCGGTGGAGCCGGTGGAGACGATCGACACACCGGCCTCGTGCAGCCCGCGGGCCAGCTCTTCCAGTCCGGTCTTGTCGTAGACGCTGACGAGCGCGCGGCGCATGGCCCGCTTGGTGCTGTCGTTGGTCTGGGCGGTCACTGGATAACTACCTTTCGTCCCTCGATGCGATAGCCGTTGCGGGCGAGCCGCCCCACGACCTCGACGAGCAGCCTTCGCTCGACTTCCTTGATGCGCTCGTGCAGCGCGCTCTCGTCGTCCTCGTCCCGGACCTCGACCACGCCCTGAGCGATGATCGGGCCGGTGTCGACGCCGTCGTCGACGAAGTGGACGGTGCAGCCGGTGACCTTGGCGCCGTACGCGAGCGCGTCACGGACGCCGTGGGCCCCCGGAAAGCTGGGGAGGAGCGCCGGGTGCGTGTTCACGAACCGGCCGCCGAAGCGGGCCAGGAACTCCTTGCCGACGATCTTCATGAATCCGGCGGAGACGACCAGATCCGGCTCGTACCCGGCCACGGCCTCGGCGAGGGCGGCGTCCCAGACCTTCCGGCTCTCGTGGTCCCTGACCTTGCACACGAAGGTCGGCAGCCCGGCGCGCTCGGCGCGGGCGAGCCCCTCGATGCCGTCGCGGTCGGCCCCTACGGCGACGATCCGGGCGCCGTACCGCTCGGCTCCGGTGCGCTCGATCTCGTCCAGGAGCGCCTGAAGGTTGGTGCCGGATCCGGAGACCAGCACGACGAGGCGCTTGACCGCTGGGCCAGCGGGGGTGGCGGCCACGATGGGGCCCTTTCTCGGGGTGGGCGACGGTACCGGCCGGCGCTTTCGCTTTGTGCATTCATACGAATGCTTCACGCCCCGCGATACAGGGAAGTCTACGAAGCGGCCGACCGTCAGCAACGATACCGGCACACGGGACGGCCCCCTCGGGACGGGGGCGGGGCCGGAAGGTAGCGTTCGCAAGGAATCACGGAGGGCAGCTTCGGGAACGCGGTCGTCGTACCGTGCGTTGTCGGGGGGAAAGCTCATATCGGACTGCCGTGGTCACAGCCGTATTCACCTAGGGGAAGACGCTCTTTTGATGCCCGATCGCAGCCTGCGACTCCTCACGTTCCCTCCGAGCCCTGCCCAGGAAGGCGAGCGTCGCACCGTGCTGCTCCGGGAGCGGCCGACCTCGCCGGCCGAGGCTTACCAGGAGGACCAGGGCGGTCAGGCGGGTCAAGGCGGTCAGGCGGGTCAGGGCGGACAGGCGCGTCCGGGCGGACAGGCGGGTCAGGGCGGACAGGCGCGTCCGGGCGGTCGGGACGGCGACGGACGGGGCGGCGGACAGCAGGACGACAACCCCTTCGCGCCGCCGCCCGAGGGCACCCCCGACCGGCCCTGGCAGCCGCGCCACCCCGAGGGCTCTCATGGCTCCGGTGATGGGGGCGGCCCCGCGTGGGGCAGCCAGTGGAGCGACCGCCAGCCCGGACGCTCCCCCGGCGGCTTCGGCGAGCGCCCCGGCGGCGGCCCCCAGGGCCCCGGCGGACCGACCGGTCCCGGCATGCGCTGGGACCCGACCGACCCCACCCAGCGCCGCGCGCGCTACGCTCTCCTGTCCGGCATGTGGGCCGTCTTCTTCGCCCTGTTCGGCTGGACGTACGTGGCCCTGCTGCTGGGCGCGCTGGCCCTGTACTGGGGCATCAGCGCCCTGCGCACCAAGCCCCGCGGGTCCGGCCCGGACACCCCGACGCCACCGGGAGCGGCCCGGCCCCAGACGACGGCGGCCATCGGCGGCCTGCTCACGGCTTGCCTGGCGCTGGTCCTGGTGGCCTCCACGTTCACCGTCCAGCTGGTCTACCGCGACTACTACACCTGCGTCAGCGACGCCCTCACGCACGAGGCCAAACAGTCCTGCGACCGGCTGCTGCCGCAGGAGCTGCGGGGCGTTCTGGGAGTCGGGAACAGCTGAGACCCCACGGCCGGAGCCGCGCCTGCAACGCCGCGGGCCGCGGCCGGCCGGTCATGGGGCCGGTTCAGGGGGTTGCGGGGTCTCCGGCGACGGCGACTCCGGGTGCGCCGGCTCCGGCGCGTCCGGCGACGGCGAGGTCCGGTCGGTCGGTTCCGGGCGCGGCTCGGAGAGTGGCGGCGGCGTGGGACTCGTCCATGGGACGGACGGGCCGTCGGAGGCGGCCGCCTCCCGCAGGGCGGCCCAGCGTGAGGCGCGCGCCAGGTCGTCGTGCCAGTCCGAGGGGAAGGGGTCGTCGGTCGGGAGGAAGTCGTACAGCTCCTCCTCGGGAAGGGGCTCCGGCCGGGCGATGACGGTCCTGCCCTTGCCGGCCTCCCTGCCCTTGCCGGGGCCCTTGCCGTCGGCCGCCTCTTTGCCGTCGGGCGCTTCCCTGCCCTTGCCCGGCACCTTGACCTTGCCGGGCTCCTTGCCGTCGGCCGCCTGCTCGCCCTTGCCCGGCCCCTTCCCGTCGGCCGCCTGCTCGCCCTTGCCCGTGCGCCTGCCCCCGTCCTTCCCTTCGGCGGGCTCCTTCTTCCCACCGGCCTCATCGGCCCGGGCGACGGCCTTCGCCCTCGGCTGTTCCTTTCCGGTCCCGCCGGCCCCCGCCCGCGTGCCCTGCGCCGGAACGTCACCACCCCGCGCCCGCCGCCTCCACAGCCGCCACGCCCGTACCACCTGCGCCACCGGCAGCGCGAACAGCGCCGTCCACGCCCCCGCCGCTCCCCCGCTCTGCCACCACACCGGTCCGAAGCGGGCCAGCGCGGACACGCCCAGCGGGCCACCCGCCCACTCGGCGAGCAGGGCGAAGGCGGCCGCACAGAGCACCGCCGTCAGCAGCGTCACCCCGGCGGTACGGGCCGCCGACCAGCGCGTCGGCGCCGGCGCGCCCGGCTCCGGCAGGCCCACGGCTCCCCGTGCGACGAACCACCCCGCCGTCACCCCGGCCACCGCCGGCACCAGCCCCGCCGCCCAGTTGGCCGGGGTGCCGACGCCCGCGTCCGGCACCGCCGCCAGCAGCGGGAAGGGCGGCAGGAGCGGGGCCGGATGGGAGGCGAAGGGCTGCACCGGATGCCCGACGCCGAGGAGGAAGCCGGGGCCGAGGGCGTAGGACGCGGCCCACACCGCCGCGTTGGGAATCAGGGCGACACCGAGCAGCAGCACCGCGAACCGCCCCGTCCATCCCTCCGTCAGCTGCAGGAAGGACGCCCGCGCCGCCCAGCCGTGCCACACCATCGACACTCCGAGCAGCAGCGACCCGCCGCCGAGGAGCACCGCCATGGCCGCGCCGGTGGCCCGTACGGCCGTACCCAGCCGGGCGCACTCGTCCGCGCCGAGGACCAGCCGCCGCACCGGCTCCGGCAGCACCGCGAGCGCCCTCAGCACCGGCTCGCGCGGACAGCCGTACGCCGACCACACCCCGGCCGCCGCCGAGCCCGCCGCGACCAGCGGCAGACACACCGTCACCCAGGGCCACCTGGGACGCAGTTCCGCGCCCCCGCAGTACAGGGCGACCGCGCCGCCGACGACGAGATAGCCGAGGACGACCCCCGTCCACACCGTGCGCGCCGGCACGGGCGGCGGGCCGTCGGCGTCGGCGGGCGCGTCCACCGCGTCCCTGGCCGCCCGGTACACCAGCCACACCGGCAGCAGGAGGAGCAGCAACGGCGAGACGCCCACCGGCAGGAGCGCGCCGGAGAGCGTCTCGGTGCGGATCAGTTCGACACCGTGCGCGAGCAGCCACAACGCGGCGGCGACGTGCAGCGCGCCGCCCGGACCGCTGTCGGGGTACGGCGAGCTGACCCACAGCACCATCAGCAGCGCGGCGAACGAGGCGAACCCGAGCCCGGCCGCCACGGCGCCGCCCAGGAAACTCGCGGCCAGCCCGGGCTCGCGGTCCCGCATCCGGGTCAGCAGGGGCGACAGCGACGTTCGGCGAGCGGTCGTCAGAATCACGCGGCCATGCTCCCAATGACACACGCTTTCCCGTCGCAACAGGCGAACTACCGATGTGTCGCACAATATACGTTTATGTTCTTTTTGGTACGGAAGGGTGTACCACGACAGCGGAGGTGAGCGTGGAGCAAGCGATGACCACCGGTGGCCCGGAGCCCCTGACGCCCGCTCAGGCCTTCGACACCCTGTACGCGTTCTGCGCCCCCGCCCTCGTACGCCAGAGCTATCTGCTCACCGGGCGCCGGGAACTGGCCCGCGAGGCGGTGGAGCGGGCCTTCCAACTGGCCTGGCAGCGCTGGCCGGAGGTGGCCCGGGACCGGGATCCCGGCGGCTGGGTGCGGGCTGCCGCGCACGAGTGCGCGCTCTCGCCCTGGCACCGCTTCCGGCGCCGGCACCGCAGCCCGGAGCCGCCGCTGGCCGACCCGGCGGACCGAGCGCTGCTGGAGGCCCTGCTGAACCTGCCACCGGTGTACCGGCGCACGCTCGTGCTGTACGACGGGGTGGGCCTCGATCTGCCGGAGACGGCGGCGGAGACGGAGGCCAGCACCCCGGCCGCCGCGAACCGGCTGACCCACGCCCGCGAGACGCTGGCCGCGTGTCTGCCGGAACTGGCCGACCCCGCCGAGTTGCATCGCCGGTTGCTGGTGCTGGGCTCGACGCAGCGGTGGCGCGCGATCGAGGCGGAGCCGGTGCGGCGCACGGGCGAACGGCGCAACGTGTTCTGGACGCGGGCGGCGATCGCGTTCACGGTGGCGATCGTCGGCGCGACGACGCTCACGCTGTGGACGGCACCGACGCACTTCGAGGCACCGATCGCCCCGGCCCAGGCGGTGCAGGGGGTCCCGCCGGCGCAGGCGATGGGGCCGCTGTCGCGCGAGGAACAGGCGTTGCAGCAGCAGTTGCGCAGCGCTGCCGCGAAGGGACCGCAGAGGCTGGCCCCCCAGCCGCGGTGAGGAGGTGGCCGGAACGCCGTAGGCCCGCCCCGGCGGAGGGGGCGGGCCTACGTGCGGTCGGCCGGGAAACTCAGCCGGCCAGGATCTCGCGGGCGAGCTTCGCCGTCTCGGTCGGGGTCTTGCCGACCTTGACGCCCGCGGCCTCCAGGGCCTCCTTCTTGGCCTGCGCCGTGCCGGAGGAGCCGGAGACGATGGCACCGGCGTGGCCCATGGTCTTGCCCTCGGGCGCGGTGAAGCCCGCGACGTAGCCGACGACCGGCTTGGTCACGTTCTCCTTGATGAACGCCGCGGCACGCTCCTCGGCGTCGCCGCCGATCTCACCGATCATCACGATGAGCTCGGTCTCCGGGTCGTCCTGGAACGCGGCCAGGGCGTCGATGTGGGTGGAGCCGATGATCGGGTCGCCACCGATGCCGACGGCCGTCGAGAAGCCGATGTCCCGCAGCTCGTACATCATCTGGTACGTCAGCGTGCCGGACTTCGACACCAGGCCGATGCGGCCCGGCTTGGTGATGTCGCCCGGGATGATGCCGACGTTGGACTGGCCCGGGGTGATGATGCCGGGGCAGTTCGGGCCGATGATGCGGGTCTTGTTGCCCTTCTTGCCGGCGTACGCCCAGAAGGACGCCGAGTCGTGCACGGCGATGCCCTCGGTGATCACGACGGCCAGCGGGATCTCGGCGTCGATGGCCTCGACGACCGCGTCCTTGGTGAACTTCTCCGGCACGAAGATGACGGAGACGTTGGCGCCGGTCTTGTCGATGGCCTCCTTGACGGAGCCGAAGACGGGTACCTCGGTGCCGTCGAAGTCCACGGTCTGACCCGCCTTGCGCGGGTTCACGCCGCCCACGACGTTCGTGCCGTCACCGAGCATGAGCTTGGTGTGCTTCATGCCGGTGGAGCCGGTCATGCCCTGGACGATGACCTTGCTGTCCTTGTTGAGCCAGATAGCCATGGTGTGTTGGTGTCCTCGTCCTGAGTGCTTACTTGGCGGCGGCCAGCTCGGCGGCCTTGTCGGCCGCGCCGTCCATGGTGTCGACGCGCTGCACCAGCGGGTGGTCGGCGTCGGTGAGGATCTGCCGGCCCAGCTCGGCGTTGTTGCCGTCGAGGCGGACGACGAGCGGCTTCTCGACCTTCTCGCCGCGGTCCTCCAGGAGCTTCAGGGCCTGCACGATGCCGTTGGCGACCTCGTCGCAGGCGGTGATGCCACCGAAGACGTTGACGAAGACGGACTTGACGTCCGGGTCGCCCAGGATGATCTCCAGGCCGTTCGCCATGACCTGGGCGGAGGCGCCACCGCCGATGTCCAGGAAGTTGGCGGGCTTGACGCCACCGTGCTTCTCACCGGCGTACGCGACGACGTCCAGGGTGCTCATGACGAGACCGGCGCCGTTGCCGATGATGCCGACCTCGCCGTCGAGCTTGACGTAGTTGAGGTTCTTCTCCTTGGCGGCGGCCTCGAGCGGGTTGGCCGCGGCCTTGTCGTGGAGCTCCTCGAAGTCGGGGTGACGGAACTCGGCGTTGTCGTCGAGCGACACCTTGCCGTCGAGGGCGATGACCTCACCGGAGGCGACCTTGGCCAGCGGGTTCACCTCGACGAGGAGGGCGTCCTCCTTGATGAAGGTGTCCCACAGCTTGACGAGGACGTTCGCGACCTTGTCGGCGACCTCGGCCGGGAACTTGGCGGCCGCGACGATCTCGCGGGCCTTGGCCTCGTCCACACCGTCGATCGGGTCGATCGGCGTCTTGGCGACGGCCTCCGGACGGGTGGCGGCCACCTCCTCGATCTCCATGCCGCCCTCGACGGAGGCGATGGAGAGGAAGGTGCGGTTGGCACGGTCGAGGAGGAAGGAGACGTAGTACTCCTCGAGGATCTCCGGAGCGGTCTCGGCGATCATGACCTTGTGGACCGTGTGGCCCTTGATGTCCATGCCGAGGATGTCCGTCGCACGGGCGACGGCCTCGTCCGCGGAGGCGGCCAGCTTGACGCCACCGGCCTTGCCACGACCACCGACCTTCACCTGCGCCTTGACGACGGACTTGCCGCCCAGACGCTCGGTGATCTCGCGCGCCGCCTCAGGCGTGTCGATGACTTCACCGGCCAGCACCGGTACATCGTGCTTGGCGAAGAGGTCCCTCGCCTGGTACTCGAACAGGTCCACGCGCTTCCGTCCCTATCAGTGATCTCGCGGTTCGTTGGATGCGTGGGCGTGCCGCGAAGGGCAACGTGACGTCCGCTTGTCACAAGGGAGGCGCACACGGTGTCCGAGCGCGCGGCATGTCCGTCTCGCAGGTTATCGCCGCTTGCGGGGGCTCCCTAAATCGAGGGTCACACACGAGCGGTGATACCTGTCACATGATGCCGGGTTTTCTGGCACGGCGTGCCGATGGATCACGGCGGCCCGTGGGTGGATCGGTGGCGTCGAGGGCAGGTGCGAGGCCTCACCGGGCTGGGGTTGACCCGGTGAGGCCTCTGGGGCGGCCCCGGTGGTTCCGGGGCCGGGGCGGTTGATCCCCACCCCAATGGGGACCACCCGCCCGTGCCGCGGGGCACCGGCCGGACGGGCCGACGGCATTCGGCCGTCCGGGTCCGGACACCCCGCGGAGCGGTCGGGGCGCTCAGCCCTGGTAGGAGATGCCCGGTGCGGCGTCCTGTACGCCGTACGCCTGCGGGAAGTCCTGGAGGTCCGTGCGGCCCGTGCCGTCCCCGGAGTCCTTCAAGTACGCCGGTACGGCCGTACGGGTGACCGCCTCGGCCCCGCCGACGGCGTGCCCGGCGAGCGGACCCGTGGCGTACCGGACCGTGCCCTGGACGCCGTACGCGAACCCTTCCGCCTGCCGCACGAGCGGCGCTGCTGCGTCGGTGACCCCGGCCGCGAAGGGTCCGCCGGCGCCCGCGACGCCGTGGGCCAGGCCCAGGCTGCTCCCGCCCACGCCGTCGGCCACCGGCACGACGGTCCCGGTGACGGTGCCGGTGAGCGGCGCGGTCGCGGCGGTGACCCCGGCCGCGAACGGCGGCACCTGGGCGGTGACGCCCTGGGCGAAGGCGCCGGCCCGGGCGGTCACGTCGTGCGCGAGCGGCGGTACGGCACCGGCGGTGCCGCCCGCGAAGGGCACGACGTCACCGGCCACGCCGTGGGCGAGGGCGCCCGCGTCCGTGACGGCCTGCCCGGCCACCGGCACGATCCCGTGCAGGGCACCGGAGGCGACCGGCGGCAGCACCGCGTCCGTGGTGTCCGCCGCGGCCTGCCCGAGCGGCCCGCCGGCGTACGCGCTCGCATCCGCGGCCGTCAGCCGCACATCGCCGACGACGCCCGTGGCGACCCCGTGGACCCGGCCGACGGCGCCTCCGGCGCCCTCCTGGACCCCGTGGACGGCACCGACGGCGGTCCCGTACCCACCGGACGCGGCGCCCCCGGCGACGCCCAGCGCCCCGGAGACCGTGCTCCCGGCGACACCGTGCACGGCGGAGACGGTGTGCTGGGCGGTTCCGTAGCCGCCCGTCACCGCGCGCCCGGCCGTGGCCCGCACGCCCGTCACCGACCGCCCGGCCATCGGCACGGCGCCGTGCACCGCGGTGGAGGCCACCGGCGGGACGGCGGCGGCGGCCGTCTCGTCCACCACCGGCGTGATGGTGCCGGGCACCGCCCGGACCGTGCCGACGGCCCACTGCGCGGTGCCCGTGGCCGTACCGGTGACATGTGCCGGCACACCGGCGGCGGAGGCCTCCGCCGCGCCGGTCGCCTCGGCGGCCGTACCGCTCGCGACGTGCGCGGCACCGGCCGTGCGGCCCTGTGCACCGGCGACGGTCCGCTGTGCCGTCGTCCGTACGGCGCCCTCGACGCCCTGCGCCTTCAGCCGGGCGGCCGCCTGGGTGGCCTGGAGCCTGGACTGGGCGGCGGCCAGGGCCTCCTCCACCTCGGGGGCGAAGGACGAGAGCGGGCCGAAGAGGTAGTCGATCTCGTCCTGGGCGGTGCGCCGCCCCATGCCGCCGGACGCGGCGGGCGCGGCGTGCCCGGCCGCGTGGGCGACGTGCGCGATGTGGCCGTCGGCATGCGCGCCGTCCGCCCTGGCACGGTCCTGGAGGTGCGTCTGCGCCGCACGGGCGGACTGAGCACCCCTGACGGCGGCGGCACCCCGGATCCTCGCGGCCCTCGGGACCTGTGCGCCGACGGAGCGGCGGGCCTGTTCGGCGGCGCCGGTGGCGGTGGTGGCGGTGGTGCCCGTCGCCTGCAGGGACCGGGTGGCCTCGGCGGCGGTGCCCGAGACGGTGGGCGTGGCACCCGAGCCGGCGCCGTCGGTCAGGCCGGAGAGAGTGTTCTGGACGCCGGAGACGGTGTCGTGGACGCCGGAGAGGACACCGTCGACCGTACCGGCGACGGAGTCACCGACGCCTCCGGTCTCGGCGCCGGCTTCCGGTACGGAGACGGAGGTGGCGGACAGTTCGTCGGCGCTGGCGGCGGCCGAACCGAGCGCCCATGCACCGGTGACACCAGCGGCTATCACGATCGAACGACGGATGTTCTTGTTCATGCGTGCGTCAAGTCCTTTGAAAATAGCCGCACATGGCCGTAAGAGCCAGGAATGGGCGGGACGGCCGGAAACGGCTGGGTACGGCCGTGTACGGCTGCGTACCGATGGATGCGACCAGGGGGTTCCGTCGGGTGGGTGGGCAGACCTGTTTCGCCCCGCGCGTCAGCTCGCGGCGGGGAGGCCGACCGTGCCGCCTAGCCGGGGAAGACGGGGATGTCCCGGTGCCGTTCCCGGGTACGGGACGCGTCGACGCGCGCCGTGGTGCCGGGAGCGAGCCACAGGGGCACCCGGTCGCCGAGGGTGACGGCGTGCGCGTCACCGTGCCGGGACGCGCCGCCGTCGACGGCCTGCTTGCCGAGCACGGCGTCCGGGTCTCCGGTGGGCGCCGGAAGGCCGGGCACGCTCACGGCGGCGGCTTCGCGGTGCGCAACGGAATGCGGCGCGGACCGGAGCGCCGACTGGGGCGCGGAGAAGGCCTCAGGTCCGTACGGGGCGGTCTGCGCCGATGCGCCGACGGCGGTACGGCCCTGGGCGCGGGCGTGCCGCGGCCCCTGCTCCACCGGAGCGGCCACCGCAGCACCGCCGTACGACTGCGGGCGCGGGCCGGCGGACCGGGGATCAGGTGTCAGCTGAACCGGAGCGCCCGGGACGTGGGTGAGGTCGGGCAGGGTCACGGGGGGCGCCGAGGCCTCGGGCCTCTCGACGGCTCGGGTGGCCGCGGACTCAAGGGAGCGGGAAACAGCCGTCACGACGTCGCGGACGGGGCTGACGGCCCGCTCGGTGACCCGGTGCACAGGGGTGTTGAGCGGCTCGGTGACCAGGTGCACAGGGGCGGCGAGCCGCTCAGTGACCCGGTGCACAGGGGCTGCGACTTGTCCCGGGAGCGTTCGGACCGCGCGGCTCACGGGGACCGCGTCCGCCGTCGGTACTGCGCGCACCACAGTTACCGGCGGTACCGGCAGTACCGGCCGTACCGGGTCCGCGTGCCCGGCGCCCACGGACCGCACCGGCGTCACCGGCACCGGTGGCCCGTCGGCCGCGTGCGCCTGTTCACCACAGAGGAAACCCAGCGTGAACAGCCCGCCCACCAGCAGCACCAGTTGGAGCGCACGCCGCCCGGCCGCCGTACGCAGCACGCGCACGGTGGTACCAAGGGGGGCTGCTGGGAAGGTCAAGGAGCTGGACATCCTCGGCTCGGCACGACACGGGCTCCCGCCGATCCTCGCACGGCACGCCCGAGCCCATGCAACCCCCCTGTTACCGATGGGCAGTCATGTCCCTTTTCCTTACTCTTTCGTGTCCGGCGTCACACGGTGTCCGGTATCGGCAGCGGCCGCTTCTCCAGCGCCGCCGCCATGACCTCCGGGAACAGATCCGGTGTGCAGGCGAAGGCCGGTGTGCCGAGCGCGGCGAGCGCCGCCGCGTGTTCCCGGTCGTAGGCGGGCGCACCCTCGTCCGACAGGGCGAGCAGCGCCACGAACTGCACCCCGGACGCCTTCATCGCCGCCACCCGCTTGAGCATCTCGTCGCGGATCCCGCCCTCGTAGAGGTCGCTGATCAGCACGACCACGGTCTCGGCGGGCCGAGGGATCTGCGACTGGCAGTAGGCCAGCGCCCGGTTGATGTCCGTGCCGCCGCCGAGCTGGGTGCCGAAGAGGACGTCGACCGGGTCGTCCAGCTGGTCGGTGAGGTCCACCACCGCCGTGTCGAAGACGACCAGCCGGGTGCTGATCGACCGCATGGAGGCGAGGACCGCGCCGAACACGGACGCGTAGACCACGGACGCCGCCATCGACCCGGACTGGTCGATGCAGAGCACGACCTCCTTCTTCACCGACCGCGCCGCCCGCCCGTATCCGACGAGCCGTTCCGGCACCACCGTGCGGTACTCGGGCAGGTAGTGCTTGAGGTTGGCCGCGACGGTACGGTTCCAGTCGATGTCGTGGTGGCGCGGGCGGCTGATCCGCGCGCTGCGGTCGAGGGCGCCGGTGAGCGTGGCCCGGGTACGGTTCGCCAGCCGCTTCTCCAGATCCTCGACGACCTTGCGCACGACCGCGCGTGCCGTCTCCTTCGTCGTCTCCGGCATCGCCTTGTGCAACGAGAGCAGCGTGCCGACCAGGTGGACGTCCGCTTCCACCGCCTCCAGCATCTCCGGCTCCAGCAGCAGGGACGCGAGGCCGAGCCGTTCGATGGCGTCGCGCTGCATGACCTGGACGACGGAGGAAGGGAAGTACGCGCGGATGTCCCCGAGCCAGCGCGCCACCGACGGTGCCGAGGCGCCGAGCCCCGCCGAACGGTCCTGTCCGGCCTGCGGTTTGTCCCCCTTGCCGTACAGCGCGGCGAGCGTGCCGTCCATCGCCGCGTCCCGGCCGGACAACGCGCATCCGGTGCCGTCGGCCTGGTCGCCGCCGAGCACCAGCCGCCAGCGCCGCAGCCGCTCCCGCGTCGGCTCGTCGGGGTGCACCGCCCTCGGTTCGGTCGTCATGTGCCCACCTCCGCGAGGTCGTTGTCGTCGGTCGTGCCACACCAGGCCGCGCCCCGCCCGACCGGATCGTCCGGATCGTTCGGATCGTCCGGCACGGGATCGCCTCGAGTGGGATCACGTTGAGTGGGATCGCATTGAGTGGGATCGCATTGAGTGGGATCGCATTGAGTGGGGTCGCCCTGAACGGGGCCACGTCGAGTGGGGTCAAGTTGAGTGGGGTGCCCTGGAACGGGGTCACGTCGAGTGGGATCGCCCCGCCCCGAAGGCCACTGCTCCCCATCACCTTGCTCCTGGCCGCCTTGCCCCTGACCACCTCGCCCCTGACCGTCTTGCCCCGGGTCACGCTCGGCCGGCCCAGGCCGACTTCGGCCGCGGCCGAAGGGGACGGGGGCGGCCGGCTCTCGAGGGAGCGGGTCCTCCAGGCCCAGCAGCAGGCGCAGCACCGGCAGTACGGCGTCGGCGCGCCGGATGTCCTGCTCGGCGGCGAAGCCGGGTGTCACGGCTCCGTGGGACGCGGGACCGGCCGCCCGGTCTCCGGGCCCGCGCCTGACCAGTTCGCCGAGCGTTCTGCGCACGCCGGGGCCGTACGCCGCGAACGTCCGCCGCAGCAGCGGCAGTACGTCCGTGAACGCCTCCGCCGGCACCCCGGTCAGCCAGCCGTCCACCAGGCCCAGCAACCGCTCGTCGTGCACCAGCAGCAGCCCGCCACCGCCCCCGCCGACGAAACCCTCGATCCAGGCGGCGGCGTCGGCGGGCGCAGTCCCCGGTGACAGTGCGAGCCCCATCAGCCGCGCCGCCTCCGCGGGCCCCAACTCTCCGTCGTCCAGCAGCAAGCGCACGGCCCGCCCGCGGAGCACACCCGGCACGCTGTCGCGCAGCGACAGGGTCCGCAGGACCGCCCGCCAGCGGTCGCGCAGATCACCGTGTCCGGCAGCCGGTGCGGCACTCGCGGCCGCGCCGGCCCCCGCGCCCCCACCGGCCGGTGTCTCCGTCAGCAGCGCAACCGCTGTGTGCACGGCGTCCACATGGCCGCGCATCTCCTTGGCCGCGTCCGTGTCGAGCGCGGCGCAGGCCGGGGGCAGACCGACGAAGACGCGTCCGGCGAGGCCCGCTGCGACGCCGGCCAGCGCGCCGGTGTCGGTGCCGCGGACATCGCCGTAGCGCAGGGAGCGGACCAGGGCGGGCAGGGCCTGGGCCAGATGACCGACGTCGGTGTCGAGCGCGGCCCGGTCGGCGAGGACCCGCATGACCACGGGCAGGGCGTCCGGCAGTCCCGCGAGCAGGCACTGCTCGGCGAGCGCGGTGACGTCGGCGAGGGTGCGCGCGGCCGTCGCGTCCGCCTCGGCCTTGGCCTGCGCCGCGGCCAGGACGGTCGTCCCCCAGACCCCCGCCTCGGCGACCCTGACCGACAGTTCCGGCTCCCAGCGCAGCCGCCAGGTCTCCCGGAACGTGCCCGTGCTCCCCCGTGACCGCGCGGGCTCGCCCCAGTCGACGCCCAGCAGGCGGAGCCGGTGCAGCAGCCTGCTGCGGCCCACGTCGGTGTCCCCCCGCAGGTCCAGCTCCAGCTCGCGCTCCAGCGCCTCCGGCTTGAGCCGCAGCGAGCGCTGGCTCCGGGTCAGGTCGCGCTGGAGCGGCACCGCGGGCGCCGACTCGGGGACCTCGCCGAGGACGTCCCCGACCACCAGCCGGTCGTGCACCAGCGCCAGCGGCACGTCCGAGCCGTCGCCCATCACCGCGCGCACGGCGTCGACGGTCTCGCTCAGCCCTGGCAGCGGACGGCCGCGCAGCGCCGCCAGGGTCTCGGCTAGCCGGACGGCCTCGATGACGTGGGCCGAGGACACGATCCGGTCCTCCTCGCGCAGCAGCCGCGCCACTTTGGTCAGCCAGCGCTCGACCGGGCGGTCGGGCGCGTGGAACAGATGTCCGTACCAGCCCGGCGAGTCGATGCCCGCGCCGTAGCCGCTGGACCGGGCGAGCCTGCGGTGGGTCCAGGGCACCCAGGTCAGATCGGTCTTGACCTTGGGCAGTCCCTTCAGCAGGGCCCGATCGGCGGTGACAGTGGTCTTCTCGCGCAGCGCGGGCACATGCCAGGCCCCGCAGACCACGGCGACCTCGTCGCCGAACTCCTTGCGCGCCGCGCGCAGCCGCAGCCGCATGTGGGCCTCGCGGACGAGGTCCCGGTGGTGCCCGCCGGCGCCGTACCTCTCGCGCAGTGCGCCCATGGCCTCCTCCAGCGCGGCGAAGGAGGCGAAGGGGTCCCGCTCACCCGGGCCCCGGTGCTCGACGACGTCCTCCCACCAGCGTTCCGGATCGTCGTGTCCGGCGGCCTCGGCGAGCACGGCCAGCGGGTCGACACGGACCTGCTCCCCGGTGTCCGGTGCGTCCTCGGCGTCCCGCGGGTCCGCGCCGGGCTCGGCGGGGCCCGGCGCGACGGACGATCCGGGCTCGGCGGGGCCCGGTGCGGCGGAGGATCCGGGCTCGGACGATCCGGGCTCGGCGGAGACCTCCTCGCCCTCCTTCTTTCTCTCCCCCCAGGCGAGCGTGTGCGCGGCCGGCAGGTCGATGAAGTGGGCCGGCACGTCGTGTTCCAGGGCCCAGCGGATCGCCACCCATTCGGGGCTGAACTCGGCGAACGGCCAGAACGCCGAGCGGCCCGGTTCGTCCACGGCATGGGCGAGCAGGGCGACCGGGGGCCGCAGATCCGGGTCGGCGGCCGACGGGACCAGCGCGTCGGCCTCGGGCGGGCCCTCGATCAGGACGGCGGCGGGCCGGGCCGCGTCCAGGGCGCCGCGCACCGCGCGGGCGGAACCGGGTCCGTGGTGCCGCACTCCCAGCAGGAGTGGCCCGGAGCCGTGGGCCTTGGGCCAGCGGGAGTCGTCGGTCATGCGCTCACCTCCCGGCACGCGCGGTAGAAGTCCGTCCAGCCCGCACGCTCGCGGACGACGGTCTCCAGGTACTCCTGCCAGACGACCCGGTCGGCCGCCGGATCGCGCACGACCGCGCCGAGGATGCCCGCGGCGACGTCGCCCGGCCGCAGCACACCGTCGCCGAAGTGCGCGGACAGGGCCAGGCCGCTCGTCACGACGGAGATCGCCTCAGCCGTCGACAGCGTGCCGCTGGGCGACTTCAGCCTGGTGCGGCCGTCGGCGGTGATGCCGTCGCGCAGCTCCCGGAAGACGGTCACGACCCGGCGGATCTCCTCGATGCCGTCAGGTGCGGCCGGCAGGTCGAGGGAGCGGCCGATCTGCTCCACCCGCCGGGTGACGATGTCGACCTCCGCGTCGGCGCTCGCCGGCAGTGGCAGCACCACGGTGTTGAAACGGCGGCGCAGCGCGCTGGAGAGGTCGTTGACCCCTCTGTCCCGGTCGTTGGCGGTGGCGATCAGGTTGAATCCGCGGACCGCCTGGACCTCCTGGCCCAACTCCGGGACCGGCAGGGTCTTCTCGGACAGGATCGTGATCAGCGTGTCCTGCACGTCGGCCGGGATGCGGGTGAGCTCCTCCACCCGGGCCGTCATGCCCTCGGCCATGGCGCGCATGACGGGGCTGGGCACGAGGGCGTCCCGGCTCGGGCCGTGCGCGAGCAGCTGCGCGTAGTTCCAGCCGTAGCGGATCGCCTCCTCCGGTGTGCCGGCCGTGCCCTGCACCAGCAGGGTGGAGTCGCCGCTGACCGCGGCCGCCAGGTGCTCCGACACCCAGGTCTTGGCGGTGCCGGGCACGCCGAGCAGGAGCAGGGCGCGGTCGGTGGCGAGCGTGGTGACGGCGACCTCGACGATCCGGCGCGGGCCCACGTACTTGGGTGTGATCACTGTGCCGTCGGGCAGGGTGCCACCGAGCAGGTAGGTCGCCACCGCCCACGGCGACAGGTTCCAGCGGGCCGGACGCGGGCGGTCGTCCTGTGCGGCGAGCGCGGTGAGTTCGGCGGCGAAGGCGTGCTCGGCATGCGGGCGCAGCGGCTGCGCGCTCACGCCGTGGGTCGGTTCGGCGGTCTTAGGTCGCACGGACACAGACTCGGCAGACATGGCTGACATGGCTGAGGCCCCCTCCAGCTCGGCCGGTTCGGATCTGGCATCCACCGTGCACCACGCCACTGACAATCGCTCTGACCTGCGCGAACATCCGCTCCCGACGGATTGTCAGTGGCGGGACCTACCGTCGCAGACATGACTGAGCAGGAGGTGCGCTGGACCGCGGAACAGGTGCTGTCACTGGCGCCTGACGCCGCGTCACGTACAGCGGGAGGCAAGCTCGGCCACGCCGGTCCGTGGTCCGGGGCGGGCAGTGGAGAGGGGACGGTGTGGGGGCTGTGCAAGGGCAGCGGCAGCAGGCCGTATCAGACGGTGGTCGACCTCGCGGGTGCGGCCGGACCGGCGTCCAAGTGCAGTTGCCCGAGCCGTAAGTTCCCGTGCAAGCACGCGCTCGGACTGCTCCTGCTGTGGGCCCGCGGCGACGGCTCGGTGCCGGCCGCCGCCGAGCCACCGGACTGGGCCGAGCAGTGGCTCGCGGGCAGACGCGAGCGCGCCGGGACAAAGCAGACCCGCACACCGGGAAGCTCGGGGTCCGCCGATCCGGAGGCGGCGCGGCGGCGGGCCGAGCGCCGGGCCGAGCGGGTCACCGCAGGCGCGACGGAGCTGGAGCAGCGCCTCGCCGACCTCCTGCGCGGCGGCCTGGCCACGGCCGAGCAGAGGGGGTACGGCCTGTGGGACGAGACGGCGGCCCGCATGGTCGACGCCCAGGCACCCGGACTCGCCGCTCGGGTGCGGGAGCTGGGGGCGATACCGGCGTCCGGAGCGGGCTGGCCGGCCCGGCTGCTGGAGGAATGCGCCCTGCTGCACCTGCTCGACCAAGGCTGGCTGCACCACGACCGGCTGCCGGACGCCCTCGCGGCCACGGTCCGCTCCCGGCTGGGCCTGCCCGCCGCCGGGGGTGAACGGGTCCGCGACCGCTGGCTGGTCCTCGCCCAGTACGACACGGCGGACGCGAAACTGACGACCCGCCGGATATGGGTGCACGGTGCCGCCTCGGGCCGCACCCGGCTGCTGCTGTCCTACGGCGCGGCCGGCCGGGCTCCGGAGCTGTCGCTGCCGGTCGGTCTGGCCCTGGACGCGGAGCTGTCCACCCCTCCGGGGGCCGGTGGGTCCAGGTCCGCCCTGCGCGAGCGGTTCGCCCCGCCCGCACCGGCCGCCTTCCGCCCGCCGGGCACGACCACCGCCGAGGCGGCGGCCCGCTACGGCGAGGCGCTGCGCGACGACCCCTGGCTGGAGTCCATCCCGGTGACGCTGGATCGGGTGATACCGGTCCCGGACGGCGAGCTGTGGCAGCTGGCCGACGCCGGCACGGACTGCGCCCTCCCACTGACCCGGGCCGCCCGTTCCCGCCCCGGCCTGTGGCGGCTGGTCGCCCTGTCCGGCGGTGTCCCGGTCACGGTCTTCGGCGAGTGCGGCCACCGCGGTTTCACCCCGCTCACCGCCTGGCCGCAGGGCGCGGGCGAGGCGGTACCGCTGTGCTGAGCCGCCTGCCGCGCACGGAGGGCACCGGCACCCCTCGGACACTCGCAGCGAAGGGAACGGGATGAACAGGATGAATTGGATGGACGGGACGGCCTCGGCCGACCGGGGCGCCAGGACCCCGGCAGGCTCCTGGGAGGACCTGGTCACCGCCGCTCTCCTCGGCACCGACCGGCGCCCCGCGGCGTACGTCGGGTCCGGCCGCCGGGCACCGCTGGCGCTGCTCGACGAGGCCGCCGTGGCGACCGTGCGGCGACGGGCCGGACTGCGGCCCGCGCGGGCGGCGCGCCTGCCGGAACCGGCGCCCGGAGATCCACGCCCTGCGCTGCCCGCTGCGGCGGCCCGCAGACTCGCCACACTGCTGGCCGGCCGTTCCGCGGGCGGGACCGGTGGCCGCCGGGGCAGCTCACCGGACCTCATGGAACTGCTCCCGCAGTGGCTCGCCGCCGCCAACGCACACGGATACGCGGCGCCCCCGCAGGCGCTTCCCGCCCTGCTCGACGCGGCCCGGGGCCGCACCGACCTGCGCCCGGCGGCGCTGGCCTTCGCGGGCCCGCGCGCGCTGTGGCTGGCCAGGCTGAACCCGGACTGGCGCTTCGCGCTGCGCGCCGCTCCGGGCGGTGGTGCCGCACTGCCCGACCCCGGGGACGGCGAGGGGGTCCGCCGGCTGTGGCAGGAAGGGCTGTTCGCCGAGCGGGTGGCCCTGCTGGGCGCGCTGCGCGCCGGTGCGCCCGGGCTCGCACGCGAACTGCTCGCGTCGACCTGGCCGACGGAGCGGGCGGAGGACCGGCTGATGTTCCTGGACTCGCTGCGCAGGGGCCTGTCCCCAGCGGACGAGCCGTTTCTGGAACAGGCGCTGGGCGATCGCAGCCGCAACGTGCGGGCGACGGCCGCGGAACTGCTGTCGGCACTGCCCGCGTCCGCGCTCGCCGCGCGCATGGCCGTACGAGCCGGGGCTTGTGTGGCCCTGGACCACACGGGGCACTCCTCGGCGATCGTGGTGGAAGCGCCGCACGCCTGCGACTCCGGTATGGAACGGGACGGCGTGGTGGCCACGCCCCCCGCCGGAAGAGGAGAACGGTCGTGGTGGCTGGGGCAGTTGGTGGAGGCGGCCCCGCTCGCCACATGGCGTGGACGGCTCGGCGGCCGGACGGCGCGGGAGATCGTGGCGCTTCCGGTCACGGACGGCTGGCAGGGCGAACTGCACGCCGCCTGGTGCCGGGCGGCGGTGCGGCAGCGGGACACCGAGTGGTCGAGGGCACTGCTCGGCTCACCGTCGGCGCCGGAAGCCGGCGGGCCGGGAGCGGTGTCGCTGGCGGAGCGGGCGAAGCTGCTGGCCGCTCTGGAACCGACGGAACGGGCAGCGTGGGTGGCCGGCTTCATCGCCGCCCACGGCCTGTCGGAGGCGTTCCAGCTGCTCGGGGTGTGCGCGGTGCCCTGGGCGGAACCGCTGGGCCGGTCCGTCGTGGACGCGCTCAACATCGCGCGTGACGCGGGCAGTTACCCGTGGAGCTTCAGCGGGGTGATGGGGCTGGCCGAACGCTGCCTGGACCCCGCGGAGGCCACCCGCCTGGAGGCCCTGCTGGCGATACCCGACGAACACGAGGACGCCGCGCCGGGAGCCGGGGGCTACTGGGCGGAGGCGTTCCAGCGGCTGGTGACCACGTTGCGGCTGCGCGCGGCGATGGCCGGGGAGCTGGCCCCGGACCACCCCCCGCTCACCGGACCGTCGGCTCAGCCTCCGGACGCGGCCGGCTGACGCACGTTCTCCCGCACCCACTCCACGATCGACGTGGTCGTCGCGCCCGGTGTGAAGATCTCCGCGACGCCCTTCTCCTTCAGCGGCGGGATGTCCTCCTCCGGGATGATGCCGCCGCCGAAGACGAGGATGTCCTGCGCGTCGCGCTCCTTGAGCAGGTCGATCACCGCGGCGAACAGCGTGTTGTGCGCGCCGGAGAGGATGGACAGACCGATGGCGTCGGCGTCCTCCTGGATGGCGGTGCCCACGATCTGCTCGGGCGTCTGGTGGAGCCCGGTGTAGATGACCTCCATACCGGCGTCGCGCAGGGCCCGCGCGATGACCTTGGCCCCGCGATCGTGGCCGTCGAGCCCCGGCTTGGCGACCACCACGCGGATCGGACCGGCTGCCACACCCATCACTGCCTCCATCAAACGACCCCGGAAGCGATCGCTTCCGTCCGTAACGACAAGTACCGCACTTTTGGCGCGTTCCGCCACCCGTCGCGAAGTGAACGAACGTTATCTCCAGCATCCCGCAACCGGCAGTTTTACGGTGCGCAGCGAGGGGGAAATCACATGGTGGGACATCAGGGCACACGGGGGATCGAGCCGTCCTCCGGCGTGCCGACAGGAGGTCGGCCATGAAGGTCACCGGGGTACTGCCGCTGTTTCTCCCGCTCTGCCGCCGCCTGTGGCCCGGCAGACTCGCCGGACTCTCCGTCGCCCTGCTGAAAGCCACCGCCCTCGAAGCCGCGATTCTGGCCGGTCACCTGCTGCTCTATCCGACCGGTCTCATCCAGGAATCCCGCTGCCCCGCCCCGTCCACCGGGGACGGAGCCACCCGGCTGCCGGTCCGGTCCGGCCCGCCCGTGGTGCTGCTGCACGGTTTCATCGACAACCGCTCCGTGTTCGTGCTGCTGCGCCGCAGCCTCGCCCAGCACGGCGGGCAGCGCGTCATCTCGCTCAATTACTCCCCGCTGACCTGCGACATCCGCGCCGCCGCCGAGCTGCTCGGCCGGCACGTCGAGGAGATCTGCGAGCGCACGGGCAGCGACCGGGTCGACATCGTGGGGCACAGCCTCGGCGGGCTGATCGCCCGTTATTACGCACAGTGCCTGGGCGGCGACCTGCGGGTGCGCACGCTCGTCACGCTGGGTACACCGCACTCGGGGACCAGCGCGGCGCCACTGGCCAACGCCCATCCGATCGTGCGCCAGATGCGGCCTGGTTCGCAGGTCATCGAGGAGCTGGCCCGCCCCGCGCCCGGCTGCCGTACCCGGTTCGTCAGTTTCTGGAGCGATCTGGACTCCGTGATGGTGCCGCTGGAGACGGCGCGCCTGGAGCACCCCGACCTCGACGCGCAGAACGTCCGGGTCACCGGCATCGGGCATCTCGCCCTGCCCGTGCACCCCGCCGTCGCGGCCGGAATACGCGAGGCCCTGGACGCCGCACACCCCGGTGACCGGGTGACCGGTGGTCTGACGGTGGCGTGACACGACCGGCAGCGGACGCACAGGTGACCAACGGTCACTGCACATCGAACGTCAATCGAACTCTCGGCCAAGCTCGTGCCCGGCGCCCCCGAAACGCCGCCGAATGCCCGTTTCCGGCCCACGCGAAACCACCGGAAGATTGTCGCGCCCAGGTACCGGCGGGTACAGTCACCGCACTGCTCTGGCAGCCCCTGTTGTCGAGGCGAAAGAGAAGTTGGTGAACGACCGTCACCCGTCGGGGACCATGACCACCCCGGCCCCGGCTTCCGACGCCTCCGCCACGCACTGCGCGCCGTACGGGACGCATGAAGCCCCCTACGGTGACCTCACCACGTACGGCGGCTACGACGCCAGCGGTTTGCCGGCCGGCACCGGCACCTTCTCCACGGACCCCCTCTTCGGCAGCCTGCCCGGCCAGCAGATCACCAGCCCGTACGACAGCACGCAGTGGCAGACCGGGCAGAGTCCGAACTACGCCCCGTACGCGGCCCAGCATCACGCCGCCTACGACTCCGGTGTCCACGACACCACCGCCTGGACGTTCCCTGCCCAGGCGACGGGCAACGACATCAGCGGTCAGTGGGACGCCGGCGCCTGGCTGGGGCCCGACCAGTCCGGCATCGCCGAGCCGACCCAGCAGTGGGTCTGGGGCACCCAGACCTTCGAGACGGGCACGTACGACGCCACGCAGTGGAACTCCAGTGGCCAGGCCGTGCCGGCGGAGCCCGAGCAGTCTGCCGAACCGTTCGGCCAGCAGGCCACCGCGACGTTCGACCAGGTCGGCGACCCACAGGCCACCGCGGCCTTCCCGCAGGCCCCGTACGACGGGCATGCGCCGTACGAGGAGGAAACGCCGTACGAGGACGAAGCGCCGTACGAGGACGAGGCGCCGTACGACACCGCCTCGGGTGAAGCGCACTCCGGCGACGGCGACCTCGACGCGGCCGGTGAACTGCCCGCCGCGGCGCCCGGCCTGCTGGACGACCAGGAGGAGAGCGCGCCCACGGCCCGCGCCGGCTCGCGCAGCGGCGCGCGCTCCCGCCGTCGCCCGCCCGCCAAGCGCTCCGCGCTGCTGACCGTCGCCGTCCCCTCGGCCTGTGTGATGGGCGTCGCCGGGATCGCCGCCGCCTCGGTCGGGGCGCTGACCGACGACGGCAAGGAGACCACCGCCTCGGCCTCGGACCCGCACGCGGTCAAGCCGTCGGTCGCCAACAGCAAGCTGGACAGCCAGCTCAGGACCCTCTCCGCCGGCGCCGAGAACTTCGCCGACCGGGCGAGCCGCACGCAGGAGCGGATCGACCTCAAGAACCAGCAGGAGCTGCAGAAGAAGAAGGCCGCCGCGGAGGCCGCGCTCAAGGAGCGGCTGCGCCCCAAGTTCGTGCTGCCGGTCACCCAGAAGGGGCTCAGCGCCTACTTCGGCCAGGCCGGTGTGAACTGGATGTCCGTCCACACCGGCATCGACTTCCCGGTCGCGTACGGCACCACGGTGATGGCCGCGACCGACGGCGTCGTCTCCACCAAGTGGAACAGCGCCTACGGCAACATGATGATCTTGACGGCGAAGGACGGCACGCAGACCTGGTACTGCCACCTGTCCAGCTACCGGGTGCCCGCCGGGACATCCGTCCAGGCCGGCCAGCCGATCGCCTACTCCGGCAACTCCGGCAACTCCACGGGTCCGCACCTGCACTTCGAGGTACGGCCCGCGGGCGGGGCGGCGATAGACCCGCTGCCGTGGCTGCGGAGCCACGGGCTCGATCCGACGTAGGCCCCGGGGGCTGCGCCCCCGGACCTCCTAGAGCTTCTCCACCGGCGCATACCGCAGCAGCAGCCGCTTCGGCTTGGCGTCGCCGAAGTCGATCGTCGCCTCCGCGTTCCCGCCCGTGCCCTTCACGGCGACCACCGTGCCGAGTCCGAACTGGTCGTGGGTGACCCGGTCCCCGACAGCCAGCGCCACCACCGGCTTCTCCGCCGTGCGCCGCGTGGCGAAGCCGGACGCGCCCGACGCCGAGGAACGCGAGCGGGTCGAGGACAGCGAGGCCGCGATCCCGGAGGCCGGGCCGGAAGGTGCCGGCGCCATCGATCCCGTCCGCTTCCACTCCACATGGGCGGGCGGGATCTCCTCCAGGAAGCGGGACGGCGGGTTGTACGACGGCTGTCCCCAGGCGCTGCGCATCGCCGACCGCGTGAGGTAGAGCCGCTCCCGCGCGCGCGTGATGCCGACGTACGCCAGGCGCCGCTCCTCCTCCAGCTCCTTGGTCTGGCCGAGGGCACGCATGTGCGGGAAGACGCCGTCCTCCATGCCGGTCAGGAACACGACCGGGAACTCCAGGCCCTTCGCGGTGTGCAGGGTCATCAGGGTGATGACGCCGTCGCCGTCCTCCTCGTCCGGGATCTGGTCGGAGTCGGCGACCAGGGCGACCTGCTCCAGGAAGTCGGCGAGCGTGCCCGTTTCGCCCTCCGCGCGTTCCTGCTCGAACTCCAGTGCCACGGCGGCGAGTTCCTGGAGGTTTTCGATGCGGGTCTCGTCCTGCGGATCGGTGGACGCCTGCAACTCGGCCAGGTAGCCGGTGCGTTCGAGTATGGCCTCCAGCACGGTCGCCGGTCCGGCGCCGGACTCCACGATCGTGCGCAGGTCCTCCATCAGCGTGTTGAACCGCTTGACCGCGTTGGTGGAGCGCGCGGCCATGCCGTACGCCTCGTCCACGCGCTTGAGCGCCTGCGGGAAGCTGATCTTCTCGCGCTGGGCGAGGGCGTCGATCATCGCCTCCGCGCGCTCGCCGATGCCGCGCTTGGGGACGTTGAGGATGCGGCGCAGCGGCACCGAGTCCTCCGGGTTGGCGAGGACACGCAGGTAGGCCAGGACGTCCCGGACCTCCTTGCGCTCGTAGAAGCGGACACCGCCGACGACCTTGTAGGGCAGGCCGACGCGGATGAAGACCTCTTCGAAGACGCGGGACTGCGCGTTGGTGCGGTAGAAGACGGCGACGTCGCCGGCCTTGGCCTCGCCCGCGTCCACCAGGCGGTCTATCTCGTCGGCGACGAACTGGGCCTCGTCGTGCTCGGTGTCGGCGACATAGCCGGTGATGCGCGCGCCCTGGCCGGCGTTGGTCCACAGGTTCTTCGGGCGGCGGGACTCGTTGCGCTCGATGACCGCGTTGGCGGCGGACAGGATCGTCTGTGTGGAGCGGTAGTTCTGCTCCAGCAGGATCGTCGTCGCGTTCGGGTAGTCCTCCTCGAACTGGAGGATGTTGCGGATCGTCGCGCCACGGAAGGCGTAGATCGACTGGTCCGCGTCACCCACGACGCACAGCTCGGCGGGCGGCAGGTCGTACTCCCCGGGCGGGGTGTCGGCGTCCTCGGGGGCACGCTCGCCGGTGCCGACCAGCTCGCGGACCAGGGCGTACTGGGCGTGGTTGGTGTCCTGGTACTCGTCGACCAGGACGTGGCGGAAGCGGCGGCGGTAGTGCTCGGCGACGTCCGGGAAGGCGCGCAGCAGGTTGACCGTCGTCATGATCAGGTCGTCGAAGTCGAGCGCGTTGGCCTCGCGCAGCCGCGACTGGTAGAGCGCGTAGGCCTGCGCGAGGGTCTTCTCGAATCCGTCGGTGGCCTGGGAAGCGAAGTCCTCCTCGTCGATCAGCTCGTTCTTCAGGTTACTGATCTTCGCGCTGAACGACTTCGGCGGGAAGCGCTTGGGATCGAGGTCCAGGTCGCGGCAGACCAGGGCCATCAGGCGCTTCGAGTCCGCGGCGTCGTAGATGGAGAACGACGACGTGAAGCCGAGCTTCTTCGACTCCCGGCGCAGGATGCGCACGCACGCGCTGTGGAAGGTCATCACCCACATCGCGTTCGCGCGCGGCCCGACGAGCTGCTCGACGCGTTCCTTCATCTCGCCCGCGGCCTTGTTGGTGAAGGTGATCGCGAGGATCTGGCCCGGGTGGACGTTCCGCTCGGCGAGCAGGTGGGCGATGCGGTGGGTGAGCACACGGGTCTTGCCGGAACCGGCGCCCGCGACGATGAGCAGCGGGGACCCGGCGTGGACGACCGCGGCGCGTTGGTTCTCGTTCAGCCCCTCCAGCAGCGCCGCCGCGTCGAGCGGGGGGCGGGGGGCGCCGTCGCGGTAGTAGGCGTCCCGGTCCGGCGGCACGTCGAACTTCCCGCCGAACAGATCGTCCGGAATCGACTCCGGTACGTGATCGTCCTCGGGCGGCGGCGGGGGCTCCTCCTCGCGCCCGCGAGAGGGCTGGAGGTCCGCCAGGAAGCTGTCGTCAAAGAGGCTGCTCATCGCTCTCCGAGTCTAGGGCGCCCCACCGACAACCGGTCGCCGTCCCGGAAAGACGACTGTCACAGGCGGACCGGCAGAGCCCCTCGGGCGGATCGCCAGAACTCCTCGGGCCGACCGCCAGAACCCCTCACGCTGCGGAATCACCCGATGACGGGAACGCGGTACCGAGCCCAGATCACGAAAATGTATCGGACATATCGCGCACCAACCTTCACACTTGTCACACCAGTTGGCTAGGTTGCCGTCAGGCCGCGTGCGCGGCCTCCGCCGAGTCCGGCGCGCCCGCGTGGTGCGTGGAGCCGGGGACCCACCGATCCCGGGGTGAATCGGCCGACTCCCACAGGGACGACGCCGTAGGGCAACCCTTCCGAACCGCCGCCCGAACCCGACAGCTAACCCGGTAGGCGGCCCATTGGAAGGAGTCGCCTCCCTTGGCGTCGCACCGCAAGCCGCGCCCCGGCGGAACCACCGCAGCGGGCCTGCGCACCCCCGCCCTCGCCACCGCCGCCCTCACCTCCATGGCCGTCTTCTCCCAGACCGCCGAGGCCGTACCGCGCACCGATCACCACACGCCGAGCCTGGAGGAGGTCGAGAAGAAGGTCGACGACCTCTACCGCCAGGCGGAGTCGGCGACCGAGAAGTACGACGCGGCCAAGGAACGGACCGGCAAGCAGCGCGGACGCGTCGACGCCCTGCGCAACGACGTCGCCCGGCGCACCGCACGCCTCAACAAGGCCCGCGAGGAACTGGGCTCCTTCGCCGCGGCCCAGTACCGCACCGGCGCCGCCGCCCCCGACACGGCCACCTTCCTGCTGGCCGACGACCCGCAGGACTACTTCGACCAGACGCAGCTGATGAACCGGCTGACCTCGCGCGAGAAGAGCGCGGTCGACGCCTACATCGGCGATCAGGCCGCGACCATGAAGAAGCGGCGGGAGGCCGCGGCGAGCCTGCAGACGCTGACCGACTCGCAGCACGACCTGCAGACCGCCAAGGCCACCGTCCAGAAGAAGCTGGCCTCCGCGCGCGAGCTGCTGTCGCAGCTGACGGTCCAGGAGAAGGCGCGGCTGGCCGCCATCGAGCGGGAGAGACAGCAGGAGGCGGCGCGCAAGGCGGCCGAGCTGGCGAAGCAGCAGGCCCAGCAGCAGGCCGCCTCGTCGTCGTCCTCGTCGACGCAGTCCGGTTCCGGTTCGACGGGCACCGGCTCGGCCGGTTCCACGGCGTCCAGCTCGTACGACACGAAGGCGGAGAAGGCGATCGCCTTCGCCCGCGCCCAGATCGGCAAGCCGTACGTGTGGGGCGCCACCGGGCCGGACTCCTACGACTGCTCGGGCCTCACCCAGGCCGCCTGGAGGGCCGCCGGTGTCACGCTTCCGCGCACCACGTACGAGCAGGTCGACACGGGCACCACGGTCTCGCTCGCCAACGCGCGGCCGGGCGATCTGATCTTCTTCTACGACGACATCAGCCACGTCGGCGTCTACATAGGCGACGGCATGATGATCCACGCCCCGAAGCCGGGCGCGTACGTCCGCGAGGAGTCCATCTACTACGGCGGTGAATCGATCATCCACAGCGTGGTCCGACCCGGCTGACCGCCGCCGGGCGCGCCGGGACGTACGACCGGCCCTTCCGGGCTCCACGCGTGCGTGCCGGCCTCCGGGCGCCGGAGCGTGCACGCACGCGTGCTTACCGGCGCCCGTGCGGCCACGCGTGCGTACCGGCCTCCGTGCGGCCACGCGTGCGTAGTGGCGTTTTCGCTCTTCACGCGCGCGGGCCCTTCACCGGTGGGGCGCTGCCGCTCCCTAGTGCTGTGACCGGAAAGGTTTGCTGGAGAGCTCGCGGCGTCCGGTGCTGGGGGCACCTCCCACGCCTTCAGGCAGTGGGGGAGCATCGCAAGGCGGAGCGTCGCCCGCGTACGGGATGTACTTGGGTGAGGCGACAACGCGGCGAGGTGCCGGGCCGGGCGTCGCGAGCCGGTGAACCTTTCCGGTCGCAGCACTAGCATCGGGCGCATGCGCGGCATCTCGGCTCTGCGCGCGTGGTGGGAGGAGCGGTCCCCCGCGGCCGGGTCCGCAGTGATGGCGACCGGCATCCTGTCGGTCGGGCTGCACCAGACCGGCGCCGAGACGGCCTCCCTGTTGGCGTTGGCGATGACAGCCGTCGCCTGGGCGGCCCTGGCGGCCGGCTTCGCCTTGCGGCTCGTCAGCGAGCGCCGGCGCTGGGTGAACGAGGCGGAGAGTCCCGGCTCGCTCACCGCCGTCGCCGCGACGGCGGTGATCGCCACCCGGGTCGCGATGCTGGGCCTGCAGGCCCTGGCCGAGGCGCTGCTGGCGCTCGCGGCACTGCTCTGGCCGGCGCTGCTCGTCCTGGTCGTACGGCACTTTAGGCCGCGCATGCCCGGCGCGGTGTTCCTGTGCTGCGTGGCCACGGAGGCGCTCGCCGTGTCGGCCGCCACACTGGCCGCCGCCGAGCGCACGGCGTGGCTCGCGCACACCGCGCTGGTGGTGTTCTGGCTGGGTCTGTTGCTCTACGTCCTCGCGCTGGTCCACTTCGACGCACGGCAGGTGCTGCGGGGAGCGGGCGACCAGTGGATCGCGGGCGGGGCGCTCGCCATCTCGGCGCTGGCCGGCACGAAGCTGCTCATGGCCTCGGACACGGGCATGTACCTGTGGAACGACGACGACCGCGGCGTGCTGCGCACCGTGACGATCGCGCTGCTCGTGCTGGATCTGGCCGGCTACGTCGTACTGCTGGCCGCCGAGGCGGCACCTCCCCGCCACGGCTACCACGTGCTGCGCTGGTCGACGGTGTTCCCGATGGGGATGACGGCGGTGGCGACGCTGTCCGTCGCCACCGGCCTCGGCGTCCTGTGGCTCAGCCTGCCGGGCCGGGTGCTCCTGTGGGTGGCAGTGGCTGCGTGGTTCGCTGTCGCCGCGGGTGCGCTGCTCGCGGCGTGCTCCGGGGACGGGGACGGGGACGGTTGACCGTCAGGTCCACAGCACGGCGATGAAGATGTTCGTCATGGTCAGCAGGCCGACCAGCCCGAACATCCCCTTGTCGATCTTCTCCTCGTCGCGCTTCACATAGACCAGCCCGAGGATCACGATCAGCAGCGCCAGCTTGATGCCGATCTTGATGGTGTTGACGTGGTGGTCGTCGGCCTGATTGAGGCCGACCAGGACCACGCCGGTGACGAGCATGGTCAGCGCGCCGTGCAGCATCCCGGGGACGAACCGGGCCGCGCCCTGGCCCATCGCCTTCATCTGGGTGAGGAAACCGCCGAGCAGCGCGGCGATGCCGATGATGTGCAGGCCGACGAAGAGGTGGATGAGTACGCCCATGGGGCCGGAGCCTAACCAGGGGCACAGGGGCCGCCGGTCACCGGCCCCCGGCCACGGCGGCCGGCGATCAAACATGGACGGCTTGCATATATGCGCTCCATAGCACCCCATGCCTCCCGACCACCCCCGTTTCGACGCTTCGGTCATTACGCTGCGTGAAGACGACGAGTCGAGAACGGCAATTCGGTCACATAAGGTCACGCTTTGATCCGTCGGGACCAGTTCCGCACACTGCGTTACCTGCTCGTCACACCCGGGCCTACCGTCCTCCCCCAGGTGACCGGCTCCCCGCCGCCGCCCGAGCCAGGGGCGGCCGTCGGCCACCACCGCCGAGAAAGGTCCGGCGGTGGCCCGCTTCCCCTGTGCGGGCCGCCGCCGGACGCACACACCCCTCGGACGTACGAGTCGTACGGAAGGACGTGACGGTCCAGGTGGCAGCGCACCGCAAGCCCCGGCAACGCCCTATCGGGGGTCCCACGGCCCGCACGGCCCTCACGCTCGCCCTGGCGGGTGCGGCCACCGCGACGGGGTTCGACGGGACGGGCCATGCCGAGCCGCAGCTCACACCGGCACAGGTGAAGACCGAGGTGGACAAGCTGTACAAGGAGGCCGAGGCCGCGACCGAGACGTACGACGGCGCGAAGGAGAAGGCGGACAGCGCGCAGCGGCGGCTGAACGGCCTGCGGGACGAGACCGCACGCAAACAGGCGAACCTCAACAGCACCCGGGACACGCTGGGCTCGTTCGCGGCGGCGCAGTACCGCGAGGGCGGCTTCGCCCCGGCCTGGCAGCTGGCCCTTTCCGGCGACCCCGACCGGTACCTGGACGACGCCGCGTTCGCGGAGCGTGCCGGCGAGCGGCAGACCGCCGCCGTGTCGCAGGTGCGTGAACAGCTGCGGGAGATCGAGCAGTTGCGCGGCGCCGCGCGCGTCGAGCTGACGTCCCTGTGGTCATGGCAGGCGCAGCTGCGGCGCCAGAAGAAGGTGATCACCGGCAGGCTGGACGAGGCCCGGCGCCTGCTGGCCCAGCTCACCCCGAAGCAGCGGGCCGAGGCCACCGGCGACGACGGCACGGCCGGACGGGCCTCCCGCTCGGCCTCGGACACCCGGGACACGCCGGAGCCGGCCGCGTCGGACACGGCCGCGAACGGGCGTGCCGCGGCGGCCGTCTCCTACGCCTACGCCAAGCTCGGCAGCCCCTACGTCTGGGGCGCGACCGGCCCGAACGCCTTCGACTGCTCGGGCCTGGTGCAGGCCGCCTACCGCTTTGCCGGCATCTCCCTGCCCCGCACCACCTACGCCCAGATCAACGCGGGCCGGCGCGTAGCCCTCTCCGAACTCCAGCCCGGCGACCTGGTGTTCTTCTACGCCGGGATCAGTCACGTCGGCATCTACATCGGCAACGGCCAGATGATCCACGCACCGAACCCGTCGGCCCCGGTGCGGGTGGCACCGATCGACGAGATGCCGTTCGCGGGGGCGACCCGGGTGGCGTGAGGGCGGCGCCCGCAGGGGTCAGACCAGCCGGCGGGCCGTCGCCCAGCGGGTCAGCTCGTGGCGGTTGGACAGCTGGAGCTTGCGCAGGACCGCCGAGACATGGGACTCGACCGTCTTCACCGAGATGAACAGCTGCTTGGCGATCTCCTTGTAGGCGTAGCCACGGGCGATCAGACGCAGCACCTCGCGCTCTCGCTGGGTGAGGCGGTCCAGGTCCTCGTCCACGGGCGGGGCGTCGGTGGAGGCGAAGGCGTCCAGCACGAACCCTGCCAGCCGGGGGGAGAAGACGGCGTCGCCCTCCTGGACGCGGAAGATCGAGTCGACCAGGTCGGCGCCGGTGATGGTCTTGGTGACATAGCCGCGGGCGCCTCCCCGGATCACCCCGATCACGTCCTCCGCCGCGTCCGACACGGACAGCGCGAGGAAGCGGACGGGACTCTCGGTGTCGGCCGTCAGCGCCGCGCACCGGCGCAGCACTTCGACGCCGCCGCCGCCCGGCAGGTGGACGTCGAGGAGGACCACCTCGGGCCGGGTCGCCGTGATGACCGTGACCGCCTGGTCGACGTCCGCGGCCTCGCCGACCACCTCGACGCCGGTCTCGGCGGTCTGCCCGATCTCGGCCTGGACGCCGGTGCGGAACATCCGGTGGTCGTCGACGAGGACCACCCGTACGTGCCGTCCGCCCGCGCCGCCGTCGGCGCCCGGGGACCCCGCCGCTCCCGCGGCTCCCGCCGTGCCCTTCGCCTCGCTCATGACGTCTTCTCCACCCTCTCCATCTCCAGCTCGACCTCCGTGCCGCCGCCCGGCACCGACCGCAGCCGGGCCGTGCCGCCGTGGCGCTCCATGCGGCCGATGATCGATTCTCTGACGCCCATGCGGTCGGCGGGTATCGAGTCCAGGTCGAAGCCGGGGCCACGGTCGCGCACGGAGACGAAGACCGTCCTCCCCTCGACTTCGGCATAGACCTGTACGGCGCCGCCCTCGCCACCGTACTTGGCCGCGTTCACCATCGCCTCGCGCGCGGCCTGCATCTGCGCGCCGGTCCTCTCGTCCAGGGCGCAGTCGCCGACGACGACGACCTCGATGGGCACTCCGTGCTTGTCCTCCACCTCCGCGGCGCTGCGCCGCACCGCCTCGGCGACCGTGTCCGGCCCGTCGGCCTCGTCCTTGCCGGTGCCCTCCGGCTTGTACAGCCAGGTGCGCAGGTCGCGCTCCTGGGCGCGGGCGAGGCGACGCACCTCGCCGGCGTTGTCCGCGTTGCGCTGGATCAGGGTGAGGGTGTGCAGCACGGAGTCGTGGACGTGGGCGGCGACCTCCGCGCGCTCCTGGGCGCGGATGCGCATCAGGCGCTCCTCGGACAGGTCCTGGGTCATACGGACCAGGTACGGGCCGGCGAGCAGCGTGATGCCGACGAGGACGGCGAGGGCCGCCTGGAGGACCGCGCCGAGATGGGCGGCCGAGCCCTGCATCACGAACACGGCGGAGACCCCGGCCGTGACGAGCAGGACACCACCGGCCGCGCGCAGCAGGGTGAGTGTGCGGCGCCGGCGGCCGGCCTCGACCCAGCGGGCTCTGCGGGCGTTGTCCGCCTGGCGCCAGACGAGGGCGACACCGGCGGCGACGAGGACGGCGGGCAGCAGATACGCCTTGGCCGCGCTGGTGAGATTGACGCTGCTCACGAAGACCATGGACACGATGACCATGAGGAGCAGCGCGACGATCTGGCCGCGGTCCGGCTTGCGGGCCACGAGTCTGCGGCGGCCGCCCGGCACGGTCTCCGCGGTGACCGGCGGCTTGTGGTCTCCGACGCCGCCGACGCCGAGCGGGACGAAGAACCAGAACGCCGCGTACAGCAGCGCGCCGAGGCCGTTGGCCATGAACAGGCCGACGAAGGCGAGCCGGACCCAGATGACGGGCAGCCCGAGATGCCCGGCGAGGCCCCGCGCCACTCCGCCGAGCCAGCGTCCGTCACTGCTGCGGTAGAGCTTGCGCGGCGGCCGCGGGTCGTCGGCTGTCAGGCTTGCGGCTTCCGGCATGCCAACGATGGTCACATGACCAGCGGATCCAGGCATCAGGGTCGGCCCCCGATACGCCCCTGATCTTCCCGGGGCAGGGGCGGGCGAACGCCGGGCCGGGTCGGTCGCGTGCCGCTCGAACGGTTCCCGGCTCCGCCTCGGGGCCGATTTCAGGGTTCGGCCAGGGTCGTCCCGGCTGCCGCGGCGGCGCCCCGGCCGTCACCATGGACCCATGACGGATCACGAGCACGCCGCGACGGGTCCGGGACCCGGCCCCGGCCCGCGCCCGGCCCCGGGCACCGGACCGACGGATGCCGCGCCCGCCGCGACGGAGAGGGGAGCGGCCGGCGCCGGCACCCGCACGCACGCCGACGCACCGCGACAGGAAGAGGAGCAGCCCCCCGCCGAGACCCCCGACCGGTTCCGGCGCGACCGGCGGCACAAGATGATCGCGGGCGTGTGCGCGGGTGTCGGCCGGCACACCGACATGGATCCGGTGATCTTCCGGATCACCCTGGCCGTGCTGTCCGCGACCGGTGGCATCGGCCTGATCTTCTACGGCTTCGCCTGGCTCCTGGTGCCGTACGAGGACGAGGAGGAGAACGAGGTCCGCAAGCTGCTGACGGGCCGGGTCGACGGCCAGGCGCTCGCCGCCGTGCTGTTCGCCCTGGTCGGCTGCGGGGTCTTGCTGACCATGCTGAGAAACGGCGGGGTGCTGGCCTTCGCCGTGGTGCTCTCCCTGCTGCTGGCCGGCGCAGGGTACTGGTCGCGGCGCCGTGGTGCCCCCGATCCCGATCCGCTCGCCGCGCAGGCTGCCGCGGACGCCCCGCCGGAGGCCCAGGCCCCGCCGGTCGTCACGATCTATCCGTCCTGGTGGCGGGACCCGATCGTCAAGGACGGCACGCATGTGGGCGGGACCGGCTATCTGTGGGGGCCCGGCGACGCCCGCGAGCGGGACCTCACCTCGGTGGTCGACGTCCGCATCGCCACCCCGTGGACCCCTCACGGCTCCGTACAGCCGCAGCCCGCCGCTCCCCCGAGACCGCGCGGCCCGCGGTGGATCGGCGGCTGGGTGTTCCTGCTCGCCCTGGTGGCGGGCGGCCTGGGCACCGGGCTGACCTGGCACACGCATCCGCTGGGCACCAGTCTGCAGACCGGTCTGGCGTGTGCGCTGGCGGTGTTCGGCCTGGGTGTCACGGTCAGCGCGTTCCTGGGGCGCACCGGAGCGGGGACGGTGTTCCTGGCGATCGTCACGGCGGCGCTGCTCGCCGGCGCGGCGGCCCTGCCCAGGGACATCACCACCCAGTGGAGAGACACCTCCTGGAAGCCCGCGGCGACGGCGCAGGTGCGGCCGGCGTACGACCTCGGCACGGGGCGCGGCACGCTGGACCTGAGCCAAGTGCGCCCGGGCAAGGGACGGACGGTCGCGACGGACGCCCATGTGGGCGCCGGACAGCTGAGGGTGGTCGTGCCGGCGGACGCGACCGTGCGGATGGACATCAAGGTGGGCGTCGGCGACATCCGGTTGCCCGGCGACAGCAGGAAGGACGTGGACGTGCAGCCGCGCAGGCTCGAGAACGTGACGCTGACACCGGCCAAGGGCGCCAAGGACGCCGGCACGCTGGACCTCACGCTAGGGGTCGGTGTGGGAGAGGTGGAGGTCAGCCGTGCTGCGTCATGAGTTCCAGCCCGGGAAGCTGGTCGCCGGGCTCTTCCTCACCGCCACCGGTGTGGCCTTCGCGGGGGACGCGGACGGCCTGTGGGAGACGCCGTGGTTCGCGGTCGTCCCGCTGATCGTGGGCGGCTTGTGGCTCGCCGGTGTCACGGCGCTCCTGGCCCGGGGCATACGCAGACGGCGCGGCGCGGAGCGCGGTTAGGCACGCTGCCGGAAGTGCCGGGATCCGCAGTCGGGCCGTCGGCTTGGCCCAGCCGGCGGACGTCCCGCCGTCCTGCCGGTCCCGCCACGCCGCCGTCCCATGCCGGTCCCGGCCGCCCCGTCGTCCCACCGGTCCCGGCCGTCCGTCAGCGGTAGCCGCCCAGCTGGTGTCGGCGTCGGGAACGCCAGGCCGCGTCTGCCGAGAGGTAGGGGGCACCGGCGAGGACGAGGGGGATCCAGGCCATCAGGTAGGCGAGGTCGTTGCCGTAGTAGTAGGGGGTCGTCGCCCAGCTCACCGTCAGCCACAGGCTGAGCGAGATCAGCGCGCCGCCGAGCGCGGCCAGCCGGGCCAGCAGACCCAGCAGGGTGCCGATGCCGACGACCAGTTCACCGAGGGCGATGCCGTAGCCGAAGCCGACCGGGGCCTTCAGGGCCAGGTCGACGAGGGCCGGGATGGCGGCGGAGTCGCGGGCCGAGCGCATGGTGTCGCCGATGGACCCGGCGCCGCCGGACTTCATGAAAGCGCTGTCGGTGAGCTTGTCCAGGCCGGCGTAGATGAAAGTGACGCCGAGGAAGACGCGCAGCGGAAGGAGAGCGTAATGCCCGGCGGTGTCCCGCCAACCGCGCAGGCCGTTCAGCCGGTTCAGATGCGTGTCCGTCCGGGTGCCGTGAGTCATCTCCGCCAGCCGCCTTTCGCCCGCCGTACCGCCCCTTCCTTGACCATACGTATGACAAGGGGGCGCAGTTCAATCCCGTCCCGGACGTTTTTCCGAATTTCGGTTCGGTGCGCGGCCTGGGTGCGACAGGACCGGACGGGATCCGTCGGCCGATCGGTCTGCTGCACGCCCACCGGCCGGTCGGCAGATCGGTCTGCTGCACGCCCGCCGCTCAGTCGTTCCGCCGTCCACCGGGTCAGTCGGTCAGTCGGTCCGCCGTCCACCGGGTCAGTCGGTCACCTGGACGATGCACCGGTTGGTCGCCACCCCGGCCGCGGTGATCACCTGCACCTCCACGGCCCCGGGCTCGACCTCGACCGGCACGGGGACGGTCAGGACGGTGTCGGTGGGATTGCGGAAGCCGCCGGTGACGGGCACCAGCGGCACATGGACGTCGACGGCGCCGACACGGACCACCATGCGGGAGAGCCGGTCGGCGCTCTGGGCGCCGGGCGGTACGAAACCGGCACCACGGATCTCGATGTCGTCGCCGGTGCGGATCGGACCGTCCAGGTCACCGGGTTCGCGGGCGCGTACCACGGAGAGCACGACCGGGCGGCCGCCCTCGGCGTACTTGCCGGCCAGGTAGGTCAGGGCCGAGATCAGCACCACCACGGCCAGCCCCCAGGGCAGGTCGGGCAGTTGGTCGGGGCGGCGGGTCAGCCGTACGGCGGCGAACAGCAGGGCGACGGCGCTGACGGCGACGTACTGGATGTCGGTGAAGGCGCCCCGGCCGGAGTCGTCGGTGAGCAGGTCGGCGGCGCGTGGCCGGTGGGCCGGGACCTTCTGCAGCCGCTGTGCGACGACACGCAGGCCCACCACCCGCCGGACCAGGACGGCGATGCCGCAGACGACGGCCAGGACGGTCACCGCGCCGGCGCCGCGCGCGAGGCCGAGGCCGGAGATCAGCGCATCGCGTTCGGCGTGGTCGGAGGCGGCGGCCAGACGCCCCGCGAGCAGCAGGATCGCGTAACCGAGGAACAGCACCCAACAGGCGGCCACGGTACGCGAGGTGGACATCCGGTTGTCCTCGCCGATCACCGGCGCCAGCGGCCCGCCGCGGGCCCGGTGCAGCAAGGAGGCGGCACTGAGCGCACAGGCGACGACCAGCGCTGCGGCCAGGGCCGCGGTGCGGGCGGTGGTCCAGCCCGCACCGATCGCGGTGAGCGCCTCGCCGAGCAGCAGCGCGAGGACCGCGCCCCACACCGCGCACACCGTCCGCAGCCACAGCCGGCCGAGCCACGCCTCGCCCTCGGCGCGGCCGCGTTCGGCGACGGCCTCCGCCCGCTGGGTCAGTTCCTCGGAGACCCACTGCCGGGAGGCCGAGGCGGAGTGCGCCACGGCCGGCGGCAGACCCTGGCCGGCCGCGAACTCGTCGCGCAGGCGCAGGAACGCGGCGACGGCCCGCCGGTGCCCCTCCCGGACGCCGTGCGGACAGCCACCGCAGGTGCAGCCGCCCTCGTGGATCCCGTCGGCATCCGTGCCCTGTCTCGCCTCCTGCACCGCCACGACCGGCGCCCGCCTTCCCCACGACCTTCCGGCACGGCTGGCGGGCCCTCGAAGGGCCTTCCCGCCGCCGTGCAACTCCCCTGCGTCGACAGCGAATTGTGCCCTACGGCGGGCCGTGCGGGACCGTCGGGCCGGCGCATGCCGGGTGAAGTTCGGGCCGCCGTGTTGACCCGGCTGCGAGAATTCCCTCATGGCCGAGATCATCCAGCGGGACGGGACCTGGGCCTTCGACGGCAGCACGATCCGGATCACCCCCGGACTGCACCGCTGCGTGCCGCTGTTCCGGCAGACGTACGGGGAGATCTCCGTGCCGCTGGAGGCCGTGTCGGACGTCGTCCACGAACCCGAGCGCAGGCGCGGCCGGCTGCGGATGCGGCTGCGCGAGGGCGCCGACCCGCTGCTGCAGGCGACGGGCGGGCGGCTGCCGGACGCGGCCGACCCCTACCGGCTGACGGTGGACACGGACCGCGGCGGGATCGCGGAGTACGTCGCCGAGGAGATCCGGCACGCCCTGCTCCTCGACCGGATCCCCAAGGGGCCCACGACCGGCTATCTGCTGCCGGGCCCGCCGGTGCCGGTGTCCGTGCGGTCCTCCGACGGCACGGTCTCCTTCGACGGCACGCAGGTGCGCATCGACTGGGCCGACACCTCCGACCGGGTCAAACGCGCGACCGGCCCGCGGATCATCGCCCTCGGCGACCTGGTCCAGGTGGAGTGGCTGCCCAACTGCGGGTACGAGGACGGTTTCCTGCGGTTCGTGACCCCGGAGACGGTGTTCTCCCAGCTGCCGCCCGAGCGGGACCCCTACACCCTGGACCTGTGGGGCAGTGTGCGGCGCGATCTGCTGACCGCGCTGATCGCGACGGCCGTCACCGCCCGGCTGCCGCATCCCTCCACCCGCACCGGCGGCGGGCACGACGGGCGTTCGCGGCAGCGGACGGCCGTACCGGCACAGGGTGAGCACCATGACGTCCTGCTGCGCCGGCTGCGGGAGCTGGGCGAGCTGCACCGGGACGGGGTGCTCACGGACGAGGAGTTCGCGATGACCAAGGCCGTCGTGCTCAGAGGCTTCAGCTGAGCAGATCCGGTTCGCTGCGGCTGATGTCCTGCCACAGGGGCTGATAGTTGATCCAGGCCACCAGGTCGCCGCCGAGCTGTTCGCGGGTGGCGACGGCCAGTTTGTGGTCGATGAGGACGGGACGGCCGGCCGCCCTGGCCGTCAGCTGCACCTGACAGGACCGCTCCATGGACATGAACCACCAGGCGGCGGCGTCCACCGAGTCGCCGACGGTGAGCAGTCCGTGGTTGCGCATCACCAGCGCCTTGCGGGAGCCGAGCGCCCCGGCGATACGGCGGCCTTCCTCGACGTCGACGGTGACACCGGTGTAGGCGTCGTAGAGCGCCACGTCCTCGTAGAAGGCGCAGCTCTCCTGGGTGATGGGGTCGATCAGCTCGCCGAGCGCGGCGAGGGCGCGCCCGTACACGGAGTGGCAGTGGGCGACGGCGACGACGTCCGGGCGGGCGTCGTGCACCTGGGCGTGCACGGTGAACGCGGCCTGGTTGACGTGGTAGCGGCCCTCGACGACCTGACCGTCCCGGTTGGCGAGGACGAGATCGCTGACGGTGACGTGCTTGAAGGGCATCCCGAACGGGTTGACCCAGAAGCAGTCGGTGAACTCCGGGTCGCGGGCGGTGATGTGCCCGGAGACCCCGTCCTCGAGCCCGGCCCGCCCGAAGATCCGCAGGGCTCCGGCGAGCCGCTCCTTGCGGTGCCGGCGCTCGTCCTCCACCGACTCGTGCATCGGCGGCATGGCGAACTGCAGCTGGTCGGTGGGCAGCGGCAGGGGCGGGGTGGGCCCGGGCATAGGTCCTCCAGCGCGCTGGGATTGCTGTACGAGCCGGAAGTTACCGTCGGTCAGCGCAAAAGGGCAGAGCCGTTTTGTAAAGATGACGTACGCGACGCATACCCGACACGGGCTGTCGTGTTTGCCGGTGAGACTGGCGCGTATGACGCGTACGAACTGGGCGGCCTTCGCCGCCGCCGCTCCCGGGCCGGCGGCGATCGCCGAGAAACGTTTCGCCAGCCACCGCCACCACGTCCTCGCGACCCTGCGCAAGGACGGCTCCCCCCGCACCTGCGGCCTGGAGGTCCGCTTCCTGGACGGCGAGCTGTGGCTCGGGATGATGCCGGGCTCGCTGAAGGCCCTCGATCTGCTCCGCGACCCGCGCTTCGCGCTCCAGGCGAACCCCGGCGAGGGCACCGGCATGGGCGGCGGGGACGTGCGGATCGGGGGGCGGGCGTACGAGGTCGAGGAGGGCGCGGCCAAGGCCGCGTACGGCAAAGAGGTGGAACCGCCGCAGCCGTTCCACCTCTTCCGCACCGAGCTGACGGAGGTCGTGCGGACCTACGTCGAGGACGACACCTATCTGGTCGTCGAGATCTGGAAGCCCGGTGAGCCCCTGCGCACGATCAGGCGCACCTAGGGCCTACTCCCACTCGATGGTGCCCGGCGGCTTCGAGGTGACGTCGAGGACGACCCGGTTGACGTCCCGGACCTCGTTGGTGATCCGGGTCGAGATGCGGGCGAGGACGTCGTACGGCAGCCGGGACCAGTCGGCGGTCATGGCGTCCTCGGAGGAGACCGGGCGCAGCACGACCGGGTGGCCGTAGGTGCGGCCGTCGCCCTGGACGCCGACGCTGCGGACGTCCGCGAGCAGCACCACCGGGCACTGCCAGATGTCCCGGTCGAGGCCGGCCGCGGTCAGCTCCTCGCGGGCGATGGCGTCGGCGTCGCGGAGGAGGTCCAGACGCTCCTTCGTCACCTCGCCGACGATACGGATGCCGAGGCCGGGGCCGGGGAACGGCTGGCGCTGGACGATCTCCTCCGGCAGGCCCAGCTCCTGGCCGACCATGCGGACCTCGTCCTTGAACAGCTTGCGCAGCGGCTCGATCAGCTGGAACTCGAGGTCCTCGGGCAGGCCGCCGACGTTGTGGTGCGACTTGATGTTGGCGGTGCCGGTGCCGCCGCCGGACTCGACCACGTCCGGGTACAGGGTGCCCTGGACCAGGAACTCCACGGCCGGGCCCTCGTCGGCGATGATGTCGGCCTGCGCCTGCTCGAAGACGCGGATGAACTCACGGCCGATGATCTTGCGCTTCTCCTCGGGGTCCGAGACGCCCTTGAGCGCGGTCAGGAAGCGCTCCTCGGCGTCCACGACGACCAGCTTGACGCCGGTCGCGGCCACGAAGTCCTTCTCGACCTGCTCGGTCTCGCCCTTGCGCATCAGACCGTGGTCGACGTACACGCAGGTCAGCTGGTCGCCGATGGCCCGGGCGACGAGGGCGGCGGCGACCGCGGAGTCCACGCCACCGGACAGGCCGCAGATCGCGCGCCGGTCCCCGACCTGCTCGCGGATGGCCTCGACCTGCTCCTCGATCACGTTGCCCGTGGTCCAGTTCGGCTGCAGGCCCGCGCCCCGGTACAGGAAGTGCTCCAGCACCTGCTGGCCGTGCGTGGAGTGCATGACCTCGGGGTGGTACTGGACGCCGTAGAGCTTCTTGTCGTCGTTCTCGAACGCGGCGACCGGGACGACGTCCGTGGCCGCGGTGACGGTGAAGCCCTCGGGGGCGGCGGAGCAGGCGTCGCCGTGGGACATCCACACGTGCTGCTCGTCCGGGGTGCCCTCGAAGAGGGTGGAGGACGTCCTGGAGACGTGCAGGTCGGTACGGCCGTACTCGCGGGCGCCGGTGTTGTCGACGGTGCCGCCGAGGACCTGCGCCATCAACTGGAAGCCGTAGCACATGCCGAAGACGGGAACCCCGGCCTCGAAGATCTCGCGGTCGAGGCGGGGGGCGCCTTCCTCGTACACCGAGGAGGGGCCGCCGGAGAGGATGATCGCCGCGGGGTTCTTGGCGAGCATCTCCCGCACCGGCATGGTGCTCGGCACGATCTCGCTGTAGACCCGCGCCTCGCGGACGCGACGGGCGATGAGCTGTGCGTACTGCGCGCCGAAGTCGACGACCAGGACGGTGTCGGGGGTGGCGGCAGACTGGGTCGCTGATGACACGGGTGCCTTCTGGTGGTCGGGCGGGGGTCTGTGCTTCCGATTCTAACGGGGTGGGCGGAGGACCTCCGCGGTCAGGCGCCGTGGCATACTGGCCGCATGCTCCAGCACGCGATCTTCTTTACCTATGGCATCCGGCCCGCCGGCTGCCATGGTCGTGCTGCTTGAGCGAACCGCCAAGCGACTTCCCAGGCGCCCCGGGCCGACAAGGCCCGGGGCGTCTGGCGTTTTCCGGGTCCTGTCGCACCGGGGCAACCACACTTCCCGAGGAGCCCCGACATGACCGCCACCGGCACCGAAACGACCCGCCCGGCGACCGCCCCGGAAAAGACGATCTCCGACGCCCGGGAGCGCATCGACGCGCTCGACGACCGGATCATCGGCCTCATCCAGGAGCGGATGGCCGTCTCCGCCGTCGTGCAGCAGACCCGGATCGCCTCCGGCGGACGGCGCGTGCACCTCTCCCGCGAGATGGAGATCCTCGGCCGCTACCGCGAGGCCCTCGGTAAGCCCGGCACCTCCCTCGCGATGACCCTGCTCGAACTGTCCCGGGGTCGCATCTGAGTTCGATCACCGTCTCACCCGTACGGCGCGTGACCGGCCCGCGAACCGCTTCGTTGAGCGGGGTGTCCGTGCCAGCCAGGGGCGGGCCCGACAGAAACCACGCGTGGCTCGCTGGAGCGATGAGGCGTAGGGGCCGTGCCCGTACGCCGTGGGACCTCGCTCCGGGGAAGTGACCGGACGGCAGGGGACAGCAGCCCGGTCATCCAAGAGAACGACCGGCTCCGGGGACGCCCGGAGCCGGTCGGCGGACAACTGCACAGATGAGAACTGCTCCGAGAAGTGCTCTCCCGAGGGTCCGAGAAGTGCTCACCCGAGGGGCTGTCGGGCATCGGCTGCCGGCCGGGATCCATCGCTCGGCGGCCGGACCGCGCACCGGCAGGCAGACGTCTGCGTTCTCCCGTCCGGGCAGGTCTCGTCGCTTGGTCACGGGGAAGTTCGCGTCCCAGCCACTCCCCACGGCCCGCCAGGACTCGGCGGCGGCCGGATGGAAACGCTCCCGCCCGCCGAGCAGCGAACCGATGGCACCCGCCCCGTCGTTCACCTTCGTCGGCGGTGGAGACGGAATCCACGCCCGGCGCGTTCCTGGACGTGGTGCACCTCACATAAGAGACGTGTGAGGGGAGCACAACCGTTTACGCGGGCCACGGGTCTCCCTTGCGCAACCAACGGCCATGCCCGTGCCCCACACACGGAGGCCTCCGACGCACATGCTGCCGCGCGGCAGCATGCGAGCCCCGCAAGAGGTCCTCAATGAAGCTTCGCCGCGCCATGATGACCGCGGCCGCGACGGCTGCCCTCGCGCCCGTCGCCCTGCTGTCCGCCCCGGCGGCGTTCGCCGACGACTCCCCGAGCACGTCCGTCAGCAGCCCCGCCGCGACGGAGACCACTCCCGCAGCCGACGACAGCACCACCCCGGCCGCCGACGACAGCACGCCCGCGGACCAGGCGTCGGACACCCCGTCCGCCCCCGAGTCGGCGAGCGAGAGCGCATCGGCGTCCGCGTCGGGGTCGGCATCCGCATCCGCATCCGCGTCCGCGTCCCCGTCCACCGACCCCAGCGAGAGCGCCGAGCCCAGCGACGAGCCGAGCACGCCCACCGGGATCTGCGAGGAGGACGACGCCCACTACAAGTCCAAGATCCACGCCTCGCTCAGCGGTCTGCCCGGCGAGATCGCCGTGGGCAGCGGCTGGCACCCCTTCACGCTCAGCGTCAAGAACCCGACGAAGAGCAGCCTCACGGACGTCATCTTCTACGCGGGTGTCGGTCCCAGCGACCCGAACGCCCAGTACGCGTTCAAGACCAGCCAGGTCCAGCTGCAGGTGAAGTACGACGGCGCGTGGTACGACGTCGAGGACGGCGCCGGCCACTCCGACGGCTACCTGGACCTCGCCGACATCAAGGCCGGCCAGACCGTGAACTACCAGCTCCGGCTCAACGTCAAGGCCAACGCTCCGGTGGGCGAGGGCCTGACCATCGGTGGCGGGATGTACTTCGACGACGAAGAGAACTGCATCGGCTCGGACCAGGCCAGCTACCTGCTCAAGATCGTCAAGGCCGGCACCGACACGGACGGTACGAAGCCCCAGGAGGGCGGCAAGGTCCCGGTTCCGACCCAGAAGCCGGGCAAGACCAACACCCAGGACGTGACCGGCTCGCTCGCCGAGACCGGTTCCAGCTCGATGCTGCCGACCATCGGCCTCGTCGGCGGTGCCGCCGTCGTCGTCGGTGCCGGAGCGGTGTTCGCCGTCCGTCGCCGCAAGGGCGCCGGTTCGAACGCCGCCGCGTAAGCGCGTCGCGCACAACGGGTGGGGGCGGCGCGCCGCCCCCGCTCGACCGAAGGGGCCTGCGCCAGGAGGGGGGCGCAGGCCCCTTCGGCACACCCGCGCTACTGCTTCGGCGGCACCGCCGGTATCCCCAGGAACGGCAGTCGCAGCGCGCCGAACGCCTCCGCCGGGACCGCCGGGGCCTGCGGCTCCACCGGCTTGAGCCGCTCGTAAGCCGCGCCCGGGGCCGGCCGTGGATCCTCCTCGCCCTTGTTCGGCCAGAAGGACATCGCCCGCTCGGCCTGCGCGGTGATCGTCAGCGAGGGGTTCACGCCCAGGTTCGCCGAGACCGCGGCGCCGTCGACGACCGAGATGCCGGAGTGGCCGTACAGCCGGTGGTACGGGTCGATCACGCCGGTCTCCGCGGAGTCGCCGATGGGGCAGCCGCCGAGGAAGTGCGCGGTGAGCGGGGTGCCCATCAGTTCGCCCACGTTGCTCCCGGCGAAGCCGTTGATCTCGGCGGCGAGCGCCGATGCGGCCTCGGTGGCGGCCCTGATCTGCTTCGGGTTCGGCGCGCCGTGCCCCTGCCGCGCGGTGAGCAGACCCTTGCCGACGCCGCCGGGCTTCAGATACGTCGTCAGGGAGTTGTCCAGCGACTGCATGACCAGGCCGATGATGGTCCGCTCGGACCAGCGCCGGTTGGACAGGGAACGCAGGACCAGGATCGGATGCCTGGCCGCGTTGGCCAGCCAGGCCAGTGCCCGGGAGGAGCCTTCGGCGTAGGGCACCTGCAGGATCGACAGGCCGCCCATCGAGTTCGAGCCCCTGCCGTAGCGGACCGGTTCGATGTGGGTGTTCTCGTCGGGGTGGATCGAGGACGTGATGGCGACACCCCGGGTGAAGTCGGCCCTCGGCTCCCCGGTCGCCTTGCGGTAGCGGCGGTTGTCGGTCTGCGCGCCCACCAGGGCCTCGGAGTTGGTGCGGGTCAGGTGGCCCAGCCTGGCGGAGAGATACGGCAGCCGGCCGCCGGCCTTCATCCGGTGCAGCAGCGTCTGCGTGCCGTACGTGCCGGCCGCGAGGACGACCCGCCGCGCGGTGAAGAGCCTGCCCTCGCCCTTCTTCTTCCGGTCCGTCGGCAGGGTCGCCACCGCGTACCCGCCGCGCGAGTCGTCCGTGACGGACACGACCGTCGTCAGGGGGTGGACCACCGCGCCGGCCTTCTCGGCGAGGTAGAGGTAGTTCTCGTTCAGGGTGTTCTTGGCACCGTGCCGGCAGCCGGTCATGCACTCGCCGCACTCGGTGCAGGCGGTGCGCGCGGGGCCGGCGCCCCCGAAGTACGGGTCGTCCACCTGCCGGCCGGGATCGGCCTTCGCCGTGCCGTCGGCGTCCTTGCCGTCGCCGAAGAACACGCCGACCGGGGCGAGGTGGAAGGTGTCGCCGACGCCCATGCGCCGGGCCGCCGCCTTCAGATGCACGTCGGAGGGGGTCATGGTCGGGTTGAGCCGGACGCCGAGCATGCGCTGGGCCTGGTCGTAGTACGGCTTCAACTCCTCCTGCCAGTCGGTGATCTCCCGCCACTGGGGGTCGTCGAAGAAGGCCTTCGGCGGCACGTAGAGGGTGTTGGCGTAGTTGAGCGAGCCGCCGCCGACACCGGCGCCCGCCAGCACCATGACGTTGCCCAGCAGGTGGATCCGCTGGATGCCGTACATGCCGAGTCCGGGCGCCCAGAGGTAGTTCTTCAGGTCCCAGGAGTTCTTCGGGAGGGTGTCACGGGTGAAACGCCGGCCCGCCTCCAGCACGCCTACCTTGTAACCCTTTTCCGTGAGGCGCAGAGCGGACACCGACCCGCCGAACCCCGACCCGACCACGATGACGTCGTAGTCGTACCCGTCCTCGTCCCGGGTCTGGACAGACTTCTCCTGCGACACGTGCTCTCCTCGTCGAGAACGGGTGTTTCTAGCGGAACCGGAATGCCTTCATCAGGCGCAGACTCGTGCTCATGAACTTGGCGTACCCCTCGTCCGTCATACCGAGGGACGGCGCCATCGGCAGCAGACGCTGCTGGGCCACCGTCTGGGCCTCCGTGTACTTGAGGATGCCCTCGGAGCCGTGGCGGCGGCCGAGGCCGGAGTCCTTCATGCCGCCCATCGGGGACTGGACGCTGCCGTAGGCGGGTGCGTAGCCCTCGTTGACGTTGACCGTGCCGGTGCGCAGGCGGGCGGCGACGTCCCGGCCGCGCCGGGCGCTCTGCGTCCAGACGGAGGCGTTGAGGCCGTACGGCGTGGAGTTGGCGCGCTCGACCGCCTCGTCGTCGGACTTGAAGCGGTAGATCGAGACGACCGGTCCGAAGGTCTCCTCCTCGCACACGGCCATGGAGTCCTCGACGCCGTCGAGGATGGTCGGCTCGAAGAAGTAAGGGCCGATGTCGGGGCGGGCCCTGCCGCCGGCGATCACCTTGGCGCCCTTGGCGACGGCCTCCTCCACGTGCCGTTCGACGGTCTTCAGCTGGCGCTCGCCGACCAGTGAGCCCATCTCGGCGCCGTAGGCGAGGGAGTTGCCCAGCCGCATGCCCCTGGTGCGGGCGGCGAAGCGCTCCAGGAAGGCGTCGGCGATCGACTCGTGGACGTAGAGCCGCTCGATGGAGATGCAGAGCTGCCCGGCGGAGGAGAAGCAGGCGCGTACGGCCCCGGCGGCGGCCTTCTCGATGTCGGCGTCGTCGAGGACCAGCATGGCGTTCTTGCCGCCGAGTTCGAGGGAGACGCCGACCAGCCGGGCGGCGGCGCCCTGGGCGACCTCGCGGCCGGTGCGGGTGGAGCCGGTGAAGGAGACGTAGTCGGCGTGCCTGACCAGCTCGGGGCCGACCACCGGGCCCTCGCCCAGGACGACCTGGAAGACGCCCTCGGGCAGGCCGGACTCGATCAGCAGGTCGCGGGCCCACAGGGCGGTGAGGCAGGTCTCCGTGTCGGGCTTCATGACGACCGCGTTGCCGGCGGCGAAGGCGGGCAGCGCGTCCCCGACGGACAGCTCCAGGGGGTAGTTCCAGGGGGCGATCTGGCCCACGACCCCGCGCGGGTGGCGCAGTTCGGTGACCTTGGTGAGCGTGGGGACGGCGCCGGTGTGCCGCTTCGGCCTGAGGTAGGCGGCGGCCCGGCGGCCGTAGTGGCGGGCCGCGACCGCGACGGCCTGCACCTCCTCGTGCGCGTGCAGGCGGGCCTTGCCGGTCTCCAGCTGGATGAGGTCGAGCACCTCGGCCTGCCGCTGGAGCACCAGGTCGTGGAAGCGCAGGAGCACCGCGGCCCGCTGCCGTACCGGGGTCTTCTCCCACACGGCCTGGGCGGCGCGGGCGGACTCGAAGGCCTTCAGGACGTCCTCGGGCGTGGACTCGGGCAGGTCGGCCAGCTTCTCGCCGGTGAACGGGGTGTGGTTGGCGGTGCGGCCGGAGCCGACGACGCCCTTGGTGAGCTGGGCCACCAGTTCCGGGGTGACCACGTCGGCGGCGGTGCGCGCGCCCTCGGGGGCGGGCGCGAGGGGGTTGGTGCCGGTGCTGTCCGGGGCCTGCGTGTCCGTCATGACGCGCAGGGTATGCCGCGGCGCAGCCTTTGTGTACCCGTCGGTAACGGGGATTCACCGAGCGCTCACACACCGCCAGTGATCACTGGCAGGGAATGTGCTGATCAGGGCGTTGGCGCGGTGGGGAGCAGAAGGATCATTCGAGTCCGGCTTTTTTCGCCAGGAGCAGCCCGAGCGCGGTGCGCGCGGTGCGGCGACGGGGGCCGGGGGACGGAGAAGGAGGAGGCGTCGGGGCGGCCGTGGATGCCGGCGCGGGTTCCGGCGGGGCACCGGGATCGGTCACGGATGCGGGCTCCCGCGGGGCGGGATCGGTCACGGATGCCGTCCTCGATTCGGTGCGGGGATCGGTCACGGATGCCGGCCTCGATTCGGTGCGGGGATCGGTCACGGGCGTGAGCCCGAGGTACGCCCGCAGCTCCGCGTCGACCTCCTCCGCGCCGGGGCGCGCCTCGGGTTCGACGGCGTGCAACCGGTCCAGCAGGGGGCCCAGCGGGCCGGGGACCGCGTCCCCCAGGGCGGCGCGGAGCAGTGCGCCCAGGGACCACAGGTCGGAGGCGGGGCCGGCGCCGGGGCCCGCGGCGCGCTCGGGGGCGACGAAACCGGCGGGAGCGTCCCCCGGATGCCCGTCGCCGGTCCCGAAGTCGGTGACGACCACCCGCCCGGTGCCGGACTCCAGCAGCACGTTGGCGGGTTTGACGTCCCGGTGCACGATGCCGACGGCGTGGGCGGCGCGCAGGGCACCGAGGACGGCGAGCCCGATCCGGGCGGTCTCGGCGGGCGGCAGCGGCCCGCGGGCCAGCGCCTCCCGCAGCGACTCGCCCTCCACCAGCTCCATGACGATCCAGGGGACATGACCCTCGTCGACGACGTCGTACACCGTCACGGCGGAGGGATGGCGCACCCGGGCCGCGGCGCGGGCCTCCCGGTAGAGCCGGTGGGCGATACGGCGGCTGTCCTCGTCCTCGGCCGGATCGCCGGGCAGCAGGGGCTCCTTGACGGCGACCCGGCGGCCCTGCCCCTGCTCGTCCCGGGCCCGCCAGACGGTACCGGTGGGCCCGGCTCCGAGGGGTCCGGCCAGCCGGTAGCGGCCACCGATCAGAGGTGCGTCGGGCGGGCGTTCGCCGTCTCCACTCATGTCACATGAGTACCGCGCGCACCACGCCGTTGTCGAAGCGGGGCGCGGCGAAGCGGTCACCCCCACTCGATGGCCGGGGGTCAGGCGGCCCAGCGGTGCAGGGTGAAGCCGTGCCGCGCCTTCCGCACCTCCACCGCGCCGGCACCGGAGAAGTGCGCCGGCACCACCAACTCCCTCTGGTCCGCAGCCCGTTCCAGTACCCTCATCCGGCTCGCGGCCGCCTGCTGCGGGTCGAGGCAGAAGCAGCTGTTGCACTCGGGGTGCAGGATCTGCACCGGGCTGTGCAGGAGGTCGCCGACGAACACGGCCCGCTCGCCGCGGGACTCGACCCGCAGGACGGAGGAGCCCGGCGTGTGGCCGGGGGCCGGCTCCAGCAGAAGGTTCTCGTCGATCCGGTGACCGCCCTCCCACAGCACCGCCTGCCCGGACCGGTGCACGGGGGCCACGCTGTCCTCGTAGACGAGCCGGTCGACCTCGCGGACCCCGCCCGCGTACCCGCCCCGCGGCCCGAAGTAGGCGTCGTCGGCGGCCGGCAGGAGGTAGCGGGCCCGCGGAAAGGTCGGCACCCATGCGCCGTCCACGGCATGCGTGTTCCAGCCGACGTGGTCCCCGTGCACATGGGTGTTGACGACGACGTCGACGTCCTGGGGACGGACCCCCGCCTTTGCCAGGCGCTCGAGGAACCTGCCCTTCCGCTGGTGGAAGAGCGGAGCGCCGGGCCGCTCCCGGCCGTTGCCCACACCGGTGTCGACCACCACCGTGCGTCCGCCGCTGCGCACCACCCACGTCTGGAGCGTCACCACGGCCCGGTCCCCGCCCGCCTCGCGGTGGTCGGGGACGAGTTGCTCCTCGTGCTCGCTCCACACCTCGGGAGCGCAGTCCGGCACGAGAGTGCCCACGGGCACGTGCGCCCCCTGCCACTCGATGACGCGGAGCACCTCGACGTCGCCGATACGGAAACCCTGTACCTGTTCATCAGCCATGTCCATGACTTTAGGATGCCAGCGTGAGCATCCCAATGCTCATAGAGCTCGTTCGGATACGCTGGCGTCTCATGGATGTGGTGAGCGATGCGATCTCCGCGGTGCGGGTGGGCGAGCCCTCCTCGAACCGGCTGCGGGTGAGCGGCACCTGGTGCGTGCGGCTGTCCCCCTACGAGGGGGCCGGCTTCCACGTGGTGCTGAGCGGCGCGTGCCGGTTGCTGCCGGACGGGGGCGGCGAGCCGGTGAGCCTGGGCCCGGGGGACGTGGTGCTGCTGCCGCACGGCGCGGGCCATGTCCTGGCCGACCGAGCGGCGACGGAGGCCCAGGTACGGCGGGCCGTACCGTTCGAGGAGGTGCGCGACACGGACGTACCCCGGTCCGGGCCCGGCCCCGCCGTCGAGCTGCTGTGCGGCAAGTACCGGCTCGACCGCAGCCGGACCCACCCGCTGATGGCGGAGCTGCCGCAGGTGGTGCACCTGCCCCACCGGGTCGGCGACCACCCCGAACTGCGCACGGCGGTCGACCTGTTGGCCCGGGAGCTGGACGGCCGCCGGCCGGGCGGCTGTCTGGCCCTGCCGAACCTGCTGGACCTCCTGCTGATCTACATGATCCGCGCCTGGATGGCCCGCGCGGAGGCCGGCGCGTGGCCGGCGGTGCTGAACGACCCGGTGGCGACGGCCGCGCTGCGCGCCCTGCACTCCGACCCGGCGGCGCCCTGGACGAACGAGCTGCTGGCCGCCCGGGCGGGCGTCTCCCGCGCCACCCTGTCCCGCCGCTTCACCTCCCTGGTCGGCCGTCCTCCGATGGCGTATCTGACCTGGTGGCGGCTGACCCTGGCGGCGACCCGGCTGCGCGAGACGGACGCGCCGCTCACGACGGTGGCGCGGGAGACCGGGTACGGCAGCCCGTACGCCCTCTCGCACGCCTTCAGCCGCGCGTACGGCGTCACCCCGGGCCGGTACCGGGACCTGGGCAGATGAAGCGTCCCTGGCGCGCCACCGGCGCCCACAGCCACAGCCACACGACGAACCGGTCACCCACCCGTGGCCGAGGAACCGGTCAGGAACCCGCCCTGAAGGTGTCGACCGCCACGTCGAAGTACTCCCGGGCCTCCCGTACCTTGCCGACCGGCGCCGACACCCACACGTCGTACATCCGTCCGGCCTCCTCCCAGCACAGGTCGTAGGTGTGGCGCGGACCCTCCGTGGCGCTGAAACCGTCCCAGGTGAACTCCCACAGTGCGGCCCGGTGCCCGTCGTGCGTGGTGCGGGTGACCCGGCCGTCGTGGTAACCGGGGTTGGCGGACGGCCCCTCGGCCGCCGACCGCTCCATCACGGCCTGCGGGCCGCCCGGTTGTGGATCGGCGACCTTGACGCCGAGACGGAAGGTGTCACCCGGCGAGAGATAGAAGACGCGCTCGCCCTGCGGACTGCGGGTGAAGTCCTGAGGGACGGCGAGGGAGAAGCCGGCCGGGTCCCGGGCCGTGCGGTAACCGGAGGGCGCGGTCGGTGAGTCGGTCCGGCCCGGGGCGGTGCCTGTCGGACGGGTCGCGGTGGGTGTCGGGCCGGCGGTGCCGGATGCCGGCGGCGAGTCCGGGCTCGTCCGTGTGCCGGTCGCCGGGGAGGTCGCCGTACCGCCGGGGCTGCCGCCGCCCCCGCCACCGTCCCGGTTCAGCAGCAGCGCCGCCGCGGAGACGCCGGCCCCGGCCAGCGCGGCGACGAGCAGGGCGGCGACCAGCACCCCACGCGTGGACGGCCGCGCCGGGGGCTCCGCCACCGGCCCGGCCACGCCCGGCGTGTGCGCCCCGGCGTACGGAAGGTCCTGCTGGGTCGGGGTGTACGACGCGGCGTCCGGCCGCGCACGGCTTGTCGTCGCACCGGGTTTCGCCGTGCGTCCCGCCGCCCCGGGCCAGGGCGTGCGGCCCCCGACGATCCGGTGCACGCGGCCGGTTGCGGTGTCGCCGGACGCCGTGCCCGGCGCCTCCGGTGTCCGGCCCGTCTCCAGGAACGTCCGCAGCATCTGCTCGGCCTCGGCCGCGCCCAGCCGCCGGTCCGGATCGCGTTCCAGCAGCCCACGGACGACCGGCAGCAGCGGCTCGGCCTGCGCGGGCGGCCGGATGTCGGCGGCGACCACGGCGTGCAGGATGCCGCCGAGCGAGTCACGCCGGAACGGCGACTCGCCGCTGAGCGCCGTGCACAGCAGCGCGCCGACCGACCACAGATCGGACTCCGGACCGGTGCGCAGCCCGGACATCCGCTCCGGGGCGGTGTATTCGGGGGAGCCGACGAAGGAGCCGGTCTCGGTGAGGGTGGTGGCGCCCGCGACCTGTGCGATACCGAAGTCGGTCAGCACGACCCGTCCGGTGCCGGACTCGATCAGGACGTTCGCGGGCTTGATGTCCCGGTGCAGCACCCCTGCCTCGTGCGCGGTGCGCACCGCACCGAGCAGCGCGACACCGATCCGCGCGACCTCGGCGGCGTCGACGGGGCCCTGCCGGGAGATCCGGTCGGCGAGCGAACCGCCGTCCACCAACTCCATCACCAAGTAGGGGCGTTCGTCCTGCTCCACCACGTCGTGCACCACGACGATGTGCGGATGCCGCAGCCGGCCGACCGCCCGCGCCTCACGGAAGGTACGGTCCCGGCGGCGCCGCGCGTCCTCCTCGGAGAGGGAGTCGTCCGGGAGGAGTTCCTTGACCGCGACCCGGCGTCCCAGCACCTCGTCGACGGCTTGCCACACGACGCCCATGCCGCCGCGCCCGATGCGTGCCTCGAGGCGATAACGGCCCGCGATCACCCGGAAGTCCGCGCCCTCGGTCCCCATGGGCCCCATCATGCCTCACCGGACCCAGGCCCTCCGGGGCGCCGATCGGCCAAGCCGGGCTGATCGACCAGCGGTTTTCGGCCGTATCAGGGGCAGTTCGGTCCCCATGACCGATCGTCAGCCGACGTGCAGCGCCGGACCGGACCGGCTCCTTCCCTCGCGATGCCTCCCGTGACGGCGGTCAGGCGCCGTTCGGCTCCTGCCAGCTCTGCAGCACCCACTTGAACTGCTTGCTGGTCTTCGCCCAGTCCTCTTGCGGCGTCGACATGTAGATGGCGTACTCGGCCCCCGCGCGCGAGAAGTACGTCTCCTCGATCGCGTGACGCGGGCCGGCGACGTGGGGCGCGTCCTTCTTCAGCGCGTACCAGGTGTACTCCCACAGCGAGCCGTTGCGGTCGCGGTAGATGTTCGCCTTCATGGTCACGCGCTTGTAGTCGACCAGTCGCTGCAACTGCTGTTCCAGGTCCGACTGGTGCTGGTAGGCGTCGGCGAAGTCCGGCGAGCCGTCGATGGCGATGCGCACGAAGTGAATGCCGTTGTCCGGGGAGTAGTCGATCTGCTTGAGGTCGCCCTTGATCTCGTAGACCTTCCGCTTCCAGCCCTTGGGCAGGGAGAGGCTGAAGCCGAGCGGGTCGTGGTGGACCTCCCAGCTGTCGGGAACCGTGCCTTCGGGACCCGGCGTGGTGCTGTTGCTCGCGGACTGCGAGGTCGTGGCCGGGCCCGCACCCCCGCTCGCCCCGGTGTTCTGCCCGAAACCGCCCCACTCCTGGTAGGCCACCGCCGCGCCTGCGCCGAGCACGGCCGCGACGGCGACGACCAGGGCGAGGGTGCGCAGCCGGCGCCGGGGGCGGGGCCGGGGCCGGGTCGGCGCCGGGCCCTGCGGCGTGGGGGCCACGGCAGTCGGGCCCGTCATGGAACGGCCCGGGCCCGCCGGCGCTCCGGTGCCGTAACCGGAATCGGTCCCGTAGCCGGAATCGGTCCCGTAGCCGGAATCGGTCCCGAGGGCGTCGTAGCCGGGCGTGGTCCCCGTGGAGCCGTAGCCCGACGCGGCCGGGGTGCTCGCACCACGGGTGTGCAGGCCCGAGCCCTGGGTCGGGACGAACGCCTGGGCCGAGTGCGGGCGGCGCCCCTCCGCCGCCTCGGCGAGCATCTGCTCCGCCTCCTCCGCGGTCGGCCGCCGGTCCGGTTCCTTGCGCAGCAGGGCGGATATGACCGGGCCGAGCGCACCGGCGTGGCGCGGCTCGTCGGCCTGCTCCTCCACGACCGCCTGCATGGTGCTCAGCGGCGAGGTGCGGCGGAACGGCGACCGGCCCTCGACCGCGGTGTACAGCGTGGCGCCGAGCGCCCACAGGTCCGAGGCCGGGCCGGGGTCGTGGCCGCGCACCCGCTCGGGCGCGAGGTAGTCGACCGAGCCGACCACCTCTCCGGTGCGGGTGATGGTGGAGTCGCCCTCGATCTGGGCGATACCGAAGTCGGTGAGCAGCACCCGGCCGTCGCCGCCGAGGAGGACGTTGCCGGGCTTGACGTCCCGGTGCAGCACGCCGGCGGAGTGCGCGGCGCGCAGCGCGCGCAGCACCCACAGGCCGATGCGCGCGGCCTCCCGCGGTTCGACGCGCCCCCGCTCCTTGACCGCGTCCGCCAGGGAGTTGCCCTCGACCAGCTCCATGACGATCCATGGGCGACCGTCGTGTTCGAGGACGTCGTGCACGGTGACGACGGCGGAGTGGTTGATGCGCGCGGCGGCGCGTGCCTCGGCCCGGGTACGGGCCAGCAGTACGGCCTGATCGCTCTCCGAGACGTAGAGCGCGGCGGTCAGCTCCTTGACGGCGACCGTCCGGTGCAACACCTCGTCGTGGGCGCGCCACACCCGGCCCATGCCGCCGCTGCCGATGGAATCGGCGAGCCGGTAGCGGCCCGCTATGAGCAGGCCCTGCATCTGATTCACGTTGCCCCGCAATGCTCTTGACAGGGTCAGACTAAGGACCGGTCCACCAACAGGGAACCGGCGGGGTGCCAAGGTGACAGCACTGTGACGCTTGTGGCCACCGGAATCGGCCACGAACGGTCAACCGGTATACGGGGCGCTCAACGCGTGTAGCGGTACGTCGTCGTGGCCTGCTCGTACAGCCGGGTCACCTGGTCACGGTCGGCCTCCGGGCCGCGGACCTGGAGGATGTGGTAGCGGCCGTTCAGCAGGATCGCCATGTTGCGCACGAACAGATCGCGGCCCTGGCCGTCGGTCCAGGTGAACTGCCCCTCGGCCATGGTCCGCCCGCCCACCTCGATGGTTCTCAGGCCGGTGGCCGTGGCCCAGCTGGAGTCGCGGTAGGGCTGGAGTTCGCTCTCCTTGTCCCGCTGGTAGGCCATCGGGTCACCGCCGTACGCCGCCGCGCTGTCCCGTCCGGGTACGACGATCAGCTGGAAGTTCCCGTGGGCGTAGACCACCTGGCCGCTGCCGTTCTTCGGGCTGCGCTCCCAGCCCTCGGCGACGGCGAGCTGGAAGCCCTCCGGGTCCTTGCGCAGGGTGAAGCCGTCGGCGACGGACGGCTCCCCGCCGGTCTGGGTCTCGGTGGCCGGCGCGCTGCTCTGCGGGGTGCTCCGGGCGGAGGAGGGCGGCCCGGAGGGCGAGGGCGCGGGTCCGGCCTCGCCCGCGGTGCCGGTGCGGTCCGTGCTGCCCGAGGCTCCGCTCTCACCCTGTCTGGGCATGAACAGCAGCGCGTAGGCGATCGCGCCGGCCAGCAGGAGCAGGATGACCAGAAGCAGGGTCCGGCCGAGGCTGCGCGGCGAACCGGCCTCCTCCCGGCCCCGCTTGTGCCGGCCGTGCGGATGGGCCGCGGGCAGCCCGGCGCGGCGGCGGCGCACCAGCTCGCCGCGGCGCCGGACGATCGGCAGCCGGCTCGGGTCGGCGGGCGGCACCGGCACGACGTGGGTGCCGGCGTCGGGCTCCGGCGCCGAGCGCACCAGTGAGCGCAGCCACCCCCCGAGCTCCTCGAAGTCCAGGCGCTCGGTGGGGTCCTGGCGCAGCAGCGACTCCACGACCGGCCTCAGCGGGCCGCACTCCTCGGCGAACGCGGGCGGCTCCGCGCACACCAGCTGCACCAGCTCGGCCGTCGACTCCTCCGGGTACGGCGCGTGCCCCTGCACGGCCCGGAACAGCAGCGCGCCCAGCGCCCACAGATCGGTGGCGGCCCCGATCGGCGCCGCCAGCTGCCAGTTCTCGTGCACGGGGCCGGCCTGCTCCGGCGCCCACCGCTCGGTCACCGGCCCCACGACGGTCATCCGCACCTGCCGCGCCCGCTCGGCCGCCAACGCCGTCGCGGGCCCACGCCGGTCGCCGCCCATGGCCGTTCCGGTGTCGTGCCAGGGAGGGTGGTCGGGGTCGGTGCCGGTCCGGGGGGCGGCGCCGGTGGTGTGCGAGGGCAGGGCCGTGCCGGGGCGGGCGGGACCGGTGGCGTGCGAGGACGCGTCCGGGCCGCGGTGCGCCCGGCCGGTGGTGTCCGGGAGCGGGGTCGGGTCCTGGGGGGCCGGGCCGGGGCCGTAGGGGGGCAGGCCGGAGCTCTGGCGGCCGTCGGCGGTGCCGGTTCGGGGCTCCGGGGCGAGGGCCTGGCCCGGGACGGACGGGCGGGGGTTCGCCGAGGGGAGACCGGGGCGCTGCGGACCGCCGCTCCCGGCCGGTGAGGTGTCGGCGGAACCCGGGCGCGGCGAGACACGGTGCCAGGGCGCGCCCTGCACTCCGTAGGGGTCGGCGATCCGCCCGGGCGGCGTCGCGCTGCCCGGCCCGCCGGGGTACGGCGACCGTGCCGTGCCGTCGGCCCGGTCGGCGCCGGCCTCGCCCTCGGCGGGCGGCCTGGCCCCGGGCAGGGCGGCGCGCCCGTTCTGGCGGGCCTCCTGCACCCGGGCGGCGGCACGGGCGCCCGCACGGTAGGCGGCGATGGCCCCCGCGCGGGCGGCACGGATCTCCGCGCCGTTCTCCGGCGGCCGTTGCCCCGCCGAGCCTGGCGCACCGGGCCCGCCGGACACTCCGTCCGCCTCCGGCGCCGGCAGTCCTCCGGCTGCCCTGGCCTGAATCGCGGCGCGGCGCGCGGCCTCGGGGCCGGCGTCCGCGGACGGCACGCCACCGGGGCCCGCCGCCCCGCCGGCCGCACCCCTCGCCAGGTCACCGGAGCCGGCGGAGTCCCCGCCCGAAGGGACGCCCAGGCCGCCGGCAGCCCGAACGACCGTCCCGGGTCCGGATCCCGGCCCGGCCGCCTCGGTGCCCGCCGCCCCGACGGCCCCTTCTTCCGGCCCTTCCTGGTCCGGCACCGGGTCGTACCCGCACAACGCCTCCTCCGCGGCGCCGACGGCCAGGCCGGTCAGCATCACGCGGCCGTCCTCGCAGACCAGCACCGTGCGTGCGGTGATGTTGCGGTGCACCCAGCCGTGGCCGTGCAGCACCCGGAGCGCCATGAGCACGTCGGCGGCGACCTCCGCCGCCCGGTACGGCGTGAGGGGCTGCTCGGCGAGCAGCGCGGCCAGCGGGCGCGCGGCCACCAACTCGCTGACGATCCACAGCGACCCGCCCTCGGCGAACACGTCGAAGACCTGGTCCAGGCGCGGATGGTCGGGGATACGGGCCGCCGCCTGGGCGGCCTCGACGGCGCGCCGCACGGCCGGGTCGGCGGGCCGCCGGGTGGCGGCCCGGGCGTCCGGCGTCCGCCGGGCGCGCTCACGCGCGGTGAACCCTTCGGGCAGCCCCTCCGCGTCGAGCACCTCGGCCTCGACGACCTCCGGCAACGGCACCTGCCGGACGAGCACTTCCTGACCGCTGTAGGTGTCGAAGGCGCGGGTCTCGGTGAGTTCGTACTCGTCGGAGGGCGGCAACGGCAGGCGGTAGCGGTCGGCGAGCACCCGACCCGCGTAGTCGTCCACGTTGCCTCCCCCGGCCGCCCGGTTGGTCACATCCGTTCGCCTCGCGACCCGTTTCGCACAACCCTCCGGCTGCGTACGGTCCGCAACCATTCACGATACGTGCCGGAGGCAATCCCCACTGACCGGATGACGGATTCTCACGCCCCAAAGCGGGGCCCCGAGCCTACGACTTGGGCTCGAAGGAAGCGGTGAACGTCTTCCAGGTGTCCTTGCACAGCGCGCTGTCCCAGTTTCCGGCCTTCGCGGTGTACATCAGCCCGTACCCGAGACGCCCGTTGACCACGAACCCGCGGTCGATGGCGCGGTGCTCGGTGCCGCCGTCGACGTAGGTGAACTCCCAGTCGGCCGTGTTCCAGCCGCGGTAGTCCACCTTCTCGATGCGGATCCTGTGGTACTGGGAGCGCGCCATGAAGTGCTCCTGGTTCGTCCAGTCCGCCACCGGGTCGTCCTTGGGGCTGCCGGTCCAGCCGATGAGCAGCGTCTGCCCGTCCGGACCGGCGTAGCGGTCCCCCGCGCTGCCGGTGGCCTTGTACGACCACCCCTTGGGCAGCCCGATCGAGTAGCCCTGGCCGGCCTTGCGGGTCGACACCGCCGGCGCGCTCCCGCCGCCGTCGGAGCCCGACTTGTCCGGGGCGTCGGCGTCGCGGGAGCCGTCCGTGGACGCGCTCGCGTCGACAGCGCCACCCGAGGCGGTACCGGTGCCGGCCGCCGTCGGGCCCGCCCCGTCCGTCCGTGCCGCACCACCCGCGCCCCGGTCGGTCTTGTCCTGTTTCGTGGACGCGCCGGTGCTCGCCGCCGCCCGGGCCCCGTTGCTCCTGCCGCCCTTGCCGTCACCGCTGTTCAGGGCGATGGCCAGGACGGTGCCGAGCACCGCGAGGACGACCACCACGGCGATGATCACCAGCGTGCGCCTGGGCACCACGTCGGTCAGCGGCGCCCTGGGCACCGGGCGCGGCGGCAGGTCCAGGTCGGGGGGCGGCATCACGGGCCAGCCCGAACTCGGCTTGTTCGCGCTGGAGTTCGGCGCACCGGCGGCCCCGGAGGTGGTACCGGTCCGCCTTCCGACGGGTCCGGTGCCCGGCCCGCCGGACCGCGCGCCACCGGAGGGACCCGGTCGTGCCGCGCCCTGGACGGCGGGGCGGGGCCCGCCGGAGGAGGCACCGCGTGCGCCCGCCGTCCCGCCCGCGCCCGCCGTCCCGCCCGCGCCCGCTGCGGCGCCGGCGTCCGGCGGGGCCGTGTCGCCGGCGCCCTTCGTCCGCGCTGCCGCCGCCGCGGTGGCCGCCCCGGCCGCCTTGCGGACCGAACGCAGCGCGGCGCGCAGCTTCTCCCCGGGCTCCTCGCGCCGCTTGCCCCCGGCGGGGCCGGGGTGCCCGGGCAGCGGGACCACCCGCGTGGCGTCCATCGGCTCCGGCTCGGGCGCGTGGATCACCGCGTTGAGCAGGGCCCGGGCGCCGGCGTCGTCGAGCCGCTCGGCCGGGTCCTTGGTGAGCAGGCCGTAGATGACGTCCCTGAGCGGACCCGCGTTCTTGGGCTCCTCCAGGGGTTCGGTCATCACCGCGGTGAGCGTGGCGATCGCCGAGCCCTTGTCGTACGGGGGCACGCCCTCCACCGCCGCGTACAGCAGGCCGCCGAGCGACCACAGGTCGGCCGCCGGGCCGGGCTTGTGGCCGCGGGCGCGCTCGGGGGAGATGTAGGAGGGGGCGCCCACCAGCATGCCGGTGGAGGTGATGGACGGGTCGCCCTCGACCTGCGCGATGCCGAAGTCGGTGAGCACGACCCGGCCGTCCTCGGCGATGAGCACGTTGGACGGCTTCACGTCCCGGTGCAGGATGCCCTCCCGGTGCGCGGAGCGCAGCACGTCCAGGACGGCGAGTCCCACCTCGGCGGCGCGCCTGGGCTCCAGCAGGCCGTCCTCGCGGATGGCCTCGGCGAGGGACTTGCCCTCGACCAACTCCATGACGATCCACGGCCGGTCGTCCTCGTCGACCACGTCGAACACCGTCACCGCGCTGTTGTTGCGGATCCGGGCGATCGCCTTGGCCTCACGCAGGGTGCGCGTGATCAGGCGCCGCTTCTCCTCCTCGTCGATGTTCGACGGGAACCGCAGCTCCTTGACGGCGACCGTCCGGCCCAGGGTCTCGTCCTCGGCGCGCCAGACCGTGCCCATGCCGCCCCGGCCCAGCACGTCTCCCAGCCGGTACCGCCCGGCGAGGAGACGACGCTCGCTCTTGTCCTGACGAGTCCCCTGACGAGATGTACCCGCCCGCTCCGCCTCCGACATGCGTCCCCTCATACAACCCGCCCTGACAGAGCCTCCATTGTCTCTCACTCGACAAGTGGCCAACGCCCAGGGGGCCCTTCGCCCCAGGCGCGACCCAGTGCACCCGTTTTGGTGAAATGCGCCTGGTTTCGGCGGGGGTGACGAGTGTTCGGCCACCGCCGGGGCACACCGGCTCACGGGCGGACTTCGCGTACGCCCCCCTCAGGTGAGCGGCACGATGTCCGGCGCTCCCAGCCTCGCCGCGTCCGCCGTCAGGTCGTCGGGCTGGAGCTGGGACTCGCGCTCGGCCTCCACCCGCTTCTCGTAGTGCTCGACCTCGCGCTCGATCTGGTCCTTGTCCCAGCCGAGGACCGGCGCCATCAGCTCGGCCGCCTCGCGGGCACTGCGGGTGCCCCGGTCGAAGGTCTCGATGGAGATACGGGTGCGGCGGGTGAGGACGTCGTCCAGGTGCCGGGCGCCCTCGTGCGAGGCGGCGTACACCACCTCGGCGCGCAGGTAGTCGTCGGCGGCCTGCAGCGGCTCGCCCAGGGCGGGGTCGGCGGCGATCAGGTCCATGACTTCCTCGGCCATGGAGCCGTACCGGTTCAGCAGGTGTTCCACTCGGGCCACGTGCAGCCCGGTGCGGGCGGCGATCCGGGCGCGGGCGTTCCACAGCGCCTGGTAGCCCTCCGCGCCCAGCAGCGGGATCTCCTCCGTCACGCAGTCGGCGACCCGCATGTCCAGGCCGTGCACGGCCTCGTCGACCGCGTCCTTCGCCATCACCCGGTAGGTGGTGTACTTGCCGCCCGCCACCACCACGAGCCCCGGCGCCGGATGAGCGACCGTGTGCTCGCGTGACAGCTTGCTGGTGGCGTCGGACTCGCCGGCGAGCAGCGGGCGCAGACCGGCGTACACGCCCTGTACGTCGTCGCGGCCGAGCGGCACCGCGAGCACCGAGTTGACGTGCTCCAGCAGGTAGTCGATGTCGGCGCTGGACGCGGCCGGGTGGGCCTTGTCCAGGTCCCAGCCGGTGTCGGTGGTGCCGACGATCCAGTGCCGGCCCCAGGGGATGACGAACAGGACGGACTTCTCGGTGCGCAGGATCAGGCCGGTGGTGGAGTGGATGCGGTCCTTGGGCACGACGAGGTGGATGCCCTTGGAGGCGCGGACGTGGAACTGGCCCCGCTCCCCCACCATGGCCTGGGTGTCGTCCGTCCACACACCGGTGGCGTTGACGACCTGCTTGGTGCGGATCTCGTACTCCCCGCCGCCCTCCACGTCCTGCACCCGGGCGCCGACCACCCGCTCGCCCTCGCGCAGGAACCCGGTCACGCGCGCGCGGTTGGCCGCCTTCGCGCCGTATGCCGCGGCGGTGCGCACCAGGGTGGCCACGAAGCGGGCGTCGTCCATTTGGGCGTCGTAGTACTGCAGGGCGCCCACCAGGGCGTCCTTCCTCAGGCAGGGGGCGACGCGCAGGGCCTGGCGGTGGGTCAGATGGCGGTGCAGGGGCAGGCCCCGTCCGTGGCCGCGGGCCATGGACATCGCGTCGTAGAGCGCGACGCCCGAGCCCGCGTACAGCCGCTCCCAGCCCCTGTGCTGCAGCGGGTACAGGAACGGCACCGGCTTGACCAGGTGCGGGGCGAGCCGCTCCAGCAGCAGGCCACGCTCCTTCAGGGCCTCTCGGACGAGTGCGAAGTCGAGCATCTCCAGATAGCGCAGTCCGCCGTGGATCAGCTTGCTGGAACGGCTGGAGGTGCCGGACGCCCAGTCGCGGGCCTCGACCAGACCGGTGGACAGGCCGCGGGTGACGGCGTCCAGCGCGGTGCCCGCGCCGACGACTCCGCCGCCGATCACCAGCACGTCCAGCTCGCGCTCCGCCATCGCCGCCAGTGCCTCGGCGCGCTGTGCCGGCCCCAGAGTCGCTGTCCTCACCGCTGCCTCCCGCTGTCGCTGACCCGCTCGCGTCGGCCGCACCCCGTGGGCGAAGCCCGGTTCATCCCCTCCTCATGCCCAAATTCTGACCGGCTTGCCCGACTTCAGCCACCACGGGCTTGCAACGTGTGGACAACTCGTACACAACCCTCGGAAGACACACGAACAGAATCACACATAACAGTCATATGTGTACCTAGTCTGACATTGCACTCGCTCTTTCTGTCCACAGCGGTTGCGCACCTGTCCCGCTTCGGCTTCTGAAAAGGACGGCCCACGCATGCCCGCAGACCTCGCCGTCATCGGACTCGGCCCCTACGGCTTGCCGCTCGCCCAGGCCGCCGTCGCCGCAGGCATCTCCACCGTCGGCTACGCCACCGGCCCCGAGGTGGGCTCGCTCAGCCCCGCCGAACTGCGCCGGATGCACTCGGGGGGCTTCCGGCCCGGCACCGACCCGGCCCAGCTCGGCCGGGTGCGCACCGCGGTGATCTGCGCGCCGACCCCGCGCGGCGCCGACGGCGGGCTCGACCTCGGCCAGGTGGAGGCGGCCGCTCGCAGCCTGGCCGAGCAGCTGCGTCCGCACACCACGGTCATCCTGGAGTCGCCGGTGCTCCCCGGCACCACGGAGGAGTTCCTGCGGCCCCTGCTGGAGAAGGGCTCGGGGCTGCGCGCCGGGCGCGACTTCCACCTCGCCTACTCGCCCAGCCGGGTCGATCCCGGCAACCGCGAGCACACCCCCGCCAACACGCCCAAGGTCATCGGCGGCCTCACTCCCGCCTGCACCGAGTCGGCCGCCGCCTTCTACGGCCGGCTCACCGACAAGGTGGTACGCGCGCGTGGACTGCGCGAGGCGGAGACCGTGCAGTTGCTGGAGACCAACTTCCGGCACGTCAACATCGCGCTCGTCAACGAGATGGCCGTGCTGTGCCACGAGTTGGGCGTCGACCTGTGGGACGTCATCCGGTGCGCGGAGACCAAGCCGTTCGGCTTCCAGACGTTCCGGCCGGGCCCGGGCGTCGGCGGCCACGGCGTCCCGCAGGACCTGACCGGCCACGCCACCCGCACCCTGCGGATGGTGGAGCTGGCCCAGCAGGTCAACGGCCGGATGCCCCGGTACGTCGTCCAGCGCGCCGCCACCCTCCTCAACGAGCACGGCAAGTCCGCCCGCGGCGCGCGCGTGCTGCTGCTCGGCGTCACCTACAAGCCCGACCTCGCCGACCAGCAGGGCACTCCGGCACAGGAGATCGCGATCCGGCTGATGGAGCTGGGCGCCTCCCTGAGCTACCACGACCCCTTCGTGGCCTCATGGAACGTCCTGGACCGCCCGGTCCCGCGCGCGGACGCGCTCTACGAGACCGCGGCCGACGCCGACCTGACGATCCTGCTCCAGCACCACCGCACCTACGACCTGCAGGGCCTTTCGGTGAAGGCCCAGCTGCTGCTGGACACGCGCGGTGCCACGCCGACGGGAGCCGCGCACCGGCTCTGAGCCCGGTCACGAAAGGAAAACAGCCGGGGCGTTGTCGTCCCCGGCTGTTAATCTCCCCCGGACTCACCGCACACGCGTGCGGGGGTCTTCCGCTTCCGCCTTTCAGCCGTGTTCCACCTCGGGGGGATTCCTGTCATGAGCCAGTCAGCACCACCGCCGCAGCCGCCGCAGTCGGGTCCGGTGGACGGCACCCCGTCCGCGCAGCAGGCTCCGGCCGCCGCTCCGGGGGCGCCGTACCCGGCGCAGCCGGGCGCCCAGCCCGGTGCCTTCGCCCCGCCGGCACCGCCCGCGCCGGGCCGGAACAACGTCGTCCTCGGCGTGGTCGCCGCGGTCGTCGCCGCCGTGGCCGCCGCCGCGCTCTACGGCCTCGTCATCGGCGCCACCAAGCACGAGATCGGCTACGCGGCCGTCGGCGTCGGCTTCGTCGTCGGTCTCGCGGCCGGCAAGGCGGGCGGCCGCAACCCGGCCCTGCCCGTCGTGAGTGCGATCCTCGCGCTCGGCGCGGTGTACCTCGGCCAGCTGGTGGGTGAGGCCATGATCATCACCAAGCAGCTGCCCGTGAGCTTCAACGAGGTGTTCTTCCAGCACCTCGACGTGGTCCAGGAGGTGTGGAAGAAGGACGCCGACCCGCTGACCTTCGTCTTCTTCGCCATCGCCGCGTTCGCCGCGTTCTCCGGCACCAGGAAGGCCGCGGCGTAACGCCGCCCCCTCACGCGTCAGGGCCCGGCCACCTCACCTTCCGTTCTAGTGGTCGTCGCAACACCCCAGTTCAGGGGATGCGATGGACTTCGAGATTCGGAAGGTGCGGAGCCCTCAGGGCCGCAAGAAGCT